>DALYJJ010000032.1:0-51305 GCA_031969915.1 Bryobacteraceae bacterium | reverse complement strand
GGCTACCGCGTCGTCGATGGCCGGCGCGTAGCGAGCCCCCGGGATGCGCGCGGCCAGCGCCTGGCCCGTGACGCCCGGAATCGGCGGCTCGGAAGCAGCGTAGATGTCGAGCACCGTGACCGTGTCCGCCGCCTCGAAGCAGCCCGCGAACTCGTCCAGCAAAGCCTGCGTGCGCGTGTAGCGGTGGGGCTGGAAGAGAACGTGTACCCGCGCGAAACCCGCCGCCCGAGCGGCTTCGAGCGTGGCCGCGACTTCCGTTGGATGGTGTCCGTAATCGTCGATCACGGTGACGCCGGCGGCCTCGCCTTTGCGCTCGAAGCGCCGGCCGGCGCCGCGGAAGTTGGCAAGAGCCGTTCGGATGGGCTCAACGCCGACGCCCAGTTCAAGCGCTGCGGCCACGGTAGCGGCGGCGTTCAGAACGTTGTGCGCACCCGGCACGCCGACGTGGAATTGTCCAACCCCCTCCAAAACGAAGTTCGATCCCATGCCTCCGGCGAATTCGCTGGAGATGCGGCGCCGGGCCCCGGCGCTGCGTCCGTAAGTGATCACGCGCCCCCGCGCTTGCGCCACCACCTCGCGGACGTTCGCGTCGTCGGCGCAGGCCACCACGGCGCCGTAGAACGGCACCTTCGCCACGAAGCGACGGAAGGCGTCCCGAACCGCGTCCATGGTCGGATAGTAGTCGACGTGCTCGCGGTCGATGTTCGTCACCACCGCGAGGATCGGGTTCAGCAAAAGGAACGATCCGTCGCTTTCGTCCGTTTCGGCCACAAAGTACTGGCTTGAGCCCAGGCGGGCGTTCGAACCTCCGAGAACATCGAGCTTTCCGCCGACCACTACCGTCGGATCCAGCCCCGCCTCCAACAGCACGGAGGCGATCATCGACGTGGTTGTGGTCTTGCCGTGACTGCCCGCCACACCGATGCCGAATTGAGGCCGCATCAGTTCCGCCAGCAGTTCGCCCCGCGAAACCACGGGGATCCCGCGGCGGCGGGCCTCCGCGACCTCTTCGTTGGCGGCGCTGACGGCGGAGGAGGCGATCAGGGCGGTGGCGGCCCCGAGATACTCGGCCCGATGGCCTTGCTCGATGCGGGCGCCCAGCGCCGACAGCCGCTCTGTGTTCGCATTGCGCTGGAGGTCGGAACCGCTCACCGGGAACCCGGACCGCAGCAGGATTTCGGCCAGCCCGGACATACCGATCCCACCGATTCCGGTGAAGTGGATGGGCTGAGGGCTCAAAAACATTTTTATCCCCAATTGTTTCACGAGTGCGGCGGAAAGGAAAGGCTTTCCAGCAAATCCGCCGCGCGTTGCGCCGCGCCCGGCCGCGCCCGCCGGCGCGCCGCCTCGCCCATCCGCTCCAGGGCGCCCGGCGCCGCCATGGCCAGAACCTCTTTTGCCAACCGCTCGCCCGTCAACTCCTCATCCCGAACCACGCGCGCCGCGCCGCAGCCGGCAAGCGCCTGGGCATTGTGAAACTGGTGGTCGTCGGCGGCGAAGGGAAATGGGACCAGAAGCGAAGGCTTGCCCGCCGCGGCCAGTTCCGCCACCGCACCCGCGCCGGAGCGCGAGACGACGAGGTCGGCTTGCGCGTAGGCCGCGGGCATATCGGCGATGAACGCGTGAACCTCGCCGTGAAGGCCCGTCACCGCGAAATCGCGCGCCGTGCCCTCGTAGTCGTCCGGGCCCGTTTGATGAATCAGGCGAACCGGCTTGCCCTCAAACAGCGGCCAGCTCTCCCGCGCCGCGCGATTCAGGGTCCGGGATCCGCGGCTGCCCCCTGTGATCAGCACCGTCAGCGTGTCCCCGCGGGGTTTGGCGGGCAGCGCGAAGAACGCTTCACGGACGGGGAGGCCCGTGACCTCCGTACGATCCCCGGGGAAGTACGGAGCGGCCTCTTCAAAGCTCAACAGCGCGCTCTCCACCCAGCGCGACATACGGCGGCTGGTGAGCCCGGGCATGGCGTTTGGTTCCATCAGAATCACCGGTATTCGCAGCATGCGCGCAGCCAGCATTACCGGCCCCGCCACATAGCCGCCCATGCTGAAGACCCCGGCTGGCCGCTCCCGCCGCATGCGTGAGGCCACTCGCAGCGTGCTGAGCGGTAGCTGCCAGAGCGTGCGCATGGTCTGAGCGAACCCAACGCGGTTCAAACCTCCGATTTCGATCCACTCGATGCGATGGCCGGCGGGCGGCACCAGCTTCGCTTCGTAACCCTTCTTCGTTCCGATAAACACGGGTTCATGGCCACGCCTTTTCAACTCCGCGGCTACGGCCAGGCCGGGAACCACATGCCCGCCGGTACCGCCGCCGGCCATGAAGAACACGCTCATCGCGCGGGCTCGGGTGTCCTTTCGCTGACACTCATCAGAAGCCCGAGCAGGATCAGGGTGCTGAGCAGAGAACTGCCGCCGTAGCTGATCAGCGGAAGCGGTATGCCCTTGGTGGGCCCCATGTCGAGCACGACGCTGATATTGATCAGCGCTTGCACCACCACCGTTACGGTCACGCCGAGGGCAAGGTGTTTTCCGAAGGGGTCGGTGGCCGTCAGGTAGATGCGGAAGCCGCGCCACAGGATCACCAGGTACCCGGCCAGTAGCGCGGAACAGCCGAGAAAACCGAGTTCCTCGCCGACCACGGCGTAGATGAAGTCCGTGTGCGCCTCGGGCAGGAACATCAACTTCTGCTTGCCCTGCATCAGGCCCTGGCCGAGGCTGCCGCCGGTGCTCACCGCAATGCGCGATTGAAAGCCTTGGTAGGCAGTGTCGCGCGTGGTGAGAGTGCCCGACGCGTAGCGGCGAATCTGGCCGCCCGGGTTGAACCGGTCGATGAGCGTGTACTCGGGATCGAAGTACTGAATCATGCGGTTCAAACGGTACGGCTTGCTGGCGATGGCCGCTCCGGCGAGCACCAGGCCTGCCATGCCGGCGGCGATGAGATAGCGTTTTTCGAGGCCCGCGACGAAAAAGACGGTGCTCGCCATCGCGACCAGGACGACGGCGGTGCCGAAGTCGGCGACCACCACCGTGAACGCCAGAACCATGAGCGCAAGCCCCGCTTGGGCCAGCGTGTGCCGGTCATTGATCGCCCGCGCGCGGCGGGTGACGAAATAGGCCAGGAACAGCGCCAGAGCGGGCTTGGCAAATTCCGAAGGCTGCAACTGCGCGGGGCCGTAGCGGATCCAGCGGTGGTTCTTGCCGTCCGCGGCGTAGGCCACCAGGAGCAGCGTCAACACAACGCCGAGCGTGGCGAACGCCCAGGTGGGCGTGCAGAGTTCGCGATAGTCCTTGCCTTTGATCCAGAGCATCAGCCCGAGCGCGGCCACGGCGAAGGCGCCCTGCTTCGCGGTGAACATGTAGCTGGGCTGTTTGAACTTGACCTCGGCGACCACCGAGGAGGCGCTGTAGACGACAACCAGACCGAAGGCCACCATGGCGACCACGGTCAGGAAGAGAATCCAATCCGGTTTGAATTTGGCCATGCTACTCCTCCAGCGCCTTGACGAGTGACTTGAAAGCCCGGCCGCGCTCTTCGTAACTGGTGAACTGATCGAAGCTGGCGCAGGCGGGGGCGAGCAGGACGGTGTCGCCCGGCGCCGCCTTTTCGAACGCGGTGCGCACGGCGGCTTCGATGGTGCCCGCTTCGAACAGCGGCGCGGCGCCGGAAAGGTCAGCCGCGATCTTGGGAGCGGCTTCACCGATGAGCAGCACGCCGCGCGCCTTCTCCTGGAGCGCGGTGCGCAACGGCGTATACGGGGCGCCCTTGTCCTGTCCACCCAGAATGAGCCAGAGCCCGCCCGCGAAGGTCGCCACCGCCTTCTCGGTGGCGTCCACGCTGGTAGCTTTCGAGTCGTTATAGAACGCCACGCCGCGTACCGTCGCGACGTACTCCAGCCGGTGCTCCACCGCCTTGAACGTGGTGATGGCCGCCGCAATCGCGCCTGTCGATGCGCCCGCCAGGTGTGCCGCCGCGGCGGCGGCCATGGCGTTCTCGACGTTGTGGCGCCCGCGGATCTGCAGATCCTGCGCGGCAGCCAGCGGTCTGCCGTCCAGATGAATCCACGCGCCGTCGAACCGTACCCGGCATTCTGCGCCCTCGCCGAACCAGACCGTGCTGCCCTGGCCGATGGCTTCGTAAGACCGCGTGGTCGTGTTGTCGCGGTTCAGGATCCGGTGGTCGCCGGGCAGTTGGTTCAAGAACAGCCGGGACTTCGCGGCGGCGTAGTTCTCAAAAGTGTGGTGGCGGTTCAAGTGGTTGGGCGTGACATTGAGAGCGGCGCCGATGTGGGCGCGGAACGCGAAGACGGTCTCGAGTTGGAAGCTCGATAACTCGAGCACGTTCCACTGTCCCGCCCGGGAAGACGGGACCATCGCCGTAGGCGGTACGCCGATGTTGCCGCCCACCTGGCAGGGCACACCGGAGTTCTTCAACAGGTGGCCGGTGAGCGCGGTAGTGGTGGTCTTGCCGTTGCTGCCGGTGATGCCGATCACCGGGCCCTGCAGGAAGTAGCCCGCGAGTTCCACTTCGCCGATCACCGGCACGCCGCGCCGCCTGGCGTTCTCCAGGTCCGGGAGATCGGTGGGCACGCCGGGAGAGACGACGATCAGGTCGTGGCCATCGAAGACCTCCGCGGACTGGCGGCGGAATGGGAAAGGCAGGCCGTCGACGGCCTTCGCATCGGTGGCCAACACGCGCGCACCGCGATCGAGCAACAGGCCGGCTGCCGCGATCCCGCTCTTCGCCATGCCCACCACCAGTACCTTCGCGCCGTCGATTCGCTGCACCACGGTTACCTCAGCTTGAGCGTGGTGAGCGCGAAAAGCGCCAGCACCAGGCCCGCGATCCAGAAGCGCGTGATGACCGTCGCCTCCTGCCAACCGAGCGCTTCGAAGTGGTGATGCAGCGGGGCCATCTTGAAGATGCGCTTTCCGCGCAGCTTGAAGCTGCCCACCTGGAGGATGACCGACAGCGCCTCCAGCAGGAAGACGCCGGCGAGGAACGGAAGCAACAGTTCCTGCTTGATGATCACGGCCACCGTTCCGAGCGCTCCGCCGAGCGACAGCGAGCCCACATCGCCCATGAACACTTGCGCCGGATGCGCATTCCACCAGAGGAAGCCGATCGAGGCGCCGGTCAGGGCTCCGCAAAAAACCGTCAGTTCGCTCGCGCCCGGCAAACGGGCGAGGTCAAGGTACTCTCCGAGGAGGCGGTGGCCGCTCAAGTAGCACAGGATGGTCATCGCGCCGGCGGAAATGATCATCAATCCGATCGCCAGACCGTCCAGTCCGTCGGTGAGATTCACGGCGTTGGCCGTGCCCACGAGGATGAAGACCAGAAACGCGTAGAAGAACACAAACGCCAGAGGGTAGGTCCAGGGAGAGTTCAGCCAGGCGCTGACCAGAAGGTCCGGCTTCCATTCCTTGAAGAACGGAACGTTCATGTTCGTGGAGTAGCCGCCCACCGCGTGCAGACCCAGCAGGATAAAGCCGATGAGGAGCGCGGCGAGCACCTGCAGTCCGAACTTCTTTCGCGCGGTAAGGCCGAGGTTGCGCATTTTCCGGACTTTGGTGACGTCGTCATAGAAGCCGATGGCGCCGAAGGAAACCAGGCCGAGCAGCGCCACCCACACATAGGGATTCCGTAGGTTGGTCCACAGCACGGTGGGAACGATCACGGAAACGATGATCAGCACGCCGCCCATGGTCGGAGTGCCGGCCTTCTTCTGATGAGAGCGGGGTCCCTCTTCGCGGATGTGCTGGCCGATTTGAAATTCGCGCAGTTTCTGGATCATCCAGGGTCCCAGAACAACGCAGAGGAACAAAGCCGTCAAGCTCGCAAACGCGACGCGGAATGTGACATAGCCGAACAGGCGCAGCGGGCCGAACATCGGCTGCAGGTACTCATAGAGAAGCCAGTACAGCATCGCGCGCTACCCCAAGAACCTTTCCAGGGCCCGCTCCACTTGGGTGCCCCGCGAGCCCTTGAACAGGATCGCGTCGCCTTCGCGGGCGATTTCCTTCAGTTTGTCCCCGGCCGGTTCGGGCTCGTCGAAAAAGTACGCGGCGTCGGTCTCGACACCTTCAGCGATCGCTGCGTCCACAGCGTAACGAGCGGCGCCGCGTATCCCAACAAGCACGGGTATTCCCACACGCGCGGCGTAACTGCCTACGTCGCGGTGCAGGCTCTCGGCCAGGCGACCGAGTTCGAGCATCTCACCCAGCACGGCAATGTGCCGGCGGGCGGGCGTTCCGCGGAGCACGTCGAGCATGGCGCGCATCGCCTCCGGGTTCGCGTTATAGCAATCGTCGTAAATCGTGATGCCGTTGCGCACAAGGCGCTCGCCGCGCATCTTCCCGGGGGCCAATGCGGCGGCCACGTCGCGGAGCGCCTCGGGCTCAATACCGAAGTGGCCGGCTACCGCCAACCCTGCGAGAACGTTGCGCACGTTGTGCAGACCAGCCAACGGGGAGTGGAACTCGACGCCGCAGGCCCGGAACCACATGCCCGGCCCGGCTTCGCGAACGTCCGTGGCCCGGTAGTCCGCGCCTTCGCTCAGACCAAAGGTCAGCGTGGGGCCAGGATGCGCCGCGGCGAACTGCGCCACCCGGTGGTCGTCGAGATTCAGGATCGCGAGGCCGCCGGCGGGAAGAGCCTCGACCAGTTCCCGCTTGGCGCGGGCGATGCCTTCGATCCCGTCCGGGAAATTCTCGACGTGCGCGTAACCGACATTGGTCACCAGGGCAATGGTTTGCTGGGCAATGGTTGACAGGTCGCGGATCTCGCCGGCATGGTTCATGCCGATCTCGATCACGGCCACGCGCGCCTCGCCGGGGATGCCCAGGATCGAGAGCGGCACGCCGACGTGATTGTTGAAGTTGCCCATCGTCTTGCCGGTGGGCAAGGCGGACGCGAGCATGCGCGCAACGATGTCCTTGGTGGTCGTCTTTCCGGCGCTGCCGGTGATCCCCACCACCACACCGCCCCAGCGCGTTCGCGCGAAAGCGGCCACTTTCTGTAGAGCGGAGAGGGCATCGGGAACGGTAAGGATCCCGACGCCCTCCATCTCCGCCACCGCGGCAAGAGCGCCCTTGCTAAAAGCCGTCGAAACGTACCGGTTGCCGTCGTGGTTCGGACCCTTCAGCGCGAAGAACACGTCGCCTGGCTGGAGAGTGCGCGTATCGGTGCTGAAGCCCGTGGCAACCGCGTCGTTCGCCGGGGGCGCGGCGCCGATGGCGGCGGCGATCTCCTGGAGCGCGAGTCTCACGGCTGGTACCCCATTTCCGCAAGCACCCGGCGCGCCACTTCCCGATCGTCGAAAGAGTGTTTGACGCCCGCGATTTCCTGGTAGGTCTCGTGGCCTTTGCCGGCGAGCACGACAATATCGCCACGCCGCGCTTCGGCGAGAGCGAGCCGTATCGCCTTTGCGCGGTCCGGCTCAATGGCGTGCGGCGTGTCGCAGCGGCGCAACCCCACCAGCGCGTCGTTCATGATGGAGAGCGGGTCTTCGGTACGAGGGTTGTCCGAAGTCAGAATCACGTAATCGCTGCCCTCCGCGGCGGCGCGGCCCATCAACGGCCGCTTCGCGCGGTCGCGGTCTCCGCCGCAACCGAAGAGCGTGATCAAGCGGCGCGGATTGAGCGCCCGGGCAACGGCGAGGACATTCCGCAACGCGTCGTCGGTGTGAGCGTAGTCCACGACCACCAAGAACGGCTGCCCCCGCTCCACCCGTTCGAATCGGCCGGGCACCGCGCGGCAGGAGGCGATGCCCGCCGCGATCGCCTCGCCGGAGACGCCCAGGCTCAGTCCCGCCGCGCAAGCGGCCAGCACGTTGTACACGTTGATGCGGCCCACCAGCGGCGATGAGACTTCGAACGAACCGCCGGGATGGACCAGGCGGAAGCGCAGGCCGTCGAAACCGGACGCCAGCTTCTCGGGACGAACGTCGCCGCCTTCGATTCCGTAGGAGAGCACCCGCGAACCCGCGCCCGGCTGGATGCGCCGTCCGTACTCGTCGTCGCGATTGACGATCGACCAGAGCGGAGCGCGCGCGCCCGCGCCCTCGAACAGCGCGTGCTTGGCCGCGAAGTAGGCTTCCATTGTGAGGTGGAAGTCGAGGTGGTCGCGCGTCAGGTTGGAGAACACCGCAGTGTGAAACTCCAGACCATAGACGCGGCGAAGTGCCAGGGCGTGCGAGGAAACCTCCATCGCGACGTGCGTGCCGCCGCGGCTCTCGAGTTCCACGAAGAGCCGCATCAGGTCGAGCGATTCCGGCGTGGTGTTTACGGCGGCGCGACGTTCGCCGGCGACGTGGTACTCGATGGTGCCGACGATGCCCGTGACCGCGCCGGAAGCCCGGAGAACCGAATCGATCAGGTAAGTGGTGGTCGTCTTGCCGTTGGTTCCCGTGATTCCGGTAAGCCGCAGGCGTTTGTCCGGATAACCATAGAACCGGCGGGCGGCGAGCGAAAGCGCAGTGCGCCCGTGCTTCGCCTGGAGCCACGCACCCTCAAAGCCGTCCGGAGCGGGCAATTCGCTGACCACGGCAAGCGCGCCGTTTTCGATGGCTTTGCCCGCGAAAACGCGGCCGTCCACCTTGGCCCCGGGAAAAGCGAAGAAGATCTGGCCCGCGCCAATTCGGCGGGAGTCGTATTCGAGTCCCGAGACCTCGGTGGAACGCAAGGCCGCCGGGATCTCGCTGGTGAGTTCGATGCCGTCGAGGAGTTCTTGCACTGTCATCGCAAGCTCACCTCGCAAACTGAATCCTTACGCGCTCACCGGGCGGCAGGATGGTTCCGGGCGCAGGCGTCTGGGCGCGGGCGATTCCGTAGCCGACGGACTCCACGGGAATGCCGTTCGAAGCCGATTCCTCAAGCACCCGCCGCAGCGACTTGCCGACAAACGCGGGAACTTTCGGGCCGGCAAGGAAGCGCGGCCCCGTCTCCTGGTCCACCACCGCGGGCTGCAGAACGGGCGCCGGCGGAGCCGCGGGTTCCGCCACGTTGTCTTCCTCGAAGGCCGGCGGAAGGTCGTTCATCGCCAGCAGCGGCTCTTTGCTATCGGGTAGCTCGTCCGGCAGATCCTTGCGAACGTCGAGCACGCGCAGCGCCGCGGCGGCCACCTGCTTGAACACCGGCGCCGCCACCAGACCGCCGAACTTCGTCGACCCGTTCAGCGTCACCACCACCACGATGCGCGGATTGTTGGCGGGAGCAAAACCCGCGAACGACGCGTTGTACTGGTGCGTGTAGCGGCCCGTCTTCGGATCGTAGATCTGCGCCGAGCCGGTCTTGCCGCCCGCGCTGTAGCCGACCGGCTGCGCGGCCTTTCCCGTCCCCTTGCGAACCACCCCTTCCATCATCGACGCCAACGTCCCCGCCGTTTCCTGCTTGATCACCCGCGCCCCTTTTTCCAGGGGTTCCGCGGACTCCGAGCCGTCGGCGTTGATCCTCGCGAGCACAATCCTCGGCTTGATGAGCAGGCCTCCGTTGGCGATCACCGCGGTGGCCCGCGCCAGTTGCAGGTTCGTGGTGATCAATTCATGGCCCATCGCCACCGAACCGAGCGAGGTGGCACGCCAGCGGTGCAGCGGCCAGACCATGCCCGGCGATTCGTGCGGCAGCGGCACGCCCGTCCGCTGCCCGAAGCCGAAGCGCCGCACGTAGTCGTGCATATTCGCTTCCCCTACCTTCAGGCCTGCACGGATCGTGCCCACGTTGCTCGACTTCGCAAGCACGTCGGCGAAGCTCAGTGCGCCGTAAGGATGGTGGTCCCGAATCACCCGCTTGAACAGCACGATGCGACCGTTGCCGCAATCCATCATCGTCTCCGGCCGCAGGTTGGTCGTCTCCAAGGCCGCCGCCATGGTGATGACCTTGAACACGGAGCCGGGCTCGTAGGGCGCCGAAACCGAAAGGTTCTGCCGCGCGTGCAACTCCTCGCGCGAATCCGGCGGCTCGTTGGGATCGAAGTCCGGATAGTTCGCCATCGCGAGAATATCGCCCGTGTACGGGTCCATCACGACGATGCTTCCCGTAGGGCAGCGGTTCTCGACGGCCGCCTCTGCCAGGTAGTGCTCGGCCGCATATTGAATCCGTGAATCGATGGTGAGGCGCACCGAAACGCCCGCCTGCGGCTTCTCCACCACTTCCGAGCCGTACCCGTTCTGCCGCGAATCGGTGAGCAGGCGCAGCAAGCCGGGCTTCCCATACAGCGCCGGGTTCAGGCTCATCTCGATGCCGGCGCTTCCCTTGCCTGAGTGGTCCACGCTTCCCAGAACGTGCGCCGCCATCCGCCCGTTCGGATACTGCCGCAGGTTCTCCTGCCGGTACTCGATCCAATCGAAGGGCAGACTCCGTAGACTCGCGATCTGCTCCGGCGTCGCTTTCCGGTGAATCCACACGAAACCGCGTTTTTGTTGAAAGGCCGTTTCGAGTCTGACGAGCAACTGGTTCCGGTCAAGTCCCAGCACGCGCGAAAACACGGTGGCCGCGGTTGGCCGGTCGGGGACGCGCAGCGGATTCACGCACACCGATTCGGCGGGCACCGTCAGAGCCAGCTTCGCTCCGTCGCGGTCGATAATGCCGCCCCGCCGCGCCGGCGCCTCGGCGACCTTGGTTTGCTGCTGCCTCGCCACGCGCACATAATCCGCATGGAACAGCACCTGCAGGTAGAACAGCCGGGCGAGAATCGCCACTGTCCACACGGCGCAGAACAGAGCGATCCCCAAGAGCCGCCGGTTCGCCTGAGTTTGAGGATCTCGCTTCACGCCCAGAACCCTATCGCCATCGGAAATGCAAAAAAGCGGCAAGCGCTACCCAAGGGAGCGCTTGCCGGTACGCGTGTGGACCCACGGAATATGAAACTCGTCCGCCTTTCCGGCGCCAAACTACTTGACGTGCATCGCAACGGAACCCTCGGCCTTGGGCTCCAGGTAGACCACGCTCCCCGGCGCCGGGTCCACCAACTGTTGCATCCGCGCCAGTTCTTCCAGCCGCTGCGGCGTGATCAACTTCGCTTCTTCGATCTCCAGCGCCTTGTAGGCGGCGGTCAGCTTTTCGTTGTCCGTCCGCAGGCGCTCGATCTGATAGCCGGCCAGCAAGCCGTAGGCGTTCGGCAGCAGCAGCAGAATCAGAAACGTCGACACGGAGCAGGCCACCAGAATGGAGCGCACCGCGGTCCGCCGCGCCGCGGGGTCGTGCTGCCTCACCACCTGCGAGTTGTCAATGGGCTTCGCGAAGAGGAAAACGTCTTCGTTCGGCAAGGGGCGCAAGACGTACTCGTCGCGCTCCACGGGCATCACGTCGGCCTCTTCCTTCGTGCGCCGTCCGATCGTCATCAACCGGTCGTAGACTGTCGCCAAACTCGCCATCGCCGTTCACCTTCCCCCGCTGTCCTGCCGAGCCGCCATTTCGAGCACCCTCAACTTCGCGCTCCGCGAAGCCGGGTTTGCTTCAATCTCCTCGTCGCCCGGAACCACGACGTGCCGGGTGAGCACCTCCGCCCGCCCCTCGCGCGCCAGCGCCTGGAAGGCCTGTTTGACCTTCCGGTCCTCGAGCGACATGAACGAAATCGCCACCACACGCCCGCCCGGCTTCACCAGCGCGGGCAGCGCTTGCAGCAACTCGTCCAACTCCTGCTGTTCCTCGTTCACGGCCAGCCGCAACGCCATGAACGTCTGGGTCGCCGGATGCAGCCGGCCCGTGCGCGGCACGGCCTCTTCGATCACACTCGCCAAATGCAAGGTGCTTCGAAGCGGCCGCGCGCGTACGATCGCTCTGGCTATCCTCCGCGACCTCCTTTCCTCGCCGAGTTGATAAATCAAATCGGCAAGCTCTCGTTCCGAGGAAAAATTCACGATGTCCGCCGCCGTCTCCCCGCGCGAACGGTCCATCCGCATGTCCAACGGCCCCTCGTTCATCAGCGAAAAGCCGCGGTCCGCTTCCGTCAACTGGTAGCGGCTTACGCCGAGGTCCGCCACCAAGCCGTCGGCCGGCAGCAGGCCCAGCAGGCCCAACTTCGCCGGCAGTTCCGAAAAACGCGCGGCCACGAACCGGATCCGCTCCGCCCACTGCGCCGTGTTCGCACGCGCCATCGCCTGCGATTCCCCGTCGCGGTCGCACGACGTCACATGCCCGGACGTCAGCCGCTGCGCAATCAAACCCGTATGCCCGCCCAGCCCTCCGGTCGCGTCGATGTACTCGCCGTCCGGCCGCACGGCCAGCCCGGCGAGCGTCTCGTCCGGCAGAACCGGGATGTGCCACATACGTCACGATCACCCAACCAAACCTTTGCGCTGCAGCGCCCGCAGATCCGATTTCAGGTTGCCCGCCGAGGACGCCAGGAACTGGTCGTACATCGCCTGGCTGTACACATGAATGTGCCCCCGGTAGGCCTTCACCTGGACCGCCGTGTTCTCAAGGTTCAGCGCGCGCCGCAGTTCCGGCGAGAGCAGTACCCGGCCCTGCGCATCCATTTCCGTGTCCGAACCGTAAGCGTCGGCAAAGAACGAAATCCTCTCCGCCGTGTCGGGATCTTCAGTAAAGCTCTCAAAGAACTTTTCATTCTGCTTCCAGACCGAGTTGGGATATATTCGAGCTATGTCATCGCCCAGGCTTGTCACAAAAAGCCTTTTGTCAGAGAGACTTGCAAGGTATTCCTGGAACTTCACGGGGAGCTTCAGACGCCCTTTGTCGTCGACACGCCCAGGGTAGAAACCCCGGGGGGCTTCCACCACGGCCGTCGGATTGGCGCCGTTCTCGTCCACGTTAGCCTGCTCTTTCGCTCAGCACCTTTCGACCACTAATCGACCAGTTTCTGGCCACAACCGAGTGTAAGGTGCTACGATGCTGAATTGCAACACCCATTTTGGGGAATTTGCCTTCGAAATCATTGCAATAGAAGGAGAAGAGGAGGCGAAAGGGAGGCTCGACCGGCACGACACGTGCCAGCGGTAGAGTCAGCAGCGAAGATACTCACCACAAGATCTAGTGGTCACCCCGCAAGGACAACATTCTTTCGTAGTCTTCCTGCTTTACTTTCCCGCCAGACGCGTTTACTATGGGGTCATCCCCCGAGCGGGAGTTTCACGGCGACTTTTGCAGTGCCGGCGCCGCGGCTCCCGGAAGTCCGAACGAAGTGTCTCTGAAGGGGTGAGCCATTGCTCAAACTGAAACGCGTCGAGATCCAGGGCTTCAAGTCGTTCTGCGATCGGACGGAGATGCGCTTCCACGGCTCGGGCATCGCGGCCGTGGTTGGGCCGAACGGCTGCGGCAAGTCCAACCTGAGCGACGCGATTAGCTGGGTTCTGGGCGAGCAGTCCGCCAAGAGCCTGCGCGGCGCGCGCATGGAAGACGTGATCTTCGCCGGAACGCGGGATCGCAAGCCGCTCGGGCTGGCGCAGGTCACCATGACGTTGGTGGACCCGGACGCTCACCAGGAACTTCCGCTGGCGGAAGTGGCCAAGGCGAACGGGCATACCAACGGTCACGCCAACGGGCATGCGAACGGTCACGCCAACGGGCATACCAACGGGCACGCGAACGGGCACACGTCGAATGGACACACGGTCGAAAGCAAGCCGCGGGAGATCACCATCACGCGCCGGCTGTTCCGGTCGGGTGAAAGCGAATACCTGGTCAACGGAAAGCTGGCGCGGTTGCGGGACATCCAGGACCTGTTCATGGGAACGGGCCTGGGACCCGAGTCGTACGCCATCATCGAGCAGGGGCGCATCGGCCAGATTCTGAGTTCGAAGCCGGGTGACCGCCGCGCCGTGATCGAGGAAGCGGCGGGCATCACCCGCTTCAAGACCAAACGGCGTCTCGCCGAAGCGAAGCTCGAAGGCGCAAAACAAAACCTGGCGCGCGTGTTTGACATCCTCGAGGAAGTCTCGCGCCAGGTCAACTCGCTCAAGCGGCAGGCGGCGAAAGCCAAACGCTATGAGGAGTTGAAGACGGAGCTGGTGGGCCAGTTGAAGCTGGCGTTGGCCGGACGTTTCCGCATGTTGGAACGCGAGGCGGCCAAGACGGCCATCGAACTGAACCTGGCGACAACCGAGTTTCAAACCCTCTCCGCCGAGGTGGCGGGAAAAGAGAAAGAGCAATCGGCGCTGCAGGAAGCGTGCTTTCGCACCGAGGGCGAACTGACCGAGGAGCGGCGCAAACTGGCCGAACTGCGCGTGGACGCCGAGCGCACGCGCGGCCGGTTGGAATCCCAGGCGCGGCAGGTCCAGTCGATCGAGCAGCGGCTGGAGCAGGGTGAAACCGAGGGCGCGGAGTTGGAGCGGCGGCGGGAGTTGTACGCGCAGGAGTTGGAAGCGCACGCCACCAGGCTCACGGAGTTGGAGCACCAGGCGGAAGAAGCGCGCCGCCGCCTGACGGCGAAGAACGAGGAACGCGAAGTGCTTCAGGGGCGTCTTCGCGATCGCGAGCGCGGTGTCGAGGCGGCGCGCCAGCAGGTCTTGCGGCTGCTGGGCGAATCGTCGGCGCTCAAGAACCAGTTGGCGCAGATCGAAACCTATCTCGCCAGCCTGGAGCGCGACACCGCGCGCGCGATGAAGGAAGAGGAGACCGCCCAGGCCGACCTGGAGCGAGCGGAAAAGGCGCGTGCCGAAGTGAGCGAGAAACTCGCCGCCCGGCAGTTGCAGTTGGAGTCGATTGCCGAACGGCGGAAGGGCGTGGAAGAGGAGTTGTCCGTGCGCCGCACACGGGCCGCGGAAACTCGCAAGCAGTTGGATCTGCTTCGTGGCGAGACGTCCCGCCTGAAGGCGCGTAAGGACTCGCTCGAGGAAGTGATCTCGCATCGCGCCTACACCACGGAGTCGGTGAAGAGCCTCTTCACGGCCGTGGAGAAGGGGCGCGCGCCAGACCTGAAGCCGCTCGGCGTGCTGGCGGACTTCGTGGAGGTGGTGGACGGCGAGTTTGAAAAAGCCACCGAGGAGTTCCTGCACGACGAACTTGAGTACGTCGTGGTGGAGAACATCGGCCAGGCGGACCGCGGCATTGACCTGATCCGCTCCGGCCTGGACGGCCGCGTCACGTTCCTGGTGGAGCCCATCGGCGAGGCCGGACGTGTGCCTTCCGAACGCGTGCCCGTCCCTCCCATTGGCCCGGAGACGGGAATTCGAGGGCGCTTGAGCGAAGTGCTCCGGCTCACCAACGGATTGACGAACGCGCCCGCGGAGTTGGTCCCGCGACTGGCGCGCTGTTTCCTGGCCGAAGACCGCGCCGCGGCGCAGCGGCTCTCCCTCCAGTACCCGGATCTGTTCTTCCTGCTCCCGGACGGCATCTGCTATCACGGCCACGCCGTCAGCGGCGGCCGCAAGACCGGTAGCGGCCCGCTGGGCCTGAAACGTGAACTGCGCGACGTCGGCCAGCACCTCAAAGCGAAGAACGAAGTGCTCGCGAAGACCCAGGGGCTGCTCGAGGAGTTGGAAGGCGAGATCGCGCTGCTGGCCGAAGAACTGGAAGTGCTCCGGGGCCGGCAGCAGGCCCAGGAGAAGGAAGCGGTCGCGTTGGATCACGAGATGCGGCGGCTGGCGGAAGAAACCAATCGGACGAATCAGAAACTCTCCGTCGCCCGGCTGGAACTGCAGCGCCTGGAAAAGGAAGCCGCCCGCTCGCGTGAGAAGCACCTGGAGAACTCGAGGCTGGTGGAGGAGAGAGAATCGGCGCGCGCCGCCCAGGAGCAGGGCCTGGAAGCGGCGCGGGCCGAGGTTGCGGAGATGCAAGCCGAGGCCGCTCGCATCGGCGAGGAGCACTCCGCATTGCGCGTGGAGCTGGCCGGCTTGGAAGAGCGGCGGCGCGCCGAAGAGGCGGCGCGGGCTCGCCTCGAAAACCAGATCCGCGAGGTGGCCCAACGCCGCCAGGAAATCGCGGCCGCCATGGAGCGCATGGGCGTCGAGCGGGCGCGGCTGCTCGAAAACAACGTCGAACTCGACCAGCGCGCGGGTCTCTTGGCCGAACAGATTCTGGAGTTGGAGGGCACGGTCAACCGGCTGGCGGGCGAAGAGCACCGGCAGCGCGAGTCGTTGAGCGCCACCGACGAGACGCTGAGGGGCGCCCGCGTGACGTTGCAGGAGATCCAGGACCGGCGCTCCCAGACCGAACTCGAACTCGTCAAAAAGCAGAGTGAGTTGAAGTTCCTGGATGAGACGGCGCGGCGCGATCTCAATACACCGCTTGACGAACTGGCGGCGGGCCAGGAGACTGTGCTCGACGAGACGGCGCTTGTCGAGGCCGAAGAGCGGTGCCAGGAAATCCGGGCCCGCATTGAAGCCTTGGGCGGCGTGAACCCGCAAGCGCTCGAGGAGTACCAGGAGGCGCAACAGCGCTACGACTTCCTGAACACGCAACGGCAGGATCTGCTCGACTCGATTCGGGACACCGAAAAGGCGATCCTGGACATCGACACGGAAACGCGAAAGCGGTTTCAGGAGGCCTTCGCCGCCATCAACGAGAACTTCCGCGTTCTCTTCCGCACCCTCTTTGCCGGCGGCGTGGGTGAAATGCGCCTGACGGACCAGGAAAACGGCGATTCGGGCATCGACATCGTTGCTTCACCCCCAGGCAAGAAGCTCCAGAACGTCCTCCTCCTGTCGGGCGGCGAGAAGGCGCTGACGGCCACTGCGCTGTTGATGGCCATCTTCAAATACACCCCGAGCCCGTTCTGCATCCTGGACGAAGTGGACGCGCCTCTAGACGAGCCGAACATCGAGCGCCTCACTCGACTGCTCCGCGAAATGGCGGCGCAGACGCAGTTCATCGTCATCACGCACGCCAAGCGGACCATGGAAGCGGCTGCCGCGATGTACGGCGTGACCATGCAGGAGCCAGGCGTTTCGAAGCTGGTCTCCGTCAAGTTCAACGCACCGCCGCCTCCGCCGCAGCCGCTACTGGCGGCGGAAGCGAGGGCCTAGACACCAGGCAATCCCTGCGAGGGCGGCGAGGAGACTCGCCGCCTTCGCGATTCTCATTTCCCAGCCGCCGGTGAACTCCATCTCGATGGCGCAGGGGCCGTCGCAACGGGGCTCCAGGTAGATCTGCCCGAGGCCGTCCCGAAGCACGCCGATGGGACGCCCATTGGCCGTGGCCTCCCAGCCCGGGTGATGCGTGACATGTAAAGTAATGACATGTTCGGGGACCAACGCCGCCTCGGCGCGGCCGCGGCCGGGCTTCACCCACTGCCAGCGAACCGCGGGCATCGCAGCGTCCTCTTTTGCCGCCACGTAGCGTTGGAGCACAGCGGGGTCGGTGAAGGACGCCGGCGGTGCGTCGAGCAGCGCGTCCTTCGGCACAGCGAACGCAATGGACGGCAACCGCGCCGGCACTTCGTAGATCACGTCGTCCCCATCGCGCCACAGTTCCTTCAAGAGGCCTTCGTACTTCTCAGGGTGCCGGACGTCCTTATAGGGCTCCTCGCTCTTCGGCCCGTTCACGATCACCGCGCGGGCGCCGAACGCCTTCAGCCAGGCCACCGCCACTTCGCCCGCCCGGTCGCCCGAGTTCATCCCGGAGTTGATCTGGAAATGCGCCGCGGTGAGCACCTGGTTCCAGCGCCCTTGATCGAAGCCGCCGCCGAACTGGGGATTGGAGGCGAAAGCGTTCAGCCAGAAGGCGAAGTTGCCGGGCGCCATCACGGTGGCGCCGGGCATGTTGGTCTCCAGCCAGCGGGCCA
Source organism: Bryobacteraceae bacterium (assembly GCA_031969915.1). Lineage (GTDB taxonomy): Bacteria > Acidobacteriota > Terriglobia > Bryobacterales > Bryobacteraceae > DALYJJ01. Next base: position 33,632 of record DALYJJ010000032.1, on the reverse strand, counting down.
CGCGGTACTCGATGCGGCGCTCCATGTCGAGCGGCCTGATGATGTCACGCGCGAAGCGGCGGTGCTTAGCGAAACCGAAAACGGCGACGGCGGCCAGGACGATCGCGACCAGGGCCCGCCCTCGTGGAACGGCGATCGCCCCCGCCGCAACCAGCATCGCCAGCGGCAGTTCCATCTCCAGGTGATAGCGCTCCGGTTGGGGCATGGCGGCGAATCGGAACCACTCGGCGGCCAGCACCATCGGTCCCATGAGCAGCAGGAAGTGCGCCGCGAAGCGGATGTGCGGCGGCGTGTTCCACCGCCGGAACAGGGCGAACAATCCGGCGGCGAGCAGCAGCACGGCGCTCCAGTAAGCGAACTGCGGCGGGCCCACGCGATAGTCGCCGCCGAGCCGCTGAGCGTTGAAGCGAATCGCTTCGATGGTGCTTGGCGGAATGAGCGGCGACGCGAGCACATACGCCATCGCCCCGATAGCCGCGGCGCCCAGCCAGGCGCGCCGGCTCACGCCGCACGCGAGCAGATAGGCGAGCACCGCGGCGGCCAGAGCGAACGCGCCGAGCCAGTTGGTCAAGACCACCACCGCCAGGGACACCGCCGCGAGCAGCCACATCCATCGGCGGCGCCCCGTGAGCGCCAGATGAAGGCACAGTACCGCCAGCGGCAACAGCGCCAGCGAAGCGACGTGCGGGCCTTCGCCGTAATTGATCAGCGCGTGCATCCGCCGGCCGAACCAGACGCTGCCCATGTCGGCCCTGACGCCGGCGATGAGGAATGCCGAGGGCGAGAGAACGGAGTAGAGCAACCCCGTCAGGAAGGCCGATCCGCGCCGTCCGGAGAGCGCGTTCACCAGCAGAAACAGCGACACCGGGCCGAAGCAGTAGAAGAACGCCGCCGCCACATGATGCCCGAGCGCGGGCGAGAGTCCGCCCACGGTTGCGAAGAGCGCCGCTACGGCGTGCAAGAAGGGTGGGTAAGTATTCTGCCAGGGAATGCCGCCGTACCAGAGGGGAAACCAGCCCAGATCGCGCCCGTGTTCCATGAAGTAGCGGGCGATCGAGACGTAAGCCGACTCGATGGAACCCACGTGGCTGGAGTATTCGAGAGTGAAGAGTCTCTGCACCAGCACGGCGTTCAGCAGGAACAAGAGAACGGCCAGCGCGGTGGAGGACAGGCGGCGCGGCATGAACCTTCAGCTTACACGCCGCGCGCGCGGCGGATGCATCATAGGGAGTATGGCAACGCGGGACGAGCAGCTCCAGCGGCTGGCGCGCGAGCAGTTCGACATTCTGATCCTCGGCGGCGGCGTCAATGGGGCGGGGATCGCCCGAGATCTCGCACTGCGAGCAAAAGAGGGCGGCCGCGCGCTGAACCTCGGACTGATCGAGAAGCGCCACTTCGCCTCCGGCACCAGCGGCAAGAACTCCCAACTGATCCACGGCGGCCTGCGCTATCTGAAGTATTTCGAGTTCAAGCTGGTTCATGAGGCGCTTCGGGAGCGCGCCACGCTCCTTGAAATCGCGCCTCACCTGGTGCGGCCGCAGCCGTTTCTGATCCCGACGTACGACTGGTTCTCCCGTGTCTATTACGGCACCGGCCTTTGGCTCTACGACGTGCTCGCCGGGAGCCGCAACATCGCGCACCACCGGCGGCTGTCGCGCGAGGAGGTGTTGGCCGTGGAGCCAGGGCTAAACCCGCACGGACTCACCGGCGGCGCGCTGTTCTACGACTGCCGCGTCCACGCCGCGCGCTTTGTGCTGGCCAACCTGGTGGACGCCGTGGACCATGGCGTCGCGGCAGCGAACTACGCGGATGCGTCCAAGCCCGTGCGCGAAGGCGACTCATGGAGTGTGCCCGTCACCGATGGCTTGAGCGGCGCGCGTTTCAACGTACGCGCCCGTAAGCTGATCGATACCCGAGGGGCCTGGGCCGATGGCGGCTCGCTGCGCCTGGTGCGCGGTTCCCACCTCATCTTTCCGCGATTGAACGCGAGCGAAAACGCGATTGCGCACTTCGAACAGGACGGCCGCATCATCTTCCTGATTCCTTGGGGCGAGCGCAATAACCTGACCCTGGTGGGCACCACCGATGTTGACCACGACGGGACGGCGGACGATGTGCGCATTTCTCCGGAAGAGGTCGCATACTTGCGGGGCATCGTCGGGCGGCTGTATCCGCAGGCTCCCGCGGAACCCATTTGCAGCTACAGTTCACTGCGGCCCTTGGTGCGCGATGAGCGGGACTCTCCCACCAGCACCAGCCGGGAGCATCGCATCTGGAATAACGAGGACGGCATCCTGCGCGTGGCCGGCGGCAAGTACACCACCTACCGCGCAATGAGTGAAGAGGCGAGCGACCTGGCTTGCCGCGACGTCGCGCCGGAACTGGAGAGCATTCACCTCACGGCGGAACGGTCTCTGCCTCGGCTGGAGCGGCCGGCCGATGAGATCGACCGGGCGGTGTCCGTGGAGATGGCCCAGCGGTTGAGCGATCTGATGTTCGTCTCCACGTATTGGGGTTACGAGCGGCAGTGGACTCCCGATTCCCTCGCGCCCATCGCGCACCGCATGGGAGCGCTCCTTCATTGGGACGACGCGCGGACGAACCGCGAAATGGAAGAGGCGATGGCCGCCGCCTACCTGCCGAAGGAGGCCCTTCGTTGAGACCGTTCTGGCGCCGCCTGGGCCGCGCCGCTTGGGCCGTCTATCGCGACGGTTGCCTGGGTTACTCAAAGGGCGCCGCCTATTCCGCCCTGGTCTCTTTCATCCCGCTGCTCACCACCACCGTTGCGCTCCTCGTCCAGGCCAACGCACCCGCCGTGTCGCGGGGCATCATCGACTTCCTCTTCAATGTCGTCCCACCCGGCACCGAGGAGTTACTCCTCAGAAACTACCTGCTGGCCGGCAGCCGGCCGGTCTCGCTCATCGTAGCCGGCGGACTGGTCTCGGTCTGGGCCGCCTCCGGCGTCATGATGAGCCTCATGGAAGGCTTTCACGCCGCCTATCGAACGCCCGACACGCGGGGCTTCTGGTCAAAGCGCGGAACCGCCATCGGTTTGGTCTTCGCCACCGTGGTACCGGCCGTTCTGGCCTCGCTGCTCGTGCTCTTGGGTGAGATCGGCGAATCATTCATTCTGAGAGCGCTGGGATTCCTGGAGGCTCGGGAGGAGTTGAAGGGCGGCGTGGCACTCATCGGCCGTCTGCTGCGGTACTCGACTTCGATCGTCACCGTCGTTCTCGTGACCACGCTGCTTTATCACCACGGCGTCGATCATCCCACGCGTCTTCGCCGGGTCTGGTCCGGCGCACTCGTCGCGACCGCGCTATGGATGGTCGCAACGCAGCTCTTCGCCTGGTATGTCCGCAACATCGCAGACTACAACTTACTCTATGGGAGTATTGGCGCCGCCATCGCCCTTACCGGCTGGCTCTACATTCTCGCCGTCATCGCCCTTTTCGGCTGCGAATACAACGCGGAAATCGATCGGGAGGAGCAGGGGCGCTATACTCGGAGCTGAATGTCCTTTCAGCTCGGCGTCAGTTACCGCCCCCGAGGCGATCAGGAAGCCGCGATCGACCAATTGGTCCGCGGCCTCAACGACTCCGAGAACCACCAGGTCCTGCTCGGGGTCACGGGCTCCGGCAAGACCTTCACCATGGCCAAGGCCATCGAGGCCACCGGCCGCCCGGCCCTGATCCTCGCCCATAACAAGACTCTCGCCGCGCAGTTGTATCACGAATTCAAGACTTTCTTTCCGCACAACGCGGTCGAGTACTTCGTCAGCTATTACGATTATTATCAACCCGAAGCCTATATACCTTCGAGCGACACGTATATTGAAAAAGAGGCGACGATCAACGATGAGCTCGATAAGTTACGCCTCTCCGCAACCCGCTCTCTCTTCGAGCGCCGCGATTGCGTCATTGTCGCGAGCGTAAGCTGCATCTACGGCCTCGGCTCTCCGGACGCCTACTATGGCATGTTGCTGATGCTCGAGAAAGGTCAGAAAATCTCCCGGCAGCAGATCCTCCAGCGCCTGGTGGAGATCCTTTACGAGCGCAGCGAGGGCGACTTCCGCCGGGGCTCCTTCCGTGTGCGCGGCGATGTCGTGGAGCTGTATCCCACCTACGACGACTACGCCTACCGCATTGAACTCTGGGGCGACGAGATCGAGTCCCTTTCCCAGATCGATCCCCTGCTCGGACAGGTCCGCCAAACCTACGCGCGCCTGCCGATCTACCCCAAGACACACTACGTGATGTCCCGGGACACCAAGGAAGACGCGATCCGCGGCATCGAGAACGAACTGCAATGGTGGAAACCCGAACTGGAGAAACAAGGCAAGCTGATTGAAGCGCAGCGCCTGTATCAGCGCACCATGTTCGACCTGGAAATGATCCGTCAGATCGGTTACTGCCACGGCATCGAGAACTATTCCCGCCACTTCTCCGGCCGCCTTCCGGGTGAACCGCCGCCCACACTGCTCGACTACCTCCCCCAGGACGCCCTCCTTTTCATCGACGAGAGCCACCAGACCGTTCCCCAATTGCAGGGCATGTATCATGGCGACCGGTCGCGCAAGGAGAACCTCGTGGCCCATGGCTTCCGGCTGCCCAGCGCTTTGGACAACCGTCCCTTGACGTTCGCGTGAGCCAGGTAATCTACGTCTCCGCGACGCCCGGCCCGTACGAGCTGACGAAATCCGCCGGTGTCATCGCCGAACAGATCATCCGACCCACCGGTCTGCTCGATCCGGAGGTCGAGATCCGCCCCGTGCGCGGCCAGGTGGACGATCTGCTGAACGAAATCCGGAAGCGTGCCGACATCAACGAGCGTGTGCTGATCACCACCTTGACGAAGCGCATGGCGGAGGACTTATCCGAATACTACTCCGAAGTGGGTGTGCGCTGCCGGTACATGCACTCCGAAGTAAGTACGCTCGACCGAATCAAGATTCTCCGCGATCTGAGAAGAGGAGAGTTCGACGCGCTGATCGGAGTGAACTTACTCCGCGAGGGCCTCGACCTCCCCGAGGTTTCCCTGGTCGCCGTTCTCGACGCGGACAAGGAAGGTTTCCTGCGCTCGACGGGGTCGCTGATCCAGACCATTGGACGCGCGGCCCGCAACCTCAATGGCCGGGCAATCCTCTATGCCGATGTGATCACCAATAGCATGCGCCGGGCAATCGACGAGACCAGCCGCCGGCGCAGGATCCAGGCGGAGTACAACGAGGTCAACGGCATCACACCGCAATCGATCGTCAAACCCATCGAGATGAGTCTCGTCGCCATCGCCGAAGGCGACTACGTGACAGTTCCCCTGGAGCCCGCAGACCCCGCCGAGGACTTGACTCCCGAGCAGCGCGAACGGTTTCTTGCGGAGTTGGAAGCCCAGATGCGCGAGGCCGCCAAGCGATTTGAGTTCGAGAAGGCGGCGCAATTTCGCGATCGCCTCAAGGCGCTGCGGCAGCCAGGACTATGAGGACCCAACGGCCGGTCGCGCTGGTCGGTTCGGGGCCCGCTGAGTTGTTCAACATTGTGCGCCGGGCCTCCGTTCTCCGCCGCCTGGGGCCTGTTAAGTCAACGTCGCTCCGCCTCGCCAGCCGGATGGCGAACACGCTTCGCCACGGCCACGCCGTCCGCGAGTACGAGGAACTGGCGGACGCCGGGACCACGCTGCTGTGCATGCCCGAAGAACAACTCGCTCAGACCGTCGCCGAGTTGGCCGAGGCAGAGATTTCCTGGCGATCGCGCGTGGTGATTCTCTGCGGCGGGCCGCCGGGCTCGGAAGCCCTTGCTCCCCTCGCGAGGCTGGGCGCCTCGGTCGCCTCGCTCTGCGAGATTCCAGACCTCACACCGGCGCGCTTTCTCGCGGAAGGAGATCGCGCCGCCCTCCGCGAATCGAAGCGGCTGTTCTGCGGCGACGGCGCACGGCTGCTCGAAATCGAAAAGGGCGCCAAGACCGCCTGCATCGCCGGTTTCGCTCTGCTGGCTTCGCGCTTCCCGCCGCTGATCGACGAAGTCATCCGGCAGTTGGCGGCCGCGGGTTTGAGCCGGTCGCAGGCCGCCCCGATCGTCGAACGGATGCTCGTGGCCGGCGTACGCGGCTACTTCCGCGGCGGCCGCCGCATCTCCTGCGGCCCGGCTATTTCGCCGCCTTGAGCATCTCGTTCTCCACCTGCTTGAATCCAGCCGGTACGCTGAACCGTCCGGCATCCACCGGGCCGTCGGAGAACGACGTCAGTTCCGTGTGCATCTCAAGCATCACCGGGTTCCCGCGAGGCTGGCCTGCCCCAGGCTGTGTCGGCGGCGCTTGCTGTTGTTCTTGCGGCTGCTCTTTCTTCCGCCGCCCGAACCCGCCGAGCCCGCCCGCCAATCCGCCCAGCCGGCCCAGCCGTCCGGCCGCCGCGCCGCCCGCGGCATCGCCCGCTGCTTGCCCCGCCGCTTCGCCGACGGTCGGTCCCGAAGGCGCCGGCGGCGCGTCCGGTGACGGCGGCTCCATGGCCCCGTCCGGCCCTACCATCCCCATTCGCATCAACTGCAAGAGCGGAACCCCGTTGAGCTTTGCCAACTCCTTGGCCATCTGCTCCATACCCCGCTGCATTCCTGGCTGCGCCCGGAACAAGCCCGCGGCGCCCGGAGCCCAAGTAATCTTCTGCGACATCTTCGCTTGCAGGTTGCGCACTTCTTCGTAGCCCGGAAGTCCCTTGGCCAGCCACAGATCCGTAACCACCGCCATCGTCCCCTTCTGGCCCGATTGCGGATCGGTGGACTCCATCCGCAGGATCAGTATCGCCTCCCGTGTATCCGTGCCGTTGATCGCCCGCGTCTTACCGGTTTCCTTGACCTCCACCTTGAAGTCCATGTTGACGCGCGAATCCTGCTTCATCTTCTGCGCCATCTTCTCCATGGCCTCGCGCATCTGCGCGAACGTCATCACCGAGTATTGCTTCTTCTGGTAATCGATGAACGTCATCGTCTCGGCGTCCACATCGATGACCGTCGATGTCTCGCCGGATACCGTCGCCATGCGGTTTCCCTTCACCAGCACCGACATCGTCGTCGGCTTCCCTCCTCCGAACGTCCGCATGATCCCGGCCATCGCTCCGCCTGCGATCTTGGTGCTCTGTTCGTAACTGAAATCGGCCTGAAGACCCGCGGCGGCCCCGATCAACGCGCCCATGCAGACGACTGCCCGTTTCATGGTTGCTCCTTCCCGTGCCATAGTACGATATTGCTGTTTGCGAGGAAACCGGGATGAACGCCTTAGTCGTACGGCCCAGTCTGAAGCACGTAATCGCCAAGTACTGTTTGTGCGGTGTGCTCATCGTCTTTGCTCTGGTGGCCTTCGCGCAGTACCCGCGGAAGGTCCCGGCATGGGCCGCGGCGTTGCCTGCGGCGCTGCTCCTGTGGCCCTTGTCGCAACACATCAAGAGGCAGTTCACGAAGGTGACCGTGGATGGAGCGCGGCTGCGGTTTGAGACCGGCATGCTCGCCAAGTCAACCCGCACCATGGACCTGGCCAAGATTCAGGATGTCCGCGTGGACCAGTCGATCGGACAGCGGTTGATGGGCGTTGGCGTTTTGAGCCTGGAGACGGCGGGCGAGACGAGCCGGTTGGTGATCGAGAACATCGACGACCCGCAGACCGTGGCGGATCAGATTCTCTCCGCCGCGAAGGGCGGTTCAAGGAGCGCGGGAACATGACATCAGTCAAGGGGCGAACCGCCTTGATCACCGGGGGCAGCAAAGGCCTCGGCAAGGCGATGGCCATGGCGCTGGGCGCCGCGGGAGCGCAGATCGCGATTGTCGCGCGCAAAGAGGCGGAACTCAAAGCGGCCGCGCAGGAGTTGCGCGAAGCGGGTATCGACGCCGAGTGGTTCGCCGCCGACGTCACCGACGAGACGCGCGTGGCGGAATTGGAATCCGCCGTGCGCGCCCGGTTCGGCCGGGTCCAGATCCTGATTAACAATGCGGGCATGAACAATCGCAAGCTGCTGCCGGATTACTCGCTGGCGGAGTGGCGCGAAGTGATCGACACCAACCTCACCAGCGCGTTCCTGATGTGCCGCGCGTTCGTGCCGCATATGAAGGGCGCCGGCTACGGGCGCATCATCAATATGACGTCGATCATGGGCCACGTTTCGCTTCCCATGCGGTCGGCATACTCGGCGAGCAAGGCGGGGCTGATGGGCCTGACCAAGGCGCTCGCGCTCGAGGTTGCCGCGGACGGTATCACGGTGGTCGGCATCAGCCCCGGATTCCACGCCACTGAGATGAACCTGCCGCTCGTGCAGGACCCGGAATTCAACCGGCAGCTCAAGGAGAAGGTGGCCGTGGGCCGCTGGGGGCGGATCGAGGACATCGGACGATTGGCGTTGTTCGTGTGCTCGGAGGGCGCGTCCTACATCACCGGTACGGACATCGTTGTCGACGGGGGGTACACGGCTCTTTGAAACGCCGATCGTTTGTACTCGCATCGCTCGCCGCCGCGGGTTGCCAGCGGAACCGGAAGAAAGTGATCGCCGTGATTCCGAAGGCTACCTCGCACATGTTCTGGCTCTCCGTGCAGGCGGGCGCGATGGCGGCGGCGGAGGAACTCAACGTCGAGGTTCTTTGGAACGGGCCCGCCTCCGAGACCGAGTACAGCCGGCAGATTCAGATCGTCGATTCGATGGCCGCACGGCGCGTCGACGGGCTGGCCATCGCCGCAACCGAACGCAAGGCGCTGGTGCAATCCGTGGAGCGCGCCTTCGATGCGGGCATCCCAGTCACCGTCTTCGATAGCGGCCTCGACACGGAGAAGTACACCAGTTGGGTGGCCACGGACAACGTGGAAGGCGGCCGGCTGGGCGCGCGCACGCTCGCCGGGCTCCTGCAGGGCAAGGGCAAAGCCGGAATCGTGATGCATGCCCCGGGCAGCGTCTCCACGGGAGACCGGGAAAAGGGCTTCGAGGAGGCGATGGCCGCGGAGTTCAAGGGCATCGAGATCGTCGCCCGCCAGTTCGGCCAGTCCGACCGTGCGCGCGCCCGTGCCGCCACGGAGAACATCCTCACGGCGTTCCCAAACATTGACGGCCTGTTTTGTTCTTCCGAACCGAGCACGGTGGGCGCCGCGCTCGCCGTGAAGGGCCGCGAACTCTCGGGCAAAGTGAAGATCGTGGGCTTCGACGCCGCCGACTCGCTGGTGGAAGACCTTCGCGGCGGGACGATCGACGTCCTGGTGGTGCAGGATCCCTTCAAAATCGGGTTTGAGGCCGTCAACACCCTGGTCCAGAAGCTCAACGGCAAGACTCCCCCCCGCCGCTTGGACCTGCAGGCCCGCGCCATCCGCCGCCAGGATCTCGAGCAGCCGGAGGTCCGCCAACTGCTCTCGCCCGACGTCAAGCGTTATCTGAACAAGTAGCCGATGAAAACCACTCTCAGCAATCTGCGCACGGGCTTCAGCCCCGTGTTCTGGGTCGCGAACATTGTTGAACTGTTCGAGCGGCTCGCCTTCTACGGCTCAAAAGCCGTGCTTGCGTTTTATCTCGCGAACACCATCGGCCTCGACCTCGCCACCACCGGCTGGCTCCTCGGCATGTTCGCGGGGCTCATCTGGTCGCTCCCGGTCCTGGCGGGCGTGGTGGTGGATCGCTTCGGATTCCGCGCCGCCCTTCTCGCCTGCTTCGCCATCTTCGCTCTCGGCTATTTCTCCGTCGGGCTCGCGGGCATGCCCGAGGGCAAGCCGCTCGTCGACGCCCTGGGCAAAACCGGCTTCGTCGCCGCCGCGCTCATTCTCACCGCCATCGGCGGCTCGCTCATCAAACCAAGCGTGGTCGGCACCGTCGAGCGCACCGCCATGCCCGAATTCCGCGCCCTCGGATTCTCCATCTACTACGCCCTGGTGAACCTCGGCGGCGCGATCGGCCCCATCCTCGCCTCTGAGCTGCGCACGCGCTTCGGCTTCGAGTGGGTCTTTGTCATGTCGGCGGCGGTAAGCGCGGCCATGTTCTTCGGCGTGCTGCTCTTCTTCAAGGAGCCGCCCCTGCCCGAGGGCATCGCCCTCCAGCAGCGCTCCTTCGGCAAGCTCTTCCGCGACATGGGCCTCGTGTTCCGCAATTTCCGCTTCGTCAGCTTTCTGGTGATCTTCTCCGGCTTCTGGATCATGTTCTGGCAGGTCTTTTACTCGCTGCCGTTCTACGTGGACAAGGTCCTGCAATTCCCGCGCTTCGAGATCATTGAGACGGTGGACGCCTGGACGATCATCGTGCTCAGCGTGCCGCTCACCGCGCTATCGCGCAAGACGTCCGCGATGAACGCGATGATCATCGGCTTCGCGATCGCCAGTTGTTCGTGGTTCTTCCTCGCCGCCTCGCAGACCATCTGGGCGACGGTGGTGGGCATGGGCGTGTTCGCCGTCGGCGAATCGCTCCAGAGTCCGCGGTTCTATGAGTACGTGGGCAGCCTCGCGCCTAAGGATCAGGTGGGCACGTATATGGGCTTCGCCTTCCTACCCATTGCCATCGGATCCTTCATCGCCGGCCGCCTGGCGACGTGGCTAGTGGAACACTACCTGAACCAGCCGGCGACGATGTGGCTGATTGTTGCCGCGATCGGCTTCGTCACGGGAGCGCTGCTGTTCGTGCACAGCAAGGTGTTCCAGGCGCGGCCGCTCACTTCACCGAACTGAGGAACTCCTCGAGCGACCGGTTGAACCGCTGGGCGTCCTCCATCATCAGGAAGTGGCCGTAGCCCTCCCAGGCTTCGTACTTCGACAGTTTTGGGAAGAGCTTCCGCAGCCGCGCTTCCCCTTCCTGGTGCGGACCCGCCGCGGCGATGGAGGCGGCGGCCACGGGGTAGGATTCGCCCGCCCGCGGGCCATCCATCGCGAACATCTCTTCGAACGCGGACGCCCTCACAAACATCGGCGCGATCAGCATTTTGGCTTCGATCTCGGCGCGCGCCGCCTCCGAAGTCTTCGGCGAATACATCGACGCCAGGAACTTCGCCGCGTGCTGCTTCCATTCCGGGGACCGCCACATCGCGCCGAACTGCTTGCGGATCGCGGCCCACTGCTGCCGCTTTTCCGTATCTTCCGGGCTCGGCGGCAGGTTCGAATCCACCAGCACCACGCCCTTCACCTTCTTGGGAAAGAGCCGAAGGAAGGTCAGTGAAACCGGTCCACCCATGCTGTGCCCGATGAGCACCCCCTGTTCCACGCCCTCCTTGACCATCACCGAGTCGATCGCGCGCGCGAAACGCTCCTGCGTGTACGCCACCTCCGGCTTGCCGCTCTTGCCGTGGCCGGGAAGGTCGATCAACAGGGACCGCCGCTTCTCGTAGACCGGCGCCTGCCCGCGCCAGAACGTCAGGTCGCATGTCCAGCCATGGACAAAGATCAGCGCTTGCCTTCCCTTGCCGTAACTTTCGTAGTTGATATCGACGCCTTCTGAAATAGCCGTCCCGGCGAGCAAGGCGTGCGCAAGACAAAGTCCAGCCGCTAGCTTCGTCATGGCGGACCAGTATATCGTTTGAGGTTGACCGCCATGAAGTTTCACATCCTTCCTTTGTTCGCGGCCGCGGCATACTGCGCGCTCGCGCAGATGCCACCGCAGGGCCCCATTGTCGTCTCGCCGGAACTGGCGGAACGCAAAGTGACGTTCCGCCTTCTGGCGCCGAAGGCGGAGGCCGTCATTCTGCAGGCCTCCGACATCCCGGCAGCCGCGCGCGGCAACGGGCAGTTGACCAAGGGAGACAACGGCGTGTGGTCCCTCACCACGTCCGATCTGCGGCCCGGCTCCTACCGGTACCGGTTCATGGTCGATTCGGTGCCGGTGATGGACCCCCGCAACCCCTCGGTAAGCGAGTCGAACAACAACCCCTGGAGCATGGTGCATGTGCCCGGTGAGCCGTTCCAGGACGACGGTCAGGCGCCGCATGGATCCGTGAGCGCGGTGTATTACCGATCGAGTGTCCTCGGCCGCACGCGCCGCATGCACGTCTACACCCCGGCCGGCTATGAGTTGGGCCGCGACAAGTACCCCGTGTTCTACCTGCTGCATGGCGCCAGCGACAGCGACCATTCCTGGAGCAGCGTCGGACGCGCAGGGTTCATCCTCGACAACCTGATCGCGGCGAAAAAAGCCAAACCCATGATCGTCGTCATGCCCCACGGCCACACGTCCACTTCGATGAATCGCGGCCCGCTCGGGGGGATGGACGAATTCGTCGAGGAGTTCGTGAAGGACATCCTGCCGCACGTGGAAAAACACTACCGCGTGATCGGCACGCGTTCCATGCGTGCCGTCGCAGGACTTTCCATGGGCGGGCGCCAGACAATCGGCATCGCGCTGGCGATGCCGGACAAGTTCAGCGCCGTGGGCGTCTTCAGTTCCGGCATCTTCGGCATGCCGCGGCCGGGGGCCGCGCCGAATACACCGCGCTCGCCGATCGATCCTGAGTTCGAGGAGAAGAACAAGGTGGCGCTCGACAACGCGGAACTGAAGAAGGGTCTCAAGCTCTTCTGGTTTGCCACCGGCAAGGAAGACTTCCTGCTCAAGACGACGCACGCCACCGTGGACCTATTCAAGAAGCGCGGCTTCAATCCGGTCTACCGCGAAACCGAAGGCGGCCACACCTGGCTGGTCTGGCGCGATTATCTGAACGAGTTCGCACCCCAGTTATTCCAGTAGCGCAAGCTACAATAGGGCGATGCCCGAAGAGCAGCCCACGCCCGCCCCTTTCGAAGCCGGCCTGGAAGAACTGGAGACGGTCGTCAAGCAGTTGGAGAGCGGCGACATCCCGCTTGAGCGCGCCCTGGAGTTGTTCGAAAAGGGCATGAAGCTCAGCGAAACGTGCCGCCGGCAGCTCGAAGACGCGGAGACCCGGATCGAAGTACTCGTGCGGCGCGGCAACCAGATGCAGGCCGAGCCGTTCCCCAGCGGCGACAAGCCATGAGCCCCGCCGCCGTCGACATCCGGTCCCACCTGGGCGAGCAAGCCCGCGTCGTGGACGCCTCGCTCCACCGCCTGGTGCCTTCCGAATCCACGCCGCCCGAGACCATTCACCGCGCTATGCGCTACAGCCTCTTCGCGGGCGGCAAGCGGATCCGGCCGATCCTCTGCATGGAGGCGGCGCGCGCTGTGTCTCCGTCCGTCGACGGCGTCGAAGCGGCCGCCGCTTCGCTGGAACTGATCCACACCTATTCGCTCATCCACGACGACCTGCCCGCGCTCGACAACGACGATCTGAGGCGCGGCCGGCCCACCTGCCACAAGGTGTTCGGCGAAGCCATGGCGATTCTCGCCGGCGATTCCCTCCTCACGCTCGCCTTTCAGGTGCTGGCGCAATTGCCGGTGGACCCGGCGCGCCGCGTGCGGCTGGTGGAGGAGCTTGCAGTGGCCTCCGGCACGGTGCGGGGCATGATCGCCGGCCAGGTGCACGACCTCGAAGGCGAGCGCCAGGAGCCGTCGCCGGAACTGCTCGAACGGATTCACCGCGCCAAGACGGGTGCGCTGCTGCGCGCCAGCCTCCGCATGGGCGCGATCTTCGCCGGGGCGGCAGCGGAGGAGCTCGACGCGCTCTCGCGCTACGGCGAGCATGTCGGGCTGGCATTCCAGATTGTCGACGACCTGCTCGACGTCGAGCAGTCCTCCGAAGAGCTCGGCAAGACGGCTGGCAAGGACGCCGCGCAGCATAAGATCACGTTTCCGGCAGTGTACGGGCTCGAGCGGTCGCGCGCCATGGCGGAGGAAGAGCGCCGGCGCGCGCACGACGCGGCCGCACCCTTCGGCGAGCGCGGGCAACGGCTGCGGGAGCTGGCGGACCTGGTCGTGCATCGTAAGGCATGAGCGCGGCGCAGCGTCGGCGGCTCGATCAATTGCTGGTTGAACGTGGGCTGGCCGAGTCCCGGGAGCGTGCGCGCGCCTACATCCTCGCCGGTTACGTCACCGTCGACGGCCAGAAGGCGGATAAAGCGGGGCAACTGGTGCGCGACGGGTCGGCCGTTGAGGTCGCCGCGCGCATGCCCTACGTGAGCCGTGGCGGCTACAAGCTCGCTGCCGCGCTCGACCACTTCGGCGTGAATCCCGAAGGCCGAGTTGCGATCGACCTCGGCTCGTCGACGGGCGGCTTCACCGATGTGCTCCTGCAGCGCGGCGCGGCGCGCGTGCATTGCGTCGATGTCGGCGCCGGGCAGCTCGATTGGAAACTGCGCAACGATCCTCGCGTCGTGGTGCACGAGGGCGTGAACGCACGGCATCTGAAGCCGGAAGAGATCGGCGAGGCCGCCGGCCTGCTGGTGGCGGATTTGAGTTTCATCTCCGTCACCACGGTGCTTCCCGCCGTGCCGCCCCTGCTCCGCGCGGATGCCGAACTGGTTATACTCATCAAGCCCCAGTTTGAAGTGGGCCGCGGGCAGGTCGGCAAGGGCGGCATTGTCCGCGACCCGGAACTGCATCGCCACGCTTGCGATACAGTGCGGAAGGCCGTCGAAGCGTTCGGGTTTCGCACGGCAGTGCGGGAGAGTCCCATCACCGGGGCCGAAGGGAACAGGGAGTTCCTTCTTTATGGACACCATTAAGACGGTCGGCATCGTCAGCAAGCCGGGCGTCGCGCAAGCCAAGACGCTGCTGCCGAAGCTCATCGAGTGGGCCAAGGCGCGCGGGATTTCGGTGCGCTATGACGAGGAGACCGCCGCTTACCTGGGCACGGTGGGCACGCCGCGCCACCTGGTGCCGGACAACACCCAACTGGTCATCGTGTTCGGCGGCGACGGCACGCTGCTCTCCGCCGCGCGCGCCATCGCGGGCCGCGAGATCCCACTGTTCGCGGTGAACCTGGGCGGCCTCGGCTTCCTCACCGCGATCACCATCGACGAGGTCTTTGTAGAGCTTGACCGCGCGCTGCACGGCGAACATCGCATCGGCCGCCGCGAGATGCTGCGATGCGAACTGGTCCGTCAGGGCAAGGTCGTCGCCGAGTACAACGCGCTCAACGACGTGGTCGTCACCAAGGCGTCGCTCGCGCGCATGATCGACATCGAAGCCTACGTGAGCACGCACTTCGTCACCGCCTACAAAGCCGACGGCCTCATCATATCCACGCCCACCGGTTCCACCGCCTATTCCCTCTCCGCCGGCGGACCCGTAATCTTCCCGCAGGTGGAAGCCTGGTGCATCACCCCAATCTGCCCGCACATGCTCACCAACCGGCCGGTGATCGTGCCCGACGATTCGGTGATCCGCCTGGTGTGCAAGGCCGACGACGACGTGGCGTTTCTCACCGTGGACGGCCAGGTGGGCGAACCGCTGAAACAGAATGACGAAGTCTTGTGCCGCAGCTCCCAACGCTTCGTGCACCTGATCCGCCCGCCGAAGATGAAGTTCTTCGACGTGTTGCGGGAAAAACTCAACTGGGGAATGCGCTGAGTGCGAAGACTCTCTTTGACGGCCTGGATCTTCGTCGGCATGGCCGCCGGCATCGCCTTGGGATTCGCCGCGCCGGACATCGCGCGGCAGTTGCAGCCGGTATCGAACATCTTCCTGCGGCTCATCAAGTCGATCATCGCGCCGCTGCTGTTCGGCACGCTGGTCTATGGGATCGCGGGTGCGGGCAACATCAAGACCATGGGGCGCATCGGCGTGAAGGCGATCGTCTACTTTGAGATCGTCACCACCGTCGCGCTCTTCCTGGGCCTCGCGGCGGTGAACCTGGTGCGTCCTGGCGAGGGCATGCGTTTGGAAAAGACCGCCGCCGAAGCCGCGGTCCCGCAGGGCGGAACCAGCCTTACGCAGATCCTGGAGCACACCTTCCCGTCGAGCGTGATCGACGCCATGGCCAAGGGCGAAGTGCTGCAATTGGTGGTCTTCTCGTTCCTCTTCGGCACCGCGTGCGCGGCCATCGGCACGCGTGCGAAGCCGATCGTGGAGTTTGCCGAGTCGCTCGCCGAGGTGATGTTCCAGTACACGCGCTACGTGATGTACCTGGCGCCCATCGGCGTGGGTGCGGCGATGGCGGTGACCATCGGCTCCAAAGGCATCGGCGTGCTCTACGGCCTCGGCAAACTGGTGCTCACCATGTGGGCCGCGCAAATTCTCTTCGTGGTCGTCGTCCTCGGCGCGATCGTCGTCCTGCTGCGCATTCCGATGAAACGCTTCGCCGCCGCCGCGCGGGAGCCCTTCCTGATCGCCTTCTCCACCGCCTCGAGCGAAGCGGCGCTGCCTCGCGCCCTGCAGAACATGGAGCGCTTCGGCGTGCCCAAACACATCGTGGCCTTCGTCATGCCCACCGGTTACAGCTTTAACCTCGACGGAACCACGCTCTACCTCTCGCTCGCGTCCGTCTTCGTGGCCCAAGCCGCGGGCGTGCCGCTCACCTTCTGGCAGCAGATCGTGATGATGCTCACGCTGATGCTCACCAGCAAAGGCGTGGCCGGCGTACCTCGCGCGGCCATCGTGATCCTGTCGGGAACGCTCGCCACCTTCGGCCTGCCGCTCGAGGGCGCCGCTGTCCTGCTCGGCATCGACGCCGTGATGGACATGGCTCGGACGTCGGTGAACGTGCTCGGCAACTGCCTGGCCACGGCGGTGATCGCGAAGTGGGAGGGCCATTCGCTCGAACCGGCGCCGGCCGCGGAAGCCATTTCCAAGGAGTAAGTCAACGATGAACATGCCCATGATCACCATCGTGGTGGGCGACCTGATGCTCGCCGTCGGCCTGATCGGCTATTTCGCCACCGGATCGCAGAGCCCCACGGCGCTGATACCCGCCGCGTTCGGGCTCGTATTCAACGTGCTCGGTGCGCTGGGGCTCAAGCCGAACCTCCGCAAACACATGATGCATGCCGCCGCGCTGGTGGCGCTGCTCGCGCTCGCCGGGACCATCCGCGGTTTGCTGCAACTGCCTGCGCTTCTCAGCGACGGCCTGGTGACCCGGCCCGCCGCGGTCGCCTCACAGAGCGCGACGGCGATTCTGGCGATGCTTTACATAGGACTCTGCATCAAGTCCTTCCGCGACGCCCGCGCGGCGCGAAAACCGTAGGGGCGCGCCCGATACCGCGACTCTGCCGAGCCGGACCCGGCCTCGGTCGCCAGTCCCTGCTCCGCAATCGAGATGTCACCTGACCACGAAATCCGCGGCGGGGATCGGAGTTCCAGCAAAGTCTGGGTACGTATAACCCTTAACGGCGTTTCCAACCTCCTTCACCCACGAGAAGCTCGCATCCATGCCGTTCTTTGCGGCCATGATGTGAACGGCGCCGATCTTGGTAGTATCGAAAAACCGTACGACGGATTTCTCACTCAGCTCCGCGCGGATCTTCTTGCCGATCTTCTTGCGCGTGTTCAGTGTGGGTGCTTGAGTTAAGACCTTGAACTGGGTGAGAGCCCCAGTCACGCAAAAGACCGGGCACTGCGCGGCACCGAGGGCGATCAGTGCCGCGAAAATTTCCGAAACGAGCTCGTCGTCCGTTCCAACGGTGATGTGGGTTCCGATCAAGCCCTTCGGACCCACACCCGTGATAGCGGCACAAGTGCTGATCCCGGGATAGCAAATCCGACTGGTCGCCGCCCCGCAGAACTCCTCGCGGATGACGATGTCGACCCCCGCCGCCTGGTGACGGACCTTACCCATCCTGATGCCTCTTTCCGGTGTGAAATACCGATCGCACGCGGAACTGGAAGCTCCAAAACGATTGGCCCGGGTACTCTACCATGGAAACTCCACATCAACTTGATTGCCGGCGATCAGACTAGCGCGCTACCGCGTCTCGGACTTCTCGGACTTTCCCCATGGAAGTCCAAGATCCGATGGTATAAAATTGGGGCACCCAGATTCGAGGTGCTCGCAATGTCCCATTCCGGCCTGAGAGCGGCAGCCCTGTTTACGCTTGCCGCCCTGCTCTCCTGCTCTCTTCTTTTCGCCCAGGACCCTCGCGGAACCATTCTTGGCCGCGTGGTCGACGGCAGCGGCGCCGCCCTGCCCGGCGCAACCGTGAAGGCAACCAACGCCGGCACCGGCGTCACCATCACTACCAAGACCAACGAGGCGGGCAACTACGCGCTGCCTTATCTGAATCCCGGCATGTACACCGTTGAGGTCGAAGCCACGGGATTCGGCAAGTACCTGCGCCAGAATGTGCAGGTGCGAGTAACTGAACAGGTCCCGCTCGACATCGAAATGAAGATCGGGCAGGTCAGCGAGGTCATGGAAGTAAAGGCGGAAACGCCGCTTCTCGCCACCAGCGACGTGTCGCTCGGTCAGGTGATCGACACGCGCCGCATTGAGGAACTGCCCCTGTTCGCGGGCAACGCCATGGACCTGGTGCACCTCGCACCGGGCACGGTGAACGGGACCAACCTGCGCTTGCGTAAGGCGCCGTTCAACAACGCGCCCTCCACGTTCTCCACCAACGGCGGCGGCAACTACAACAACGATTTCACCATCGACGGCGTGGTCAACGTCTACTCCGACGGCACTCAGCCGCGCGTGGCGTATTCTCCGCCTCAGACCGCGATCGGCGAGTTCAAGGTGCAGACCGCAGCCTTCGACGCGAGCGCCGGCTTTTCGCTCGGCTCGGTGGTCAACGTGACCACCAAGAGCGGCGCCAACGGCCTTCACGGCGAATTCCACCACTGGCTGCGCCACTCCAAGCTCGATGCGCCGACCATCTTCCAGAACCGTGCCGGACAGAAACTGCCCCTCTATCAGGACAACCGCTTCGGCAGTTCCGTCGGGGCGCCAATCATCATTCCGGGCCTCTACAACGGCAAGAACAAGACGTTCTGGTTCCTGGCCTGGGAAGCCAACCTCTTCGGCGACCCGAACGTCGGCCAGCAGGTGTCCACGGTCCCGACCGCCGAAATGCGGCGCGGCGACCTGTCCCCGCTGCTCCGCCTGGGCTCCGCCTTCCAGGTCTACGATCCCTATACGACCACGGCCGAAGCCGGCGGCCGATTCCGCCGCCAGCCCATCCCCAACAACGTGATCCCGCAGAACCGGCTGGACCCCACCGCGCAGCGCCTGCTCAGCGCCTGGCCCCTGCCGAATCAGCCCGGCACGAACGATTTCAGCCAGAACTTCTTCGTCGCCGGCAAGGCGCTGGAAACCTATTGGACGTACCTCGGGCGCGTGGACCACACCTTCAGCGAGAACCACCGCATCTTCTTCCGTTTCCACCGCGACTTCTGGGAAGAAGACAAAAACCGTTTCTTCGGCAAAGAGTTTCCCACCGGCATCATTCTCAATCGCAACAACAAGGGAGTCGCGCTCGACGATGTCTACGTCTTCCGCCCCACGCTGCTCCTGAACGTCCGCTACGGCCTGACCTATCAGGACTTCCCGGAGCGCCGCGTCTCCCAGGGCTTCGATCTGGCGAGCCTCGGCTTCAATGCGAACCTCGTGAACTCGATTGACCGCTCCGTGGCAACCTTCCCGCGCATCAACGTCGCGCCGTGGAGCGTAGCGTCGAACTGGGAATCGGGCGACGGCGTCACGGCCTCTCTGATTCACAACGCCAATGCCACTCTCACTTGGATTCGCGGCGACCACAGTTTCCGATTCGGCCACGACTTCCGCAACTATCGCGAGAATCGCAACCGGTTCCCGAACTCTTCGTCTCCCGATTTCAATTTCAACTCCACTTTCACCCGCGGGCCGCTCGACACCGCCGCCGCTCCACAGCGCGGCGGCGAGATCGCCGCGTTCCTGATGGGCATCCCCGCCGGCAACATGGCGGTCAACGCCAGTTACGCCGAGAGCAACGAAATCTACGCGTTCTATGTCCAGGACGACTGGAAGGTCACGCGTAAGCTCACCCTCAACCTTGGCCTCCGCTGGGAGTTCGAATCCGAAACCACCGAGCGCTTCAATCGCGCCGTGCGCAACTTCGACGGAACCTCGGCGAGTCCGATCCAGGCGCAAGCCCGCGCCAACTACATCGCCAACACCGCCGCCCAGATCGCGCAGCTCCCGCCGGACCAGTTCCGCGTGCTCGGCGGCCTCACCTTTGTCAACTCGGGCGGCAACCCGCGCGGCTACTGGCGGACCGCAAAGGGCAATTTCATGCCCCGCATCGGCCTCGCTTATCAGCTCACTCCGAAGACCGTCCTGCGCGCCGGCTTCGGTCTCTTCTACAACCCGCTGGGCACCCTCTACACCAACACCGAGCCCGCCGGATTCAGTCTGACGACCCCGATTCAGGCCACCCTCGACAACGGTCTGACCTACATCGCCACCAACGCGAATCCGTTCCCCAACGGCCTCACACAGCCCGCGGGCGCGGCGGGCGGCTTGAGCACCAACCTCGGCCAGGATGTCAATGGGTTCCCCGATTCTCGGCTCAACGCGTACGCCCAGCGCTGGAGCTTCGGCCTGCAACAGCAGTTGCCCGCCGCGTTCCTCGTCGAGGCCTCCTACGTCGGCAATCGCGGCACGCGTCTGAACATCCTGCGCAACCTGAATTTCACGCCCGGGCAGTATCTGTCGACCCTCGCCGTTCGCGACCAGCCGACCATCGACTTCCTGGGCGCGAATTTCCGCAGCCCGTTCTTCGGCACCAACCCGATTTACGGTCAGAACATTTCCCGCGGCGCCCTGCTGCGCCCCTACCCGCACTTCAACAACGTGCGCATCTACGAGCCCACCGGCTACTCCTGGTATCACTCGCTCCAGATGCGACTGGAGAAGCGCTTCACCCGCAGCTTCACCATGCAGATGAGCTACACGTGGTCCAAGAACATGCAGGCCACCGGTTACCTCAATGACCAGGACCCGCTCCCTGAGGAAGTGATCAGTGACCTCGACCGCCCGCACCGCATCACCTCGAGCGGCATTTGGGAGTTGCCCTTCGGCAAGAACCGCAAGTACGGCGCCAACTGGCATCCCGTCGTGAACGGCGTCCTCGGCGGCTGGCAGTTGAACGGCGCCTGGCAGCACCAGTCCGGCCAGGCCCTCGGTTTCGGAAATGTGTTCTTCAACGGCAACCTCGCGGATATCATGCTGCCCAAGGACCAGCGCGGCGTCGACGGCTGGTTCAACCTGAACGCAGGTTTCGAACGGAACGGCGCCCGCCAGCCCGGCGCCAATTTGCGCCGTTTCAACACCCGCTTCTCCGGCATTCGGGGACCGGGGCAGGACCGCTGGGACTTCGGCATGATCAAGAACTTCCAGATCAAGGAAGGGATCAGGCTGCAGGTCCGTGCCGAGACGTTCAACGCGCTCAATCACCCGAACCTCGGCAACCCGAACACCACGGTCACCGCCGGAGCGTTCGGCACCATCACCAGCCAGGACCCCCCGCGCTCCTGGCAAGGCGCTCTGAAGCTGACCTTCTAGGCTAACCTGGGGCGGACGGTTCAGCGCCGTCCGCCCTTCTCTCATGCCGCTTTCCCGCCGGGCCTTCTGTTCTCTCTCCGCCGCACCCTTCCTGCGAGCCGCGCCCCGCCCCAACGTGCTCCTTGTCATCACCGACGACCAGGGCTACGGCGACCTGGGCTGCCATGGCAACTCCGTCCTGCGTACGCCGTCGCTTGACCGCCTCCACGCCCGCTCCGTGCGCTTCACCAACTTCCACGTCAGCCCGACCTGCGCGCCCACCCGCGCCGCGCTGCTCACGGGGCGCTACAGCAACGCCACCGGCGTCTGGCACACCATCATGGGGCGCAGCCTGCTCCGCCCCGGCGAAGTAACACTCGCCGATTGCTTTCGCGCCGCCGGCTACCGCACCGGTATCTTCGGCAAGTGGCACCTCGGTGACAACTACCCCTGCCGCCCACACGACCGCGGCTTCGACGAATCGCTGGTGCACGGCGGCGGCGGAGTCTGGCAGACCCCCGACTTCTTCGGCAACGATTACTTCGACGACACCTACCGCCGCAACGGCAATCCGGAGCGCTTCCGCGGCCACTGCACCGATGTCTGGTTCCGCGAGGCCGGGCGCTTCATCGATCGCTGCGCCGACGCGCGGCGGCCGTTCTTCTGCTATCTCTCCACCAACGCGCCACACGCGCCGATGTGGGCGCCCGAGCGGTATGAGGCCCGTTATCGCGGCGTGCCCGGTCTCGCCGAGCCCGGTTTCTACGGCATGATCGAACACATCGACGAGAACATCGGACGCCTCGTCGCTTACCTCGAGCGCCGCCGCCTCATTGACAACACCATCGTCGTCTTCCTTACCGACAACGGAACAGCCGCCGGCGCGCGGGTCTTCAACGCGGGCATGCGGGCCGCGAAGGGTTCACCCTACGAGGGCGGCCATCGCGTGCCGCTGTTCGTCTCCTGGCCCGGCGGCAATCTCGGTTCGCCGCGCGACGAAGGCACCCTCGCCGCTCACATCGACGTCCTCCCCACGCTCCTCGACCTCTGCGCCGTGCCTCGCCCCGCCGGCCCCGAAGTGCACGGAATCTCGCTCGCACCCTTGCTCCGCGGAGGCGCCCTGCCCGAGCGAACCGTGGTTGTCGATTCGCAACGCTGCGAAGAGCCCATCGCGTGGAGGCAGTGCGCCGTCATGCGCGACCGCTGGCGGCTGGTAAATCCGTCGCTCGACGGCGACCCGGCCCGGGTCGAACTCTACCACCTGGATGCCGACCCCGGACAGCGGTCGAACGTAGCGGCGGCGAACCCGGCGGTCATCGCGGCCCTCTCCGCCGGCTATGACGCCTGGTGGCGCCGGTGCGCGCCCGACCCGGCGCCGGTTCGTATCGTCATCGGTAACGCCGAAGAGAACCCCGTTCGTCTCACCGCACATGACTGGCACGGCGACGGCGCCGAAGCCATCTGGAACCAGAAGCAGGTTCGCGAAGCGCCCGCCGTGAACGGCGTCTGGAAACTGCACGTGGACCGGCCGGGCCGCTACCGCGTGGACCTGCGCCGCTGGCCGGAGGAAGCGGGCGTCGCCATCGGCGCGGCGCTGCCGCCCCAGCACGGAGATCGCGAACAAACCGCCGGTAGAGCCGTTCGCGTGCTCCGTGCCCGCCTGAAGATCGGCGGCGTCGTCAGTGAGACCGAGGTGAGCGAAAGCAACCGCGCCGCGAGATTCGAGGTGTCACTTCCCGCCGGTCCGGCGGATCTCCAAACCTGGCTCTGGGACGACTCGGGCGCTGAACGCGGCGCGTACTACGCGACCGTGCATCGGCTTTGACGGAACCCGGATCGCCTACAGTTTGCCCGCCAGCAACGGCTCCGCGTTCGCCCGCTGGGACTGGGTGGCCAACACGCTGGCCAGAGCCACCAGGTACAGCGCGCCGCCCACCAGCAGCGTATTCTGCAGGCCGATGTAGATCGCCAGGAAGATCGCTCCCGCCGAGCCCAGGACGCTGGACGCCGCATTCAGGGACCAAGCCCAGCGTACCGACGGTTTGTGCCAGTTCTCGAGGCGATAGAGCCCGGTGGGGAACGGCATGCCCATCGCGAACCCCGCGGGAGCCACCAGCAGAATCGTCACCAGAAACTTCACTGCCCGCGGCCAGCCTACGCCCGCCGCGCTGATCGGCGATGCCGCCAGAGCGAGCGCCACCACCAGCACAAACACCAGGCCCAGCGCCGCTGCCAGCCGGCGGTCGTCGCCCTGCAGAACGCGCCGGCTGTAGTAGCTGCCGAGACCACTCGAAATCAACATCGAAAAGACGATCACCGTCAGCGCGTACGTCGGGTGCCCGAGGAAGAGGACGAACTTCTGGATCAGCGCCACCTGGATCAGGATGTACCCGGCCCCGATACACACGAAGTACGCCAGGAACTTCAGCACGCCTCTTTCGCGCGGAAGCTTGCTGCCCAGCACAACGGGGGGCAAGGCGAGAATCACCAGCGTCGCAACCACGCTCACGGCCATCAAGCCGAAGAGCCGTGGAACCGCGAGGTTGATCTTGTAGTCGGCCGTATCCGCGCTCGCCGCTTGCACGTAACTCCAAAGATCGCGGGGCTGGACGCTGTAGAAGAAGAACGGCTGGTTGTCGGTCACCGGGGAGATGTCGAACTGATAATCGCGCTCGTACTTGTGCGGAGAGGCCGATTGCAGGTAGTCCGCGAAGTGGTTCTTGCCCGGCTGATCCGGCAGGTAGACGGCGTACATTCCGCCGCGGGCCAGCCCGGCGCGCGCGCGCGCAAGGTCCGCGGGTTGGAACGGCTTTCGCGAAACCAGAACCGTATCGCGCGCGCCCCAGGCCTGCAGTTCCTTCTCGCCGCCCTCGCGCACCACCATGACATGCCGCCCCGGCTCACGCTCGCCCAACTGCTCCAGCGCGGCGCGAGCGAGCGACAACAGCCGCAGAGATTCCCGCGGCGGATCGAAGCCCCAGCGGGTGAACGCCATCATGCCGTCGTCGGTCAGATGCGTGAGGTAATCGTGGAACGCCTCCACCGTGTACAGGTTGTTCTCGGAAAGCGCGAAAGCGCCCGCTGCGGTGGAGGCCCATGTGTCCACCAGCGTCATCTGCAGGACCTGGTACTTCTCTTCGCTTCGGCGCACAAAGCTGCGCCCATCCTCGACGACAATGCGCACCTCGGGCCGGAAATACAGCCGCTGGCTGAGCTCCGGAAACCGCTGCCGCATGATCGTCTCGGCGATGATGTTGTTGATCTCGACGCCGGTGATGTCCTTGCTGCCGGAAGCCAGCGCGCGAGCCACGTCCCAGCCGCCGCCCGGCCCGATGATCAGGGCCTTGGCGCCCGGCTTCACCAGATAGGGAAACCCGGGCCCCTGGTAGCGCAGATCCTTGATCTGTTGTTCCGTCAGCGGCTGATCGAAGTTGAAATTCGCGATTCCCGTGGATGCGTCGGCGTCGATGACGACACTCATCATCCCGGACCCGTCGCGCTCCGGCGCCAGTCCGATCCGCGAGAAGCTGTTCCATTGAGAGAAGGTCTCGCTGCCGATCTTCTGCCCCTTGGCAAAGCGAACGTCGATGAGCGCGCCGCGCAGGTTGAAGACGATCACGCCCACCAGAACCAGCGCCCCGAAAACGCTCAACGCGCGCCCCCGCGACGAGCCGGCCAGGTTGAACCAGATCGCCGAACTCGCGGCGAACAGTACCCCCGCGCCAATCACCGTGTTCGGGCCACCGATCACGTTCAACAGCGGGATCAGGGCCATGCAGCCCGCCGCCGCGCCGATCAGGTCGAAGAAATAGACGCGATCCACCCGCTCGATGGTCTCCGAGATGGCTAGCGACACCACCGCACCGGCTACGAAAAAGGGCAGCGCGGCGGCGAAGTAGACGATCGTCAGATCCAGGAAACCCAACTCTCCCTGCCGCTGGCGCGTGAGCACAATCACCAGTGCGGCGACCACCAGAAGACTGTTCAGGCCCGCCAAAGTTCCCAATTTCGAGAACAGCGTTCCCTTGCGGGCCGCCACGACGTACGAGAACACGCCGCCGGCGCCGAGGCCGAACAGCGCGATCGAGATCGCCAGAAACGCGAAGTGATAGTAGAAAACCACCGAGAAGATGCGCGTGAGCGACAGTTCCAGCAGCAGCGTGGCCAGGGTCGTCAACGCGACGCCCAGATAGACTTGCGGCCAGCTCAACCCGTGGTGGGGCAGGGAGGACGAGATGCGGGGCAAGCTACTATCCTAAGCCACGAGCCGCCGGTCGCGCGCCCCGGCAGCCCATGCTCTTCCCTCGCTTCAACTGACGCACGCCGCGCGGACCGTGTTACACCCCGGCCCTCACAACCCGGTCCCGAACACGAATCGCTCTCCGTGCCGAAGCTCCTGGTACTTCACACCCGGCGCGTTCAACTTGAGCGAAGCGCGGAACTGTCCCGGCTCTACGCTGTTGTCCGGAAACATGTCGTAATGGCTCGGAATCGCCGCCTTCGCCTGAATCCCCGCCGCCAGCTTGGCCGCCTCGTAGTGCGAGAGATTGTTAAATCCTCCGTTGATCACCGTGATCAGCAGGTCCGGCGCCTGGCTGCGCGCCTCCAGCAGCAGTTCCGTCCAATCCGTGTCACCGGTGATGTAGATCGAGGGACCTCCCGCCGCCTTGATCACAAAGCCCATATGGTTCAGGTCCGTGTGATCGGTCGGCATCGCGAACGTACCGCGCAGCCCCAGGTCTCGGTGCTCCCATTCCCACTGCGGCCACGAGGTCGCGATCCGCCCGCGCTCCACTCCTTCGGTCCGGAACACCCGGCAGCTCGGCGCCGGCCCGATGAACTTCATCGTGTCCTTGTTACGCAGACCCCGGATCGTCTCCGGGTCGGTGTGGTCCTGGTGGTTGTGCGTGCACAAAAACAGGTCGACGTCCAACTCCTCCGGCGGAATCAATACCGGCACCTTGCGGCTCAGGTCCACTTCCGTGCTCAAGGAGACGCAACTGTTCGTCAGGTAGAGATCGATCCCCGCCACCACGCCTTCCGGCGTCTTGAAAATGTACCCGCTCTGGCCCAGCCACCAGATCGCGATGGTCTTCTTCTCCACCGCGCACTCCCGGATCTCTCGCATGAGTGACATCACGTACAGGATAAGCTGAGAGGGCGTGCCCGGTACCTACTGCGACGTCGCCGCCGGCCATCCCATTCACGGCCCTTTTCACGACCACGAACACGGATTCCCCGTGCGGTCGGACCAGGAGCTCTTCGAGCGCCTCGCCCTGGAGATCAACCAGGCCGGGCTTTCCTGGCTCACCGTGCTGCGCAAGCGCGAAGCGTTCCGTAAGGCCTTCGCCGGCTTCAACCCGGAAGAAGTCGCGCAATTCACGGCGACGGACGTCGAACGCCTCATGTCCGACGCAGGCATCGTCCGCAACCGCCTCAAGATCGAAGCCCTCATCCACAACGCCCGCGTCCTGCTCGAGCTTCGCGACTCGCACGGCGGCTTCGCCCAATGGCTCGACGCCCACCACCCGCGCCCGCTCCCCGATTGGGTGAAGCTCTTCCGGAAGACCTTCCGCTTCGCCGGCGGCGAGATCGTGAACGAGTTCCTGATGGGCACAGGCTACCTGCCCGGCGCGCACCGCGAGGACTGTCCGGTGTACGCGCGCCTTCAACGGCTGGCGAACAGGAACTCGAGCCGCGGGCAAAGGCGCTCCAGTTCTTGAGCGTTGTGTAGCAGGTGCTCGTGGCTCCAATGGGTCCTCGCGCCCACCCTGCAATCCTCCGCAAGAAGCGATCCGATCTTTTCCAAGGTCTGCCCCATTGAGCGCCTCAAATCCTCGGGCTCGCGAAGGGGCCCGATCACGAAGACCCGATCCCGAAGTTCCTGGGGCACCTCGCTTAACACCTCGGCAATGCGGCCGCCTTGTCCGTCAAGATCGATCAGCAGCACCAGGAAACGCTCGGGAAGCCCTCGGAGTGCGGTTTCGTACTCCTGATGAAAAGCCTCCACCACCCTTCGCCAACCGCCTACCGGCGGCATAACCCGCGCCTGCCCGCTGACGGCAGCTTGGACAAACCCGTTAGCCATCTGGCGTGTCGCGTCGTCCTCGGGTAGGACCAGGAGATGCGGCCTGTGCCGATTAACCCCCAACGTCGCCTCGGATCAGTGCATTGACAAGGTCCCCGGGAACGCTCAGATCGCTCAACCGACGCACAATCGACGGCTCCAAGTGACTCCGCCGTTCCAGCACGAAGGTGTTCTCGTCTGCGAATGCCCGGATCGCCTCCGGGTTATGTGACGTCGCCAGAAACTGCCCTCCCCCGCTGAAGTGCCGTCGCAGGGAGCTGACGAAAAGAGAAACCTCGGACAGCGAAAGGTGATTGTCGGGCTCGTCCCAGAAGCAGAAGAGCCCAGGATCGGCATCCCTCGCAGCCAACACCGTGGCGCCGATGATCAGACACTTCTCTCCGTCCGACAGCTCCGCGAACGGCAACTGGATCTCTCGCTCGCCTTCCCGGAAGTGCAAGACGAGACTCCTCGTTTCACGGGCCGTGCTCGGATTACGGACGGCCAGCAGATCCGGCATGACACCCCGCAAGAAGTCTTCAAACACGCGGTACGCCGCCGGGTGCTGTGCGAGGACTCCGGAAAACCACTCGCCGAAGTTGTCCACTTCCGCTCGCGGTTGGAGTACTTCGTCCTTCGAATCGCCGTCGATCCGCTGCGGGATCGGTCTCAGAATCAGGACGCGCGAAAGCCACTGTTGAAAGATCCGGATCGAATCTCCGCTGGCCGGCTCTTCGACCAGCGGCAGTGCTACTGAATGCCAGTCGAGAGAGAAGCTCACCTCTCCCCTCTCCGAACCGCGTGGCAGCCGGACTCGATTCGTCTCTCGCTCAAACACCGCGACGCCGCTGCGCGCCAACCTCTCTTCGGCGACCCGCATCTCCTTAAAGCCCTTCGGAAACTCAAAGGCGATGCCGTACGTGAAGACGTCGCCCTGGATCTCCACCTCGAGCTCGAACCGAATAGGCAACCCGGAGCCCGAAAACGAGATGTCCTTGGGAGTAACAATCCCACCCACCCTCGTCGCGCCGCCGGCAATGGCCTGCAATCTCTCCAGAACACGGCCGATATTCGTCTTTCCTGTCCCGTTGTTCCCGATGACGAGCGCCGAGGACAAACCTGTCAAGTCGAGCGTGAAGTTCTGGAAGCACCGGTAGTTGTGTGCGTACAGGCGCCGGATCACAAGATCATGATATCCGCACGCAACCCCTACCGCCATTCGCTACAATGCGCCGATGAGACTGATCCTCCCGGCCGCCGCCTGCCTCCTCGGCGGCGCCCTGCTCGTTGGCCAGGCCGATACTTCCCCGTATACGCTTGAGATGCTCGCCGCCGCCGAGTCTCTCATGGGCCTCAAGTTCACCGATCCCCAGCGCGACATGATCCTCACCGGCCTCAAAGCACAGGCGGCGGGCTATGATGCGCTGCGCAAGGCGAACCTCTCCAACAGCGTCCCGCCCGCGCTCGTCTTCGATCCGCGCCCGGTGGGTTTTGCAATGCCCACCCTGCGCCGCGCCCCGCGCTGGTCCGCCGTTCCCGCACCCGCCGTGCCCCAGAATTTGGAGGACCTCGCCTTCGCCTCCGCGAGCGAATTGGCTGCACTGATCAAGGCCCGCAAAGTCACCTCGGAACAGCTCACGCGGATGTACCTGGCCCGCATCAAGCGCTACGACCCGAAGTTGCACGCCGTGATCACTCTCACCGAAGACCTCGCACTCCGCCAAGCCCGCCAGGCCGACCAGGAGATCGCCGCCGGCAAGTATCGCGGCCCGCTGCACGGCCTGCCCTACGGCCTCAAGGACCTCTTCGCAACCAAAGGCATCAAGACCACGTGGGGCTCCGGCGCGCACAAGGACCAGATCATCGACGAAGACGCGACCGTTGTCCGCAAGCTGCGCGACGCCGGCGCCGTGCTCATCGCCAAGACCACGCTCGGCGAACTCGCCATGGGCGACCGCTGGTTCGGCGAGCGCACGCGCAACCCGTGGAAACTCGATCAGGGCTCCAGCGGCTCCTCGGCCGGCTCGGCGTCCATCACCGCCGCCGGGCTCGCCGCTTTCGGCATCGGCACCGAGACCCTTGGCTCAATCGTGTCGCCCGCCACCCGCTGCGGCGTCGCCGGCCTGCGCCCGACTTTCGGCCGGATCAGCCGGCACGGGGCGATGGCTCTCAGTTGGGCCAACGATAAGATCGGCCCGCTGTGCCGCCGCGTCGAAGATTGCGCCATGGTCTTCCACGCCATCCAAGGCCCGGACGGCAAGGACCAGGCGGTGGTCGAGGCGCCTTTCAACTACAACGCCGCCGTCGACCTGAAGAAACTCCGCGTCGGCTACCTCAAGAACGACTTCGACAAGGCGCCGCGAGGCAAGGCGCAGAACGATGCCAGCCTGGCGCTCCTGCGGAAGCTCGGCGCGGACTTGAAGCCCATCGAGCTGCCCGCGTACGACGGCGCCGTCCTGCGCCTGATCCTCGAGGCCGAATCCGCCGCCGCCTTCGACGATCTCACCCGCTCCGGACGCGACGCCCTGCTCGTCCAGCAGGAACGCAGCGCCTGGCCCAACTTCTTCCGCACGGCCCGCTATATTCCCGCCGTGGAATACATCCAGGCCACGCGCGTCCGCTATCAACTCATCCAGGACATGCACAAGTTGATGAGCGAGGTCGACGTCTACGTTGCGCCCTCGTTCTCAGGCGGCAATCTCGGCCTCACCAACAATAGCGGCCATCCTGCCGTCGTGGTTCCCAACGGCTTCAATCAGGACGGCACGCCCACGTCGATCACCTTCACCGGCCGCCTCTATGACGAAGCGCTGGTCCTCGCCGTCGCACGCCAGTATCAGGAGGCCGCAGGCTTCTACAAGCAGCGGCCCAAGCTGGATTGACCGCTACTGCACGCGCTTGGCTCGCACGCCGCCGCCGCGCAATTCGCCGCCTTCGAACACCAGGTCCGGAACCTCGGCGGTTCGCGAGAAGAACCGCGACGGGCCCTCGGGGATCACTTCGACGGTCCGGCCCTGGCGGGTCACCGCGAGCCCGGCCCCCTTTACGGCCACCGCGATCTTCCCTCCCGATGGCTCCACGTACTCGCCGGCCAGCGCCGCCAGCGCTTCCGGCGTCACCGTTACCACCGTTTTGACACCCTGCTGGTGGTCCATCCAGTTGTACTCGGCGGAAATGGCGCGCAGGATCTCCCCGCCCAGTGCGCTGCCGCGGTCGCCGTTGGTCATCAACACCATCGCCTGCCCCTTCTGGCGGTACGCGAACAGCATGCACTTGAAGCCCTCGTTCGAACCGCCATGGGAGAACGAATCGAGCCCCAATCCGAAACCCAAGCCATAGCCGCCCTGCACCGCGCGCAGCATCTCGGCCACCGTCTCCGGTTTCAGAATCCGGCCCGGCTTCTGGATCTCAAGCACCACGCGCGCCAGATCCGAAGGCGTGGTCCACAACCCCGCCGCCGCCTGTTCCGGATACGTGTGCCACTGCCCCTTGATCATTGTTCCGTCGGAACGATGCCCCCGCGCCGCGCCCACGCGCCGCGCATCCTTGAGCGGCTGCTCATACGTGCTGTTCTTCATACCCAGCGGCTCCAGCACCAGTTCCCGGGCAACCTCGGCGAACGGCTTGCCGGTAACGTCTTCCACCAGCAGTTGCATCACCTGGTAGCCGCCGCCCGAGTAGCGCCACTTCGAACCGGGCTCCATGTCCGCGCGCACCGCGGCGGAATTGGCCGGCTTCTTGCCGTCCAGTAACTCCACCAGCGTGGGGACAGGCTCGCCCTCCGCGTACCCACGGAACCCGTGCACCGTGAGCCCGGCGGTGTGGCTCAGCAGCCGCCGGAGCGTCACTTTCTCTTTCGCCGTGAACTCGCTCTCCGGAACCTTCCAGCGCTTCAGCCGCGCGTTGACATCCTCGTCGAGCGCCAGTTTGCCCTGCTCGACGAGTTTCATCGCCACCATCGCCGCCACCGGCTTTGAGATGGATGCCGCCTGAAACATGGTCTCCGTAGTGATCCCGTCCCCGTAGGCCCTGGCCCACGCGATCTTCCCGTCGCTGACGAACGCGACGGTCACGCCCGGAGTCTTGTATTCGGACATGCGCTCCGCCATCGTCCAAGCCACCGCCGGTTCGCCCTTGATCGCGAACGCGGGTAGGAGCCCCTTTTCGATCCGGTCCGGCGCATCGGCTGCTAACGCCGCGAGCGCCGCCCCCATCATTGCGAAGCGGTATAGTGCCACCTGTGAGCCTCCATTACGAACAATTCGAACTCGGCGCGACCTTCGCATCCCGCGGCCGCACCATCACCGAAGCGGACATCGTGCAATTCGCCGGCCTCACCGGCGACTACATCGAGATCCACACCAACGAAGAGTACGCAAAAGCGGGCCCGTTCGGTCGAAGAATCGCACATGGCGCTCTCGTTTTTTCGTACTCGCTTGGCCTGATGACCCAACTCAATCTCCTCAACGACACCGTGATCGCCTTTTACGGCCTCGACAAACTGCGCTTCACGCGCCCCGTGTTCATCGGCGACACGATCGAGGTCTCCAAGAAGGTCGTCGACAAAGCCGAAAAGCCCGAGGGCGGACTCATCACCTTCGAGACCACCGTGCTCAACCAGCGCGGCGAAACGGTGATCTTCTACATCGACAAGATGCTCGTCAAATACGCCCGCCGCGCCTGAAGTGCTTCACCGGACGCGCCGGCGAGCGCTCTACGCGATACCATAGTTCTCCAGACGACACGACGCAGCCGCCGTCATCCTATGCAACGCCAACTGATTGACCGCTTCCTCGCGCAGAGGCGCTTCGCCATGGTCGGCCTCTCGCGAAACCCGAAGGATTTCTCGCGCATGTTGGCCGCCGAATTCGAGCGCCGCGGCTATGAAGTCGTCGGCGTGAATCCGGGCGATCCTTCCGCGTTCCCGCGTCTCCAGGCGGTGCAACCTCCGCTCCAGGCGGCGCTGCTCATGACCAGCGGACGGGTCACCGAAGAGGTGGTTCGCGACGCCGCCGAAGCGCGTGTCACGCTGCTGTGGATGTACAGCGCCGCCGGGACCGGCGCCGTGAGCGAGAAGGCGGTCGAGTTCTGCAACCAGCACGACATCGACGTCATCCAGGGCTACTGCCCGTATCAGTTCTTCCCCAACCCTGGCTTTCCCCACAACCTCCACATCTTCTTCCTGAAGCTCACCGGCAGCTACCCCCAGCTTCCCGGATGAGCCTCGGCGGACGCATTCACGGCTGGCTGCTCGACCGGTTCAACGCACGGTATGAACCCATGGTGGCGGACCGCAAGCGGGCTCTCTTCGGCAGCCTCTCCGGCCACGTGCTGGAGATCGGCGCGGGCACCGGCGCGAACGTGAAGTACCTGCCCAGGACGATTCGCTACATGGCCGTGGAACCCAGCCGCGGCATGAAACCCTTGCTGGTCCGCCGCGCTTTGGAGGCCGGCCTGGCCATCGACATCCACGTCACCACGGCCGAGGAACTGCGCTTGCCTGACCGGTCGGTTGACGCCGTGATCTGCTCACTCGTGCTCTGCTCCGTGCAGGAGCCGATGCTTGTGCTCTCCGAAGTGTGCCGTGTCCTTCGGCCCGGCGGCCGCTTCGTCTATCTCGAGCACATCGCCGGCCCGCCCGGCTCCCGCCGCCGCCACCGTCAGGAACTCATTGCGCCCTTCTGGCGGTTCTGCTCCGGCGGCTGCAACGTCAACCGCGAAACGCCCACGCTCATCGCTCGCGCGGGCTTCGCCGAAGTCCGCCAGGAACTGTTCGAACTGCCGCTTCCCATCGCCGGTCCGCACGTCGCCGGCGTGGCCACACGCTGATCGATCAGCGCCGGAGCGTGATCGCCCAGTCTTCCCCCGCCGTCAGTTCCGGCGTCTTCCAGGCCCCGCCGCTCACCGCTCCCAGCGCCCGGCGCTCGCCCGTCCGCGGATTGTAAACCTCCGCCCGGTAACGGCCCGCCTCCAGCGTCACTTCCGCCGCGCCGCCGTTCGGCAGGTAGACCACGTACTGCCGCCCCGGCTCCGCCAGCAGCCGCCCACCGCCGGAGATTGCTTCCGGCCGCGGCTCCATCTTCCACCACTCCAACGACTCGAAATACTCCTTCATCCGCCGGTGCCCTTCGAGCAGCTTCATTCGATCGTCGCCCCAGCCGTTAATCCATCCGCCGCCGAAATCCGCGCGCTCGCCGGTCGTCTGATACGCACCCGCCATCGTCATGTCCCAGGCCAGCCGGCGCCGGTTGTCGTCCGAACGTGAGGGCGCCTTC
>DALYJJ010000031.1:28039-51402 GCA_031969915.1 Bryobacteraceae bacterium | reverse complement strand
TCTTCGCCTACAAGCTGCAATACAACCTGGACCCGATGTGGAGCGGCGGCCGCTACGGGCCGGAGGCGGGCCTGCTGACCACCGTCGCGTTTCTCGCCTGGTTTCTCTGGGTCTGGAAAGCGCCGGTGCACCGGCACGACAACCCGTTGATGCGCGCGCCTACCGCTGCTCCGGCAGAGGCGCCGGCAGTGGTTCAATCAGATTCGGCCACCGGGGAGGACGCTTCCTCTTCAGGAAATCGACCTCCGGGATCTCACGAAGCTGCGAGGTAACCGGCGCCTCCTCACGCGCATCGCAAGCCGGCGCCGGCAGCGCCGGAACAGGCATCGGCGCCATCTTCGAAGCATCCGGCCTGATCACGCGTGCGTTCGGAACGGGCTCGGGTTTCATCACCAGCAAGGGAATGGAACACTGGTCCGCCAGGCACGGCAGAGACACCGCGAAGAGCAGCACGGCTCGCTTCATTCGATTCGCTCCCTGACCTTGTTTGTATAGTCGCCGGCGACAGGAGTCAAGCGATACCGCAGCGTGTGGGCCTGGTTCGCTCCGATGCGGTAGGGCGCCAGCGGAAATGCGTTCTCGCTCCAGCTATCGACCCCGCCCACGCCCATTTGCGTCTTGTCGAGGTTGAGGTAGATCTCCGGGCGCCGCTTGAGCTTGAACGAGTAGTCGGCGTCCTCGATGTCCTGCTGGGAGTAGTGATAGACGCTGACGCCCATGGTGTCCGGCCCCGCGGCCTGGGCCAGCAGCCCGACCCCTTTTTCATTGGTCAGCGCAACCCACCGGGTGTCCCATTTGTAGGCGTTCTCCTGGGGCCGCGAGTACTCCACCCACTGGTTGTCCACCGTTCCGCTGTAGACGCCGATCCGCTCAAAGGCGCGGTCGGGATAAGTGGGACGCGGCCCTCGGCCATACCAACGGACATCCTCCAAGCCGGGCGCAACCACTAATTCCGTGCCGAAGCGCGGCATCATGGCGAGCGGCTCCGCGCCGGGCTGATACGCCGCTTCGACGAGGATCTCGCCCGTCGGATGCATAGTGTAAGCGAGAGTGTAGGTGCCGCCGCCGGGCGAGATCGGACCGCTGAACGAGATGCGCGGCAACCGGACGTTGACCTCCGCGACGGTCCAACGCGCGCCGCGCCAGGCCGTGAAGTCCGTACGGGACGAACGGCTCCACGCTGCCGCCACTCCCTTCCAGCCGCCGCGATCGTTATCGGTCATGGCGCGCCAGAAATCGGGCCGCGGTCCCCGCACCAGCAGCCTGGTCCCGCGATAGGTGTACTCGCTGATCGCGCCGGTGGCCTTGTCGAACGCCAGGCTGAAGTCCGCGCCTGCGAAGCGCAGATCGCCGGCGGGCTTCACGGCCGGTCCGGCCGGCTCCCACTTTGGCCCGGGCTCAAACATCGGAAGCTTGAATTGTTCCCAGCCGATCTCGTGGCCTTTGGGCGCGTACGGCGACGGCGCCTTGGTGATCACACTCAGGTTGAGCCAGTATTCGACGCCGGGCGCCGGCTTCCAGTCCGGCTTCGGCAGCGTGAGATCCGCCTCCGCGCCGGGCGCTAGGTCCGGGATCGGCGTCAAACGGGTGCTGATGAGCGTGCCGCCGCCACGGATTTCGGCGCGAATTTCGGCGACGTCACGCGCGTTGAGAAAGTCGAAGCGATTCCTGATCCGGAGCTTCATCGCGGCCAGGTCCACCGGAGTCACCGTGATCGGACGGTGCACATAGTGAAGCGCCCACAGCCCGGGATGAGGGTTGCGGTCCGCGCCCACCAGCCCGTTCTGGCAGAAGTTGTTGTCGTTGCGAATGCCGAGCTTGTCCTCCCACCAGCCGCCATAGGCAAGAAACGTCTTCGGGCCTCCGGGCTTCTGGTATTCGGAGGGAAGCGGCTGGCGAATGCCCTGGTCCACCCAATCCCAAACGAACGCGCCCTGCATGTTGCCGCCGCCGAAAAACAGGTCCCAATAGTGCTGCAATCCGCCGTTGGAGTTGCCCATGGCATGCGTGTATTCGCACAGCAGGAGCGGAATGTCGGAGCGGCGCTGGGCGTTGCGCGCGGTGGCCTCGGGCGTCGGGTACATGAACGAATTGATGTCGAAGTTGGAGCCGCCCAGCGAACTGCTGCCTTCGTAATGCACCGGGCGCGACGGGTCGCGCTGCTTCAGGTATTGATAGCCGGCAGTGAAGTTCGGCCCGTCGCCCGACTCGTTGCCCATGGACCAGATAATGATCGAGGGATGATTCTTGTCGCGCTCGACCATGCGGCGGATGCGATCGACGTGCGCTTCCTTCCAGGCGGGATCGTTCGCCAGGCGATTGTCCTTGTCGTTTCCGTAGTGATGCGTCTCGATGTTCGCCTCGTCCACCACGTAGAGGCCGTACCGGTCGCAGAGGTCATACCAGTCGGGATGATTCGGATAGTGGGACGCGCGGACCGCATTGATGTTGAACCGCTTCATCAGTTCAACGTCCTTGGTCATCAACTCGCGCGTCAGGACTTTCACCGTATCCGGCGAATGCTCATGCCGGTTCACGCCCTTGATGACGATCGGTCTGCCGTTCACCAGCAGCCGCGCACCCTTGATTTCCACCTTGCGAAAACCGACCGAAGCGCTCATCGATTCCAATTCACGGCCGCCTTCGCCCAGCAGCGTTAATCGCAACCGGTACAGGTTGGGGGTCTCGGCGGTCCATTTCCTGGGCGCCTTGATGGTCCCCGCGACGGCGCCCGCGCCCGCCGGAGCCGCCACGGCCTGTTCCCAAATGCGCTTGCCGGCGGCGTCCAGTAACTCGGCCCGCAGTTGGGCGGCGGGCGCGCCGGCGCCGTACTCGGCGATGTCGAACGCGACCCGCAGCTCGGCGTCGGCGTAAGCGGCATCGAGGAGTGTTTGGACCTCGAAGTCACGGATGTGCCGCCGCGGAGCGCTCCAAAGAAAGACCTCCCGATACATTCCGCTCATGCGCCACATGTCCTGGTCTTCCAGGAACGCACCATCGCCGTAGCGATAGATCTCAACGGCGAGTACGTTCACGCCGGGCTTGACGCGGCGGGTGACGTTGAACTCCGCCGGAGTGCGCGAGTCCTCGCTGTAGCCCACGCGCTCGCCGTTGACCCAGACGTAGAACGACGAATCGACTCCCGCGAAATGCAGAAAGATCTCGCGGTCTTTCCAGGTCTCGGGCACGGTGAACGTACGGCGATAGGAGCCCACCGGATTGTTCTCCTTGGGAACGGCGGGCGCGGCGCGGGGATCCTGCTTCCAGGGATAGATGATGTTGGTGTAGATCGGCGGATCGCTGGTGTGCAGTTGCCATACCGACGGCACGGCGACGCTCTTCCACGCACCGTCGTCGAAGCCTGCCCGTTCAAAGCCCTGGGGCCGGGAGGCCGGGTTCGGCGAAAGGTTGAACTTCCATGGTCCGTTCAGCGATTGCCGCCAGACGCCATCGAGGATGGTCTGCGTGGCGTGCGGCTTCTCCGCTCCCACCTGAATCACTGCCGGATCGTCCCACTCGGGCCGCGATTGCGCGCCGGCCGTGAATGCGAAACAAAAGAAGACACCGATGACTGTTTTTCGCACGATCCCGTTGTATCACGGCGCGCGCGGACCGGAGTAGCATCAGGAGTGATGAAGCGGCTGCTCCTTCTGCTGACCATGATCGCGGCGCCGGCCGCACCGCAGCACAACCCCGTTCTTCCCGGCGACTATCCCGACCCCTCGATCATCCGGGTGGGCGGCGAGTATTGGGCCACCGCGACGACCTCGGCATGGGCGCCCATTTTCCCTTTGCTGCGCTCAGTGGATCTGAAGTCCTGGACCACCGTTGGCGCCATCTTTCAACTGCGGCCGGCATGGGCCGAGACGCACTTCTGGGCGCCGGAGCTGGCCGAACACAATGGGAAGTACTATGTCTATTACACGGCCCGCAAGCGCGGCGGGCCCTTGTGCGTGGCGGTGGCGGCCGCGCCCGAGCCCATCGGGCCCTGGACCGATTACGGCCCGCTGGTCTGCCAGGAAGCGGGATCGATCGACGCCGTCCCGTTCAACGACGAACGCGGTGACCGCTACCTGATCTGGAAGGAAGACGGCAACAGCCGGAAGCTGCCCACCCCGATCTGGGCCCAGCGGCTGAGCGACGACGGCCTGAAGCTGACCGGCAAGCCGGTGGAGCTGTTCCGCAACGACGCGCCGTGGGAGGGCGCGGTGGTGGAAGGCTCGTTCCTGGTGAAACGGGACGGGTGGTTCTTCATGTTCTACTCCGGCGCAGGCTGCTGCGGCGCGCGCTGCAACTACGCTCTCGGCGTGGCGCGCAGCAGGAAGCTGCTGGGGCCCTGGGAGAAGTATCCGAACAATCCTCTGATCGCAGGCAACCAGGAATGGACGTGCCCGGGACACGGCAGCATCGTCGAGACGGCGGACGGCAGAATGTTCCTGCTCTATCACGCCTACGACGCGAAGGACTCGATCTACGTGGGCCGTCAGGGCGTGTTGGACGAAGTGACGTGGGGCGCCGACGGTTGGCCGTCGATCAACGGGGGGAAAGGGGTCTCCGCGAAAACACCGAAGCCGCCCCTCCCGATGGACGAATGGTCCTGGCCTTTCGACCGCCGCGGCAACCTGGCCCTGAAGGGAGACCGGATCGAACTCACCGCGGGAGCGGGGAGCGAACTGGCCGAGGCAGTGATCGCACGGCGTCCGGTGAAGGCGAGCTACACGGCCTCGGTGAGGGTGGAAACCGGGTCGCTCAGCGGAATGGAAGTCGCGGGTCTGGCGGCCTACGGCAGCGCGCGCAACTTCGTGGGCGTGTTCGCCGGCGGCGGCCAGGTTCGGTTGGAGATTCGCCAGAACGGCGCCGCGAAGAGAACGGCCGAGGCGCCGCTGCCCAAGGGCCGCAGCGTTGAGCTCCGGATGCGCGTGATCGAGGGCCGCCGCTTCGAGTTCGCCTATCGCGGTCCCTCGGGACCCTGGCAGGAGCTGCTGGCGCCCGCGAGCGGAGAAGGCCTGCCGCCTTGGGACCAGGCGACACGCATGGCGCTCACCGCCGGCGGAGCACCGTCCGCCAACGTCAGGTTCCGGGGTTTCCGTGTGCAATAATCGCACCACCAGTACCGACGCCAGATGATACGCACCGATCGCCTGGCGCACTTTCAGATCCTCGAGAAGATCGGGGAAGGCGGGATGGCCGAAGTCTGGAAGGCGCAGGACACCCGTTTGGGCCGCAATGTCGCGATCAAGATCCTGCCGCGCTCGCAGGCGCAGGATGAGGAGCGGCTGCGCCGTTTCGAGCATGAAGCGAAGACGGCGGGCTCGCTGAATCATCCGAATATCCTCGCGATCTACGACACCGGACTCACCGAGGGCCGGCCGTACCTGGTCACCGAGCTACTGGAAGGCGAGACCCTGCGCGTGGCGCTGGAGCGCGGACCGCTGCCCGCGAAAAAAGTGGTGGATGTGGCGCAGCAGATTCTGCGGGGGCTCGCCGCGGCGCATCAGAGCGGCATCATCCATCGCGATCTGAAGCCGGAGAACGTCTATCTCACCAAAGACGGCCTGGTGAAGATCCTCGACTTCGGCCTGGCGAAGGCGACCTTCGGCCACGCTTCGCGTCAGCCCAACGAAACGATCACGATCAGCACGAACCCCGGCACGGTGCTGGGCACCGTGGGCTACATGTCGCCCGAGCAGGTTCGCGGCGGCGAGGCGGACCACCGATCGGACATCTTCAGCTTCGGACTGGTTCTCTATGAGATGCTGAGCGGCCGGCGGGCGTTTCAGGCTGCCAGCGCGGTGGAGACCATGAGTTCGATCTTGAGCGCCGAACCCGCCCCGCTCAACAGCAACCCGGCGCTGGAGCGGCTGGTTGAGCGCTGCATTGAGAAGAAGTCCGAGGACCGCTTCGACTCAGCGCGCGACGTGCTCTTCGCGTTGGAAGCGGCGGCGGGCGCGAGCGGTTCTTCGCCTTCCCTGCTGCCGGTATCAGCGAAGCGGCGGCGCCAGCGGGTGCGGATGGCAATCGTCGTGGCGCTCAGCGTGGCCGCGGGCGCGGCAGTGGGGCGCTGGTTGATTCCCAGCAAGCCGCCGGCCCCGCCGCAGATCCGGTACCTCACCTACTCGGGGCGCGACTCGTCGCCCGCAGTCTCGCGGGACGGCCGCACCATCGCCTTCACCTCCGAACGCGACGGCACGCCCCGCGTCTGGCTGAAGCAACTGGCCGACGGCAGCGAACTGGCGCTCACCGACGGGCCCGACGATTCGCCGCGCTTCGCGCCCGACAACTCCGCGCTGGTGTTTGCGCGCACAGAGGGGACTCGCACGTCGCTCTTCCGGGTACCGCTGCTGGGCGGCGAGCCCCGGCGCGTGCTCGACGACGCGGTGAACGGCGACTTCTCGCCCGACGGGAAGCAGATCGCCTTTGTCCGCTGGCGCGCGGATGCCTCCGGCGAGAGTTCGATCATCGGCGTCGTGGGCGTGGACGGGGCTGCGGTGCGCGTCCTGGCGGAACTGCCCGGCGCGCGCATCGAAATGCCGCGCTGGTCGCCGGACGGAACGAAGATCGCCGCCGTGGGCGCGATCCAGGGCGGCTTTCGCAGCGACTTCTACGTGGTGGACCTGCGGGGCGAAGTGAAGCGTTACAACACCAAGCGCGACATGGGGATCAGTGGTCTGGCGTGGCTGCCGTCGAGCAGCGAGGTGGTTTACATCCGCGGCGATTACATGGTGGGGACGGTGTCGGAGGTGATCCGGCATTCGCTGAGCTCGGACACGATGGAAGCGTTTCACTGGCCGTTCCGTAGCGCGTGCATCGACCTGACACGCAGCGGCTCGCTGGTCTTCGATTCGGCTGGTTCGCGCGCCAATCTCCTGAGCGTGGACGCAACCACCGGCGGAGCGGCTTGGATCACTCGGGGGACGAGCATGGACCGGCAGCCCGCGTTCTCGCCCGACGGCGAGCGGGTGGTCTTCTCTTCGGACCGCAGCGGCAATACGGACCTCTGGCAGATCGCGCTCAAGAATGGCAAAGTCACCCGCCTGACGGATCACGAGGCCGACGACATCGACCCGGCCTTTTCGCCCGACGGCGCCTCCCTGCTCTGGACCTCGAGCCGCCTGGGACACTTCGAAGTCTTCCTAGCCGACGCCGACGGGGGGCGTCCGCGCCAGGTGACGCGCGACGGAGCGGATGCCGAAAACCCGACCATGACGCACAACGGCCGGTGGGTGGTTTACGCTTCCGCGAATCCGCAGAAGAGCGGCATCTGGCGCGTGCGCCCGGACGGCGCAGACCCGTTTCGCCTGGTCGCCGGCACGCATTTCAACCCCGAGGTGTCGCCGGACGGGCGCTACGCGCTCTACGTGACCAGCCCCAAGCCCGCGCTCAACCTGATCCGCGTAGTGGGCGTCGAGGACGGCATCGAACAGGGCTTCGAGATTCAATGTCCGATCCGCAAGCGGACGCCGGTGGTGATCGGCCGCGCGCGCTGGCGTCCGGACGGTAAGGCGATCCTGTTCCTGGGCCAGGACGAGCGCGGCGTGCATGGAGTCTTCGAGCAGGAGTTCGTTCCCGGCAAGGACACGTCGGAGACGCGCCGGCCGGTGGGCGGCTTCGACTCGGGCTCGACCACCGAGTCGTTCGCGGTCTCGCCCGACGGCCGGAGGCTGGTGATTTCCAGTTGGGATCGAGTCTCCACGCTGTTGTTGGCGGACCGTGTTCCGGGCTTGGGGAGGGGATGGTTCCGGTGAAACTTTGTGCCGCGTTCGCCCTGGCGCTTTCGGCCTTCGGAGCGGGAGGATTCGATGCACGCTTCGAAGAGATCAAGAAGCGCGCGACCAGGGAGCAGCTATACGCGTTTCTGTACGCCCTTCCGAAGGGCGGCGATCTGCATAACCACTTTGGGCTGACCACGCACGCCGAGCTGTGGTTCGAGTACGCGACCGATCCTTCGAAGAACGGGAACAACGCGTACTACACCAGGTTGAGGCACGCCGACTGCGAAGGCGACAACGCGCCGTTCGTCCGCTACCGCACGGTTCAGCGGGCCACCTTTGAGCGCCTGCCCGCGTGCCAGAAGGGCGAGTACGCCCCCCTGGCCGGACTCACCGCGCAACAGAAGGCGGACTGGCTTGCGTCGCTCAAGTTGGACCGGCCCGGGGAAGGGCGAAACGAGTTCTTCGAAGTGATCGTGGCACGCATGGGCGACATGCCGCGCGAGCCGGTGCTGTTCTGCAATGTGATCGCGGAGACCATACGCCGAATGGGCGCCGAAGGCGTGCGCTACCTGGAGAGCCAGGCCGCGACGGTGAACTGGCGCGATCGCGACGGCAACCCGGTGTCCCCCGACGCGGGCGCCGCCTACCTTCGCCAGATGCTGCAGCGGCCGGAGGTGAAAGCGTCCGGCGTGGAGGTGCGCTTCCTTCACCCGGTGCTCCGCTTCCACCCGCAGGCGGAGCAAGGCGTGGAGAACACCTATGCGTTCGTCGATCGCCACCGCGATCTCTGGGTAGGAATCAATCTGCTGGGGCGCGAAGACAACGACAAAGGGTACCCCCTGCGCTTCCTGGAGACGTTTCGCAAGATGCGACGGAAGTACTCCGGCATTCGCCTGTCGATTCACGGCGGCGAGAAGGACTCGCCGGGCACGGACGTGCGGGAGACGCTCCTGCTCGGGGCGGAACGCATCGGTCACGGCGTCAATCTGATCACCGACCCCGATACGCTGCTGCTGCTGCGAGGCGGCCGCTACCTGGTGGAGATTCAACTGATCAGCAACCGGCTGCTGGAATACACGCCGGATCTCAACGAACATCCGTTTCCCGAGTACCTGCGTACGGGAATCCCGGTGTGTTTGAACACCGACGATCCCGGCCCGTGGGACTCCAATCTCACGGACGAGTACTTCACAGCCGTCACGCACTTCAATCTGGCGTGGGATGAAATCGTCACCCTGGGCCGGAACAGCTTGTCGTATTCGTTCGCACCGGAAGACCTGAAGAAACGGCTGCTGGCGGAGTACGAATCCGCCGTGCGAGCCTTTGAGAACCGCTTCGATACGAACGGCTGGGCGGAGACGCTCAAGGGGGCGCAGCCGGCGGTGACCGGCTACGCGCGCCGCACGTTCGGCCTGACCGCGGCTGGGGAGAAACAGAATCGATGAAAATCTCGGAAGTCTTCACCTCCATTCAAGGCGAAGGGATCCTGGTGGGCACTCCTTCGCTCTTCGTCCGGACATCCGGCTGCAACCTGCGCTGTGTGTGGTGCGATACGCCCTACACGTCCTGGGCGCCGGAGGGTGAAGAGACCAACCTGGGCCCGCTGATTCACCGCTTGCGCGTGGGAACGGCGCACATCAAGCACCTGGTGATCACCGGGGGCGAACCGATGATGCAGCACGACATCGCCGTTTTCACGAAGAATGTCCGCACCATCCGGAAGCACATCACCATCGAGACCGCGGGCACGTTGTTCGCCGAGGTGAACTGCGATCTGATGAGCATCAGCCCGAAGCTGGCCAACTCCACGCCGCACCGGCGCGAGGGAGGACGCTTCGCGCTCTCGCACGAGAAGCTGCGCTACCAGCCCGGCGTCCTAAAACAACTGATGTCGCGTTACGAGTATCAACTCAAGTTCGTCGTCATGTACCCGGAGGATCTGGAAGAGATCCGGCAGATCGTCGAGGAGACCGGCGCCGCAGCCGAGCGCGTGGTGTTGATGCCGGAAGGAGTGGACGACGAGATGCTGCGAGAGCGCGGGAAGTGGGTTGCCGAGTTGTGCCGCGACCACGGTTTCCGCTTCAGCCCCCGGCTGCATATCCACCTGTGGGGCAACCAGCGCGGGGTCTGAATCGTTCGCTTGCAGCGGCCGGTTTCCCGCAAGCGGACACTTAGCGGGGTCGGACGCGCCAGGAATCAGGCAGTTGGCGTGGACCTCAGAGTGCTTGAGAGGAGCAGCCATGCCGATGCTCGAACGCAAACGCGAACCAATGAAGACGCTTCCGCCGCATGAGGAGGTGGAGCGCCGCGCGGCCGAAGGATGGCGCTTGTCGGCGATTGAGTGGGTCCGCGAAATCCCCGCGGACACGCAGGGCGCGGCCGAGGAAGTCCCGTACGGCATGCGCATCGCGGCCGACTGCGCGCACCTGGAGAACGACCCCCAGGAGCAGGCTGTGATCGCGGCGGCGATGAGCCTGGTCGTCCAGGACCAGCCGATGTCGGCCATCGCGGCCGAACTGAACCAGCGTGGCTTCGTCACCCGGCGAGGCATGCCCTGGGGACCCGCCGACGTGTTCGGCCTGATGCCGCGGCTTGTGGAGGCCGGACCGAAGCTCTTCACACGCCCCGAATGGCCGCGGCTGCGGCGCGGCGCATGAACGGATCGGCCGGTGGGCGCCGAGCCGGAGCCGGGCGAAGCGCTGAACGGCGATACTGGAAAGATGGCCGCCGCCGACCTCGCCCTGCGCGTCCGCGATCTGCGGAAGACCTATAAGGACGTCGTCGCCGTTGACGGTCTCCACCTGGAAGTTCACAAGGGCGAGTGCTTCGGCCTCCTCGGCCCCAACGGCGCCGGCAAAACGACCACCATCGAAATCTGCGAAGGCCTCACCGGGGCGGACTCCGGGGACGTTCAAGTGCTGGGCATGAACTGGAAGCAGCATGCCTCGGCGCTGCGCCAGCGGCTCGGCATCCAGCTTCAGGAGACGCAGCTCGGCGAGAAACTCACCGTCCATGAAACGGTGCGGCTCTTCGCGAGCTTCTACAAACAGGGTCCGAGCCCGGATGAAGTGATCGCGCTGGTTCATCTCGAAGAGAAACGAAACGCGCGGGTGGGCGGCCTGTCCGGCGGCCAGAAACAGCGGCTGGCCCTCGCCATCTCGCTCGTCGGCGATCCGGAACTGCTCTTCCTGGACGAGCCCACCACCGGGCTGGACCCACAAGCGCGCCGCCAGCTATGGGATCTCATCGAAGAGTTCAAACGCGGGGGCCGCACTATTTTGCTCACAACCCATTACATGGATGAAGCCGAGCGCCTGTGCGATCGCGTCGCGATTATGGACCACGGCAAAGTCATCGCCCTCGGCACGCCGCGCGAACTGGTCGCCTCGATCGGCGTTGAACACGTGGTCGAGTTCGCCGCAGCCGGCCCGATTGAGCCCGAAGCGCTGCGCGCCATCGAAGGCGTGCGGGACGCGCGGGCGGATAACGGAGCACTCCGCCTGCAGGTGAGCCAGCTTCACCACGCCGTGCCGGCGTTGCTCGATGAGCTCGCCCGCCGCGGCATTCCGCTGACCGAGTTACGCACCCACTCCGCGACGCTCGAAGACGTCTTCGTCACGCTCACCGGGAGGCA
The DNA here is from genome assembly GCA_031969915.1 of Bryobacteraceae bacterium. GTDB lineage: Bacteria > Acidobacteriota > Terriglobia > Bryobacterales > Bryobacteraceae > DALYJJ01. The sequence goes on along the minus strand of DALYJJ010000031.1, from coordinate 40,056 downwards.
CCTGCGTGATGAATAACCGCGCCGGCCATCATCCGCTCGTCGAACTGACGCTCATGCGGTTCCGCGAATACCTGCGCGAACCGGAGGCGCTGTTCTGGGCGTTTATCTTCCCGACGCTGCTCGCCGCCGGCCTGGGCCTCGCGTTTCGCAATAAGCCCGCGGAGGTGCTCTCCATCGGCGCGGTGACGCCGCCTCTGGTTGCGCAGCTCAAGCAGGAAAAGCTGCTGGACGTTCGCGAATACTCGCCGGAAGACGCGGTGAAAGCCCTGCGCGAAGGCCGCATCGCACTGGCCGCCGTGCCTCGCGACGGGAAGGTGGCCTATCAATACGACGACACCAATCCCGAGGGCCGCACCGCCCGGATTCTGGCCGACCGCGCGGTGCAGCAGGCCGCGGGCCGCGCGGATCCGGTTGTCACCACCGATGTCTTTCTACGCGAGGCCGGCTCCCGCTACATCGACTTTCTGGTGCCCGGCCTCATCGGGATGAACCTGATGGGCAACGCGATCTGGAGCATCGGCTTCGCCATCGTCGACGCCCGCCGCAAAAAGTTAATGAAGCGCCTGGTGGCCACGCCCATGCCCCGTCACTATTACCTGTTGTCGTTCGTGATGTCGCGCATGGTGCTGCTGGTGATTGAAGTGGGGCTCCTGCTCGGCTTCGGCGTCTGGGTCTTCGGAGTGCCTGTGCGCAGCTCGATGGTGGACGTAGCCGCGCTCTGCATATTCGGCTCACTCGCCTTTGCCGCCCTGGGCCTGCTGATTGCCAGCCGCGTGCGAACCATTGAGGCGGTCTCCGGCTTGATGAACCTCACCATGCTGCCGATGTGGGTTCTCTCCGGGGTCTTCTTCTCCGCGCAGCGCTTTCCCGACGCGATTCAACCGCTGATTCGCGCGCTCCCGCTGACCGCTGCCATCGATGCGTTGCGCGCGAGCATGCTGCAAGGGGCACGGCTTCCGCAACTCGCGCCGCAAATAGGCATTCTCTCGGCGTGGCTGGTGATCAGCTTCGTCCTGGCGTTGCGATTGTTCCGCTGGCGATAAACGGGCGCCTAGTAGCGATCCCGCCGTCCGCCACCCGCGAAATCGCGGCGTCCGCCGCTTGGCCGGCCGCCGCCGCCACCGCCGCCGCCCGCCCGCCGCTCCATGGGCCTCGCTTCGTTCACGATGATCGCGCGTCCCATCATCTCCCGCCCGTTGAGCGCCTCAATCGCACGGTTCGCCGCTTCATTGTCGTTCACGTCGACGAAGCCAAAACCCCGAGCCTCCCCCGAGAATTTGTCGCGGACCACGTTCACCCCGTCCACGGTCACACCGGCTTGACTGAACCACCCTTCCAAGTCCGACTCAGTCGCGGAGTAAGGTAGGTTGCCAATGAACAGTCTCATTCGTTTTGAACCCTTTCGTTGCCTCAGGGCGGACCATGCCCTGTAGGGTTTTCTCGTTTGGTACCTCAAAGAAGAGGCAGGCAGCGAAACACGGGCAGGACGAACCGGCAACCGATCGCGACACTGACACTCCCCAAACATCGCGGTGCCCGATCGGAGGGCACCTTAAAACATCCTAATCTTCGCACGATCAACGGAATCGGTCAATATGAAAGAATGTCAATATTGAGTTACGGCGCGTATACCAAAGCAGCCAGTTGCGAAGATGTAAGTTCCCTTCATGACTCGCTTTCTTCAAAAGTTGGCGCCGCACGTGCGGCCTGCGCCCTTGGCCGCACTGCTCTCGCGGTGGTCGGGTTTGGACCGCCGCCGCTTTGTCGATACCGGGCAGGGGCGATTCTGGATTAACCCGGTCTCGGACCTCGGCACGAGCCTCCTTTCGGGCGAATACGAGCCCGCCATGCGCCGGGTGCTGGAACAGTATCTGCGGCCCGGCGGAACATTCGTCGATTTGGGCGCCAACGAAGGTTATTTCTCGGTAATCGCCTCGCGTCTGGTTGGGCCCGAAGGCAGCGTGGTGGCCGTCGAACCGCAGTCCCGGCTTCAGACCGTGATCCAGCGGAATCTCGTCGAGAACGGTTGTTTCAACGTCCAGGTCTTTCAGTGCCTGCTTTCGGGCCGTGCCGGGACCGCGAAGATTGCGCTCTCCTCGGATATGAATACCGGCGGGTCGAGCCTGTTTCCGGCCGCGCGCTACCGGCTGCCTCAGGAAGAACTCCGGACTCTTACATTGGATGACTTCTTCTCAAAACTCCGGGTGGGCCACTGCGACCTGATGAAAGTCGACATCGAAGGCGCCGAGTGGGACGTTTTCATGAACTCCGCCGATGTCCTCCGGAGCGGCCGCCTCCGCAACATCGTCCTGGAAATCCACGATTCGATTCTGGCTGCGCGCGGTCTGGATGGCGCCGTGCTGCACCAGCACATGCTCGCCCAGGGCTACACGGCCGACAAGGAACTCGGCCCGTGGGTGTACCGGCGACTGCCCTAGAAACTAAGTCGCCGTGCCGCCGGCGTCCTCTTTACTCACTACCTTCTCAGGCCATTTGAAACCCAGGTAGGTTCCGGAACTGATTCCCATTAACACCAGCAATTGGTTGTCAAACTCCGGCATCACCAGGTCGCGTAGCGTGCTCCAGAGGAAGTAGATCGCCAGGGTCACCGTCCAGACAAAAATCTGCAGCCGGTGAAGGCTGACGCCGTTGACATCGGAGAGGATGTCCCGCAGCCAACCCTTTGACTTCGGCGCAACCGGTTCCGGTTTCTTCAAAGCGGTGCGTTCTTCGATCTCCTTCGACCACTTCCCGGTGTCCACGGCCAACGCCGCCAGTGCCGTCGCGCCGCTGATGCCGATCAGCCCGAGCACCTGATCGCTCAACGGCGCGGCGGAGTGAGTCATCAGCGACACGTAGCACCAGGCCGCGAGTACGATCAAGAACCAGATGGCCATCTGCGTCCTCGCCAGGCTGTAAGGCGGATGCTGCCCGGGCGCCAGGGGAGGCGCGCCGTCCCGCAACAGGTTGGTGAGCCGCGCCAGAATCACCACGCCCGCCGCCAGTGCCACCAGGGCGAGATAGATCAGCTTGCTGTACCAGCGCTCCAGGTTGAGCTTGAGGCGAAGCCCGCTCCCGACCGGCGCCTTGCCCGCCACGCCGATCGACAAGGCTACGCGGCCGTCCTTCGCGCGGCGCGCCGAAACCAGCAGCCGGCGCCAGTTGCGCGCTTCGTCGGGGTCGGAATAGTCGGGCATCAGGTCGAAGGCAATGCGGGTGACGCCGTCCTTCGGCGGCCCGGTCACCGATGCGGTCACGGTCTTCAGCGGCCGGTCGTCCAGGAAGAGGATGATCTCCTCCGGGTTCGACGGCCGGTCCGTCCACGCTTCCAGATTTGCCACGCTCACGTAGATCTTGTTCTTGAGGTTCGCGGTGTCTCCGTCCTTGCCGTTGGCGTTCTCCACCTTGATGACGGCCGCCACGACAGCCGGTTTCTGTTCCTCAGCCGGCTGTTGCGCACAAAGCAGCACGGGGAGGAAAGTGATCACAACGAGATTTCGCATCTGGGGCGCCTCCGTCCCATCCAGTTGTTAGCGCCAACGCAAACAGGTGTCAATGGCCTCGCAGTGTAGAATCGGTGAATGCTCAGGTTCATCATCGAGCCTACGATTCCAGGCGCCGGCCTGATCGACCCATCCACAACGGAATAGCCGAACCCGGCCCAGCCGGAAAGGAGTCGGAATGAGGATTCTCTGCACCACCGGCTGGCTGCTGCTCGCGGCAACGGCGTGCGCTCAGCAAAGGTTGGCTTTCCAGGACGACCTATGGCGCGAGTTCGATCTGTACCGGGATCGCCTCACGCAGCTCGCGAAAGCCATCCCGCAGGAAAAGTACGACTGGCGTCCGGAGCCGAAGGCGCGCTCCGTCGGCGAGGTCCTGCTCCACGTCTCCCTCAACAACTACGGCCTGCTCGAAATGATGGGCCGGCCCGCGCCGGCCGATCTCTTCCCTTCCCTCCCCTCCAACGACGCAGCCGAACGGTCGCGTGCCGTCTTCCGGCGCGGCCTCGCCATGGAGAAGGAGATCGCCGGAAAGGAGAAGATCCTGGCCGCCATGGAGCGCGCCTGGAGGGACGCGGCGGCGCCGTTCCGGGAAACCAGCGCCGAGGGCCTCAACGCGCCCGCCCTGTTCGGGACCCGAAAGACCACGGTCGGCGGCCTCCAACTTCGCGCCGTGGCGCACCTGCACGAACACCTCGGACAGCTCATCGCCTACGCGCGCAGTATCGGCGTGAAACCGCCCTGGTCGCAGGAGTAGAGACATGGCCCCCGGCGCCCCCACGCTCGGCTTTCGGGACGTGCTGCGCATCGTCCCCATGCGCCGCCTATGGTACGCGCAGATTGTCAGTCTGCTCGGCGACTTCGTCGCGCTCTTCGCCATCCTCGCCACGGCGTCATTTGAGTTTCGTGCGAGCGCCGCCGAGATCACCTGGATCAGCATCTGCTACATGCTCCCCACGGCGGTGCTGGGTCCCATCTGCGGCGTCTTCGTCGACCGCTGGCCGGTGAAACGCACGCTCATCGCGAGCGACCTCATCCGCGCGGCGCTCAGCGTGGGCCTTCTCTTCGCCACCACCACCGCCCACTTCTATCCGATCCTGCTGGGCATCGGCCTGCTCTCCACCCTCTTCGCACCCGCGCAGGGCGTCGCGATCCGGTCCCTGGTTCCGGCGCAGGGGCTGCTAACCGCGAACGCACTTATGCAACAGGTGTTCTTCCTGATGCGCATCGCCGGGCCGGGCCTTGCGGGCCTTCTGGTCTCGCATTTCGGCGCCAGGTTCTGCTACGCCGCCGACACGTTCAGCTTCCTCGCGTCCGCGGCGTTGATCGCTCCCCTGGCCATCGTCCGCCCGCCGGCGCAGGCCAAGGAAGAGCACGGCGCCGCCACCGGCATCGAGCGCGTGTGGCTGGAGATGCGCAGCGGCTTCCGCTTCATCCTTCACCACGCCACGATCTTGTTTGTGGTCGCGGCGCTCGGCGCGGCCACCTTCGCCATCGGCTGTTTCGCTCCGTTGATCGCGGTCTACGTGCGCGACATCCTGCACCGCGAGACGGGCCTGTTCGCCACCGCAAGCGCGCTCATCGGCGGGGGCCTGCTGGTGGGCGCCACGCTGGTCCGCCCGCTGGCCGCCAGACTTCCCGCGGCACGCTTCGTCTTTGCCGGCCAGGGTCTGCTGCTGGCCGCGGTGCTGCTGCTCGGATTGACCAACTCGGCGGCTTTGACGCTGCTCGCCTGCACGCTCACCGGCTTCGCCGTGGCATGCGTGATGATCCCTTCGCAGGCCTTGCTGCAGGCGGAGACGCCGCCCGATCTCCTCGGGCGCGTGGGCAGTACCGTGATGTCGTTTGCCTTCGCCTCCCAGGTCGTCGGCCTGTTGCTCTCCGGAGTCCTGGAAAAACTGGCGGGCATCCGGAACGTGTTCCTGCTGATCGCCGCGCTGCTCTCGCTGCAGGTCGCCGCCGGGGCCTTTTACCAGAGGGCGCGGCCGGCGCGCTGATCTCTATTCTTCGCGCAGCAGAACGGCGGGATCTGTCCGCGCTGCATCTCGCGAGGGAGCGAGCATCGCGACGCCGGCCGCGAGCGCGATTCCCGCGGCGGTGGTTCCGAGCGTGAGCGGATCTGTGGGAACCACGCCGTGGAGTTGGCCCTCCAGACCGCGTCCCAGCGCGGACGCTCCGGCCAGGCCGGCCACGGCGCCGGTAGCGATCACCACCGCGCTTTGCCTGAGGAAGAGGCGGGTGATCGCCCCCGGAGAGGCGCCCACCGCCATGCGGATCGCCACTTCGCGCTCCTGCTGCTTCACCGCGAAAGCCACCATGCCATACGCGCCGAGTACGGCCAGCGCGGCGGCGAACAGCGCGAGACCACCGAGCAGCGACGAGAGAAAGCGGGGACGCGCGAATTCAGCGTCGATCAGCGACTGCAGCGGACCCGGCTCGCCGAGCGGAACCTCTGGATCCACGGAGGACAACGCGGCCGCCAACGGCGCCGCCCAGCCGGCCGGCGCGCCGTTTGCCTTCGCGTAGATCGCGAGAAACCGCGCGGGCGCTTGCGCTAACGGGACGTAGAAGTCGAGCAACTGTTCGTCGCGCGCCCCCTGCCGGACGTCGCCCACCACGCCGACGATCGTGCGCGGACCGAAGTCTACATTCGCCAGGGCCGGACTCGACGGCGGCCGCTCCAACACCAACGGCCTTCCCAACGCCGCCCGCGGGTCTCCCGCCATCCTTCGCGCCAGGGATTCGCTGACCACCGCCACGCGCTCCGCTCCGGCGCGGTCCGCCTCGGTGAACATCCGGCCCGCCACCAGCGGCTGCGCCAGAGTCGCGAAGTAGTTTGCGCTCACGCGCAGTACACCGGCCTCGAATACGCCGCCGGTATCCTTGACGCTCAACTGCGGGGGCGGCTGGAACGACCATCCCGCCGCGAGGGCCGCGGAGCGGACGCCAGGGATCGCTTCGATCCGGGACTGCAGGCGCGCCGCGAACGCCGCCTTCGCGGCGTCGTCGGGATACGCACGCTCCCGCAGACCGATCATGTCGGTGAGTACGTTCCCGGCATCGATGCCGAGATCGGCGCTGAGCAGGTTTCGCGTAGTCCGCACCATCAGTCCCGCACCCGCGAGCAACGTGATCGAGCCCGCCACTTCGAATGCGATCAAGGCACGCCGCAGTCGCGCCGCCGCGGCTCCGGGCGTGGTGGACCGGTTGCCGGATCGCGAGTCGTGATCGGCCTCGCGCCGCCAGCAGGTGAAGACCGGCAACAGGCCGAAGGCGAGCGTTAAGAGAAGCGACGCCGCCGCTGCGACCATGCTCGCGGGGCCGAAGCCGATGGCGGCCAAGCCGCCGGGCGCGGGCCGGCCCAACTGCTGCTGCACCACCGGCGCCAGCGCGTCGAGAGTCCACGAAACAAGCAGCAACGCGAACGATGTCGCCAGGCCGCCTAACACCAGTGCCTCCGCGCACAACATCTGCGCGATGCGTCCTCGGGAAGCCCCAAGCGCCAGCCGGATGGAGACTTCGCGCTGCCGCGCCGCCGCGCGCACGATCAACAGAAACGCGACGTTCGCGCAGGCGATGAGCAGCACAATCGCACCCGCGCCGGCAGCCACCAGCAGGATCGGGCGGATGCGCGAAGCGTACTCTCCGTGCGTCGAGTAAACGCGGCTGGTCCAGTCCGAAGGCAGGTTCGGCATCGCCGCCCGCACGAACCCGTTGACGGCGGAGATCGCCTGCGCGGCGGAAACCCCTGGCCGCAAGCGCGCCATGTACGGGTAGCTCGGCGCTCGCAAGGGCGCGAACACGTTGGTGTAGCGGTTGAAGTGCCAGAAGCTCTCCGGCAGGACCCCGACGACGGTGAAGAGTTCGGCCTCCTCGGGCCGATCGCTCACGTAGGCGGTGAACGTCTTTCCCAGAATCGCCGGATCGCCGCCCCAGCGGCGCTGCCACAATGCGTGGCTGATCATCGCCACATTCGGCGAGCCCGGTGTGAACTCCGCCGCAGCAAAACCGCGCCCGAGCGCCGGCTGCACGCCAAGGCCGGCCATGAACCCCGGCGTCACCCAGGCTCCCGGCACGCTCTCCGCCCGCGGCGCGCTGGTCATGTAGAAGACGTCCAGGTCCCAGGCGATCGCGTGCTCGAAGACGGGGCTCATCTTCGTCCAGTCCAGCTTATCCAGGCCCGGCGGCGGCGCCTGCCCTGGCGGGCCGAATCGCACGTCGTGGAGACGCTGCGCCTCAGGGTAGGGCAGGCTGCGCAACAGATACGCGTCGAGCACCGACGCCACGGTGACGTTCAGCGCAATGCCCGCGCCCAGCGTCAGGACGGCGAGCAGCGCAAAACCGGGCCGCCGGCGCAGGTTCCGGCCGGCAAGGCGAAGGTCCCGTACAAAGTCCAGCATGGCGCACCGCAAGTGCACGAAGCGTGCCAGTGCGGCTCCTTCATTCCGTTGGAGATCCGCCCGGCCGGGCGCGCAGGTGGCGTCCGCTCCGGGAATCCGGCCGTTCGATATCGGACACCGGCGCTACCGGAATCGCACTGCGGTGGCGTGTTCGGTCACCAGTTTCGCCTCCGCTGGCGTGCGCAGCGGACGGCCCAGGTAACGCAGTCCTTCGATGGTGACATTCTCGACCAGATGCCCGGCGTCGAAGCCCGCGATCACGCTGTACGGCAGCGCGCCCTCCACCACATGCAGGTTGCGCACCAACACGTTCCTGATATGGCCGCGGTTCTTGGCACGCTCCACCCGTTCGGCCGGCGTGGCGCGCAGATGGCCATCCCAGGCGCCACCGGGGTCCAGGAGCCGGCGGCGCTCCTCCTGCGCGGCGGGCCGGTCCACGCCGTACTGCGCGTAAAGAACCGCGAAGTCAATCAGCTTGCGGCTCGCGTTCTCCACCCGGATGTTGTCGAACACCACGTCGTCCACGGTCGCCGCGTCGCCGTTGTGAATGCTGATCGCCGCGCCGCGCTCCACGCGAATAATGTCGATGTCCTCAAAGCGGACCTTCGACAGCGGCGCTCCGCGCAGCTCGAAGCCGATCTCCAGCGCGTTGCCGCCCACCGGCATGTTCCAGAAGACCGACTTGCGCACCGTGATGTTCGACATGGGCACATCATCCAGGTTCTTGATCGCCACGCAATCGTCGTTGGTCCGCACGAAGGCGTTCTCCACCACCACATCGGTCGAAGAGACCAGGTCGAATCCATCCGTTCCGTAGTGCGGCGCGGGATTCAGAATGTTCACACCGTCGATGCGCGCCCCGCGCGAGTTCCGCAGCAGGACCGTCCACCCGGGGCTGTTGAAGATCGTGATGCCCTGGATCGTCAGGCCCTCGGTACGTTCGGCGTAGATCATGTTGCGGGCTCGCGGCGGCAGGGCCGTGCCGTCCAGGATCCCGCGCCCGAGAATGGCCGCCCCGCGCGCGCCCACGATGCGGACCGCGCCTTTCACCCAGGCGCCCTTGGCCAGGTAGAGCGTTTCGCCGTCTTTCAGTTCGATCAGACCCGCTTCGTGCATTCCCGCCGCGAAGTAGCGGGTGTTCGGCGCCGACGCCGCTGGCGGGTTCTTCTCCGGCGGCGAGAAGAACAGATGCAGCACGCGCTTCAAATCGTTGTTGCATTCGAGCGTAAGCGGAAGCGCCCGGTTCACGCGAAAGCGAATGGAGTGCTGGTCCGCGCCGATGACGGCTTGAATGCCCGCGCTCTTGGGACGCACCTCCGCCCAGCGGACATCGAACGCGGTCCGGACTTCCACGTCCACCGGACTCGTGAATTCAAGCGTGGCGAAAGCGCCGAGCGGAAAGGTGTGGAGGTCGACGGCCTGCGTGCCGGCGGTGACGGAGAAGTGCGGCTCCGGGGCCTGCAAAAGCAAGAACGAAAAGACGGCGGGTAGGAACAGCATAAGGCCGCGACCATTGTATCCGCGGCACGGGCCTACCGCCGGGTAACCGGATGAAAGAGCGACTGCGCGCCGTCGACGCTGATCACCTGTCCTGTGACGTGGGCGGCGGCATCGGAGATCAGCCAGGCGACGGTTTCCGCATGGTCGGCGTTGGTGGCAAGGCGGGCGGCGGGGATCATTTCGAGGAAATCGCCGATGGCGACGCCGCGGGCGGCGGCGGTCTGGCGAAGCATCTCGCTATCCGTCATGCCGGGGCACAAACAATTCACGGTGACCGCGTGCGGGGCGAGTTCGACGGCCAGGCAGCGGGCAAAGTGGATGGCGGCAGCCTTGGCCGCGCAGTAGGCGATCTGGTTGGTCCGCACAATGTGGCCCGCGATGGAGGAGACGATGACGATGCGGCCGGCGCGGCGGGGGATCATGCGGCGGGCGGCGGCCTGGGAGCAGAGGAAGACCGCTTTGGCGTCGACGGCGAAGGTGCGGTCCCAGTCCTCTTCTCTGAACGTTTCGATGGGGCCGGAGGTAAAGACACCGGCGTTGTTGATCAGTGCGTAGAGCGGCCCGGCTTCCGATTCGACGCGTTCGATCAGGGCTTCCACGTCCGCGCGCCGGGTGATGTCGGCGGGGATGGCGACGGTGTGAGCGAGGGTCCGGGCGGTTTCGGTGAGGGTGGGTTCATCGATGTCCGTGAGGACAACCGTCATGCCGGATTCGCTGAGCCGCCGGGCGATCCCGCAGCCGATGCCGCGAGCGGCGCCGGTGACGAGGACGACCCTACTCACTTCCCTGCCCCTGGTGTTCACGGCCTTTGATGAGGCGGGTGAGAGCGTCATTGCAGGGCGCCGGGAGCCCGAGCGCCTTGCTTTCGCGGGCCACGTATCCGTTCAGGGCGTCGATCTCCGTGCGCTGGCCGCGGTCGAGGTGCTGCATCATCGACGGCCGGTGAAACTTGTGGGCGCAATAGCCCTTGATGGCGGCAAGGTGGTCGCGATCTCCGATCGTGACGCCTTTGGCGGCGAGCAAGGCGAGGGTCTCGCGGATGATCCCGGTCTGGAACTCGTCGAGCTCGGGTACTTCACGGATGTGGCCGGGGCGCAGGCCGGTGAGGGCGCAGATGGCGTTGATGCCGCAGTTGTGGACGAACTTCTCCCAGATCGTGGCCAGGATGTCGTCCACCAGGACGGGGTTCAAGCCGGCTCGCGCGAAGAGCGATTCGATGTGCAGGAGGCGAGGCGTGCGCTCGCGCGTGAGCTCGCCCAGGTACGTGGGCCCGTTGTTGGTGTGACGCACGTGGCCGGGACCGGCGAGGTCGCCGCTCTGAAAGCTGAGGCCGGCCAGGACACGCTCACGCCCCACCGCGGCGGACAGGATCTCGACATTACCGACGCCGTTCTGCAGCGTGAGGCAGCAGCCTTCGGGAGAAAGCAGCGTGGCGGCGGCCCGGGCGGCCTGCGGAGTGGCGTAGGAGTTGACGCAGACCAGGACGACGTCGGCGGCGGGCAGCGCGGCGGCGTTCGTGGATGCTTCGCAGCGCACCAGGAAATCGCCGGTGAGCCCTTCGACGCGAAGCCCCTGATCGCGGATGCGCGCCATGTGATCCTCCCGGATATCGAGGAACGCGACGCGCTCACCGATGCGCGCAAGATTGCCCCCGTAGACGCAGCCCAGGCTGCCGGCGCCAACGACGGCGAACATCATCGTGAAGGAATGCTATCAGACGCCGCGGGCGACGGACTCGACGACGTCATCGACACGCGCGGTGAAGCGATCCCAGGAGTACAGGCGGGACCGCTCGCGGGCGGCGGTTCCGATGCCGCGGGCGAGGCCGGCTCCCCCGGCGAGGGCCGTCATGTGGGCCGCGAAGGCCTCGGGTTCGGGGGCGGCAAGGAAGCCGGATTCGCCATGAACGACGATCTCTTTCGGCCCGCCGGCATCCACCGCAATCACGGGTTTGCCGAAGGTCATGGCCTCAATGGGAACAATGCCCCAATCCTCGTTGAACGGAGTGAAGAGCAGCCCGTAGCAGGTGCGATAGAGCTCGCGGAGGTCCGCGTCGGTGGGGAAGATCCGGAATTCGATGCGAGGATCGCCGTCCGCCAGTTCGCGAAGCTGTGAAAGGTAGCCCTCACTCTTGGCGTCGACGATGCCCGCGATGACCAGGCGAAACGCGGGGTGGGCGGAGGCGAAGATCTGAAACGCCCGGATCCCGAGTTCGATGTTCTTGGTCCACATGATGCGCCCGGCGATCAGGAAGAAGGGCTGGAACTCGCAGGGCTCACCGTGGTGTTCGATGCCGATGCCGGGGTGGAGCAGTTCGTGTGGGCCGGACGGTGCGAGTCCTCCGGCATCGGCGCGCGACATCGCCTCGCGGCTGATGGTGAGCATGTGGCGGTAGCGGCGCCAGGCGAAACGGTCGACGGCACGGAAGGCCGAGACGCCGGCGGCGAGGGCGAAGCGGGCGACGGCGCCGCGGTTCTCTTTCGCGCGGGCCTGATAGACCGGGTCGAAGGCCACGCGCAGCGGCGTGAGGCAAAGGCCCGCCACGGGGACGGAGGAACGGAGGGCCACGAAATCGCCCACTCCTTCGCCCACAATCAGGAGCGCGTCGAAGTCTTCC
>DALYJJ010000031.1:0-28029 GCA_031969915.1 Bryobacteraceae bacterium | reverse complement strand
GGGGCTGCCCATCCTCGGCATCTGCTACGGCCAGCAGACGCTGGCGCATCAGCTTCCAGCAGACTTTGCCGACGGAAGCAACGTTCCGCGCGACCGAAACACGGTCGAGCTCCACGACATCACGGTCCCGGAAACCGGGAAACGTGGTGCCCGGCGAATAGTGGTTCGTGAAGATCGTCCACCGATGGCGGCTGCGGCCGGTAAGTTCAAGAATGGTCCGCTCGGCGCCGCTGGTCAGGTAAACCCACGGGTAGTAGAGGGCGACGCGCAACGCTTCAGTCGCCCTTGGCGCCGGGAGCGGAAACGGCCCGCCGCTCGCCGAAGGTATCGCGATAGAGCGCGCAATACCAATCGATGGTCTCGCGCAGGCCTTCCTGGAGCGTATACGAAGGCCGCCAGTCGAGGACGCGGCGCGCCTTGTCGCAGTTCAGGTATTGCTCGCGGATTTCGCCCTGCGCCTGGTTCAGAATGACCGGGCGGAGTTCCGAGGCGTCCATCAGGGAGAGAACGGCTTCGGTCAGCTCAAGCACGGTGAGCTTGATCTCCATGCTGAAGTTGAACGCCTCACCGGAGAGTGCCGGGTTGGCGGCGAGCACTTCCGCCATACGCAGGTAAGCGGAGACGCCGTCGCGCACGTAGAGATAATCGCGAACGAACTTGCCGTCGCTGCGGATAACAAAGTTCTCGCCGAGGTACGTCGAACGAATCAGTCCCGGTAGAAAGCGGCTGAGGTTGAAGTCGCCGCCGCCGAAGAGATTGGCGCACCGTGCGATGCCTATGTTGAGGCCGAAGGCCTTGGCGTACATGCGGGAGATGAGGTCGGTGCAGCTCTTGGAGACGTCGTACGGCTGTTCGGCCTGCAGGGCGTCTTCTTCGCGGTAGGGCAGGTGGTCGCTGGCGCCGTAGGCTTTGTCGGAGGAGGCCACCATCACCTGCTTCACCTTGGCCTGCCGTGCGGCCTCGAGGACATTCCAGGTGCCGCGGATGTTCGCTTCGAGCGTGGAGACGGGATCGATCTTGGCGACGCCGACAAGGGGCTGGGCGGCCATATGGAAGACGGTGTCGATCGAGTATTCGGAGAAGGCTCGGCGGAGGACGGAGGGGTCCTCGATGGACCCGCTGACCGAGGTCATGCGATCGAGGTAACCGTCGCGGCCGAGCATCGTGCGCGGACTGTGGTCGCGCACCAGGATGACCACCTCGGCGCCGAGGTCCGCCAAACCACGGGCAATCCAGCCGCCCATCAGGCCGGTGGCGCCGGTGACCAGGACCGGTCGGCCGCTCCAGTGCTGTGCGCCCGCCACTAGCGCATGCCTCCCGCCGCCTTGTGGACGGAGCGGTGGAATGTCCACGGCGAGTGGATTCCGCGAAACAGACTTTCCATCTCCTGCTGGTCCTTGCTGGTGTCCATGGACTTCCAGAAGCCTTCGTGCAGGTAGGTGTGCAGGAGCCCCTTCTTGGCGATGTTGGGCAGCACCTCGCCCTCCAGGCTTTGTCCTTCCCACTCGTCGAAGACTGCCTTTTCGAGAACCAGGAAGCCGGCGTTGATCCAATACTCGCGAATCTGGGGCTTCTCGCGGAAGGCCAGCACACGGTTCTGGGAGTCGAACATCACCAGTCCGTACTGTGAGCGCAGGGGAACGGAGGTGACGGTGGCGAGTCCGCCGGAGGCCTTGTGGAAGTCGAGCAACTGGTGGAGGTCGATGTCGCCGAGGCCGTCGCCGTAGGTGGCGAAGAAGGTGTCGCCGACGTAGGGGGCGCACCGGCGGATGCGTTCCCCGGTGTCGCTTTCCGAACCGGTATCGACGATGGTGATGTCCCAGTCCTTCAACCGGTCGTCAAAGTAATCGCGCAGAATCTCCTGGCGGTGACCCGCCGCAAGGACGAACTTAGTGAACCCTTGGGCGGCGTACAAGCGCATCAGGTGAACGATGATGGGTGTGCCGGCAATCGGCATCATCACCTTGGGAAAATACTCAGTGAAGGGGTATGATCGCGTCCCCTTTCCTCCGCACAAAATTACGACTTCCACTTACTCTCCTCCGTTCGCTGTCAATATGCGCCCCGGCCCGTAAACACCACCGGGATCGTTTTCAGGATCAATTTCGTGTCCACCCACAGGGACCAACGGTCGACATACTCCAGGTCGTAACTCATCCAGCGTGAGAAACGCACTTCGTTTCGGCCGCTGACCTGCCAGAAACACGTCAAGCCAGGTTTCATGCGAAACCGCCGGCGCAGCTCGCCCGTGATCTGCTCTGCCTCATGCACGGGCAACGGGCGCGGCCCGACGAGGCTCATTTCGTTCTTCAGAATGTTGACGAGCTGGGGAAGCTCGTCCAGGCTGAATCGCCGGAGCACGCGGCCGATCGGCGTGATCCGGGGATCGTTGGGGTCCTTGAATGCCGGACCGGCCATGATATTGCGATGCGCATAGGTGGGCAGCAAGTCCGCGGCGTTGGAGATCATCGTGCGGAACTTGAGCATCTGGAAGGGCCGGCCGTTCAGGCCGATGCGCTTCTGCCGGAAGATCACCGGACCGGGCGAAGAAAGCTTCACCAGAATGGCGATGAGCGCCAGCAGCGGCGCCAGCACGATGAGCGCGAACGTGCTGAGCGTCAGATCCACCAGGCGCTTGACCGCCAGCGCCGCTTCGTCGCCCGACTTACGGCCAACCGGCACCGCAATCTCACCGCAGTAGGCCTCCAGACGTTCGCGTTCAGCGGCCACCGGATTCGACGGGAACATCAGGCGGCCGATCACACCGTACTGTTCGAAAGTGCGGATGGTCTCGCCTTCATCGGCCGCTTCGGCGGGAGGCAGGGCGATGATGATCTCATCGAGGACTTCGCGTTCGAGCACCTGGTCCAGGCTCAAGCCGAGCGGCGCGCGCTCCGGGTAGCGGAGGAACTCGCGCTGCTGGCGGAGTCCCACGCCCACGTAACTTACGGTGAGACCCCACTGCGGATTCGAGCGGAACCGCTTGGCCAGTTCTTCGGCCGTCTCCCAACTGCCGATCACGCAAACGCGTCGCGGGTCGAATCCTCTTCGCCGCAGAAGGCGCGCGGAAGCGTAGATGAGTGTTCTCGACCCGAGCAAGGAAGCGAAGAAGAAAGCGAATACGCGCGCGAGCACGGCGATACGATCGGCGTACCCGGTGAGCCAGGCCCCGGCGGACAGGAACAGGGATGCCACCAGGAGCGCGGTGACAATCGCGCGCCCGGCGCCGCGCAGACCGTGTACGCGGTGGGATTCGTAAACGCCAAAATAGGCTAAAAGGAACGTGGTCAGCGGGACGATAAGAGCGATAGCGAAAAGATCGAGCCGCGAGACGAGTAGAGCCGGCTTCCACGCCAGGGCGACGCAGACGGCCAACGACGCCGCATCGGCCAGGGCCAACGCCCGAACGAGGATTTGTGCTCTAGTTCGCATACCCTCCGAAATCGCAACTGCCGGCGCTATGCCCTGGTCGAACGCCGAATTCAGCGGAAAACCCGGTTATCGACACACGCCGCACGTGCGGCATGCGAGTGACCGCGCGACCGTTAGGCTTCTAACAGTTGACGTAGTCTAGCATGCTGTGAAACCGAGTTCCAAGGGCCATTGGAGGGGGCCATTGGAACTACTGGTAATGGTACCCGCGTGGCCCGACTCTGCATACGGAATCTGGCGGGAAACGCCGCCGGATCGGCTCAGCGTGCGGGAACGGAGATCGTGATATTGCGGAACTGGACGCCGCCAGCGTGGTCGCCCTGGATATAGAAGGGACCCGGCTCGGCTTCATTGGCGTCAATGGCGCCGCCGGTGATGCCTTCGAGTTCCTGCTGACCGATGATCGTAACGCCGTTGCGGACGACGGTGAGCGTGCGTCCGACGAGCGTGACGTCGAAGGTTTCCCATTCGCCGGTCTTCAGGGGCAGTTCCGGCTTGGGGGCGATGCGGCCGTAGATGGACGCCATGCGGCGCTCGGGAGGGGCGCTGCCGGCGGGCTCGGATTCGATCTGGATTTCGTAGCGGCCCCGCAGGTAGAAGCCGGAGTTGGTGTGCTCGGGGTACTTCACCTCGAAATGGAGTTTGAAGTCGTCGAACTTCCGGGTCGATCGGAGATTGGCGCCTTTCTCTTTGTTGGTGAGGAGGCCGTCGACGACGGTCCACTGGTTATTGGCAGGGTTGCCCATGGGCTCCCAGCCGGAGAGATCCTTGCCGTTGAACAGGGGTTCGGGTTTGGACCATTTCGCCGGCATGGGGCGCTTCAGTTCGGGGGCGCGGACGCCGGTGACGGGCATCGCCATCTCGCCCCGCTTGATCACGCCGGCGAGGGTGTCGCCTTTGGGCTCCAGTTCGAGAGTGGCGTTCTGGCCGAGCTTGAGCGAGAGCTTGCCGCCGGTGAAGGCGGGCTCCTTCACTTGAAAAACGTTGCCGCCGGTGGGCTGGTACCAGACTTCGGGCGCGCCCGCGGATTCCTTGATGCCGAGCCACATGGCGCGGGTGCCGCCGTTGGGCATGGTCATGGTGAAGTTCCAGCGGCCGAGGAAAGCGGTGTGGGGCGCCGCGGAGAGCGTGGCGGCAAGCAATAACAGGGCGAATCGCATGGTTCAGGGTCTCCTAGAAAAAAGGGAACAGTCTCTTCAATTCTTCCTTGGTAGGACGGCGTCCGTACTCGCAGATCTCGAACGCTTCCGCGTGGCGAATCTGTTTCGCCTTCTCGGGGCCGTACCATTCTTCGAGTGACTTCCGGGTGGCGGCGCTGATCGGGCGGTCCCAGCGTTTTTCGAGCCACGCGCGGCGTTCCTTGGCTCCCGTGGGAACGTCGACGCCGCCTCCCCAGCATTTCGGCTGCGCTTCGTAGAATTGCGACGGCATGGCCTCAAAGCCGTCGAGTTTCTGGCTCCAGACTTCGTCGATGGAGATGGCGATATCGGGGGCGAAGGGCTGGGGCTTCTGGAAGTTGTCCTCGTAGTAGAGGAAGACGGGGTTCTTCTTGAGGGGCGGCACATCCGTCACGACCATGGGGATCTGGACCATGAAGGCGGCGTCCTGGACGAGGATGCCGGTATAGCGGTGGTCGGGGTGATAGTCGTTGGGGCGGGGCGAGAGGACAACGTCGGCGTTAAAGGAGCGAATGGCGCGGATGATCTGTTTGCGGACTTCGAGAGAGGGGACGAGTTCGCCGTCGTGGTTATCCAGAATCTGGTACTCGGCCAGGCCGAGCCGGCGGGCGACTTCCTGCGCTTCGGCGTAACGGCGTTTGGCGAGCTGGCCGCCGCCGATTTCGCAATGGCCGGCGTCGCCGTTGGTGACGGAAACGAATTTGACCAGGTGGCCGAGCTTGGCAAAGCGGGCCGCGACGCCGCCGGACTTGATGTCGGCGTCGTCGGGGTGAGCGCCGAACGCAACGATGCGCAGCTTCGCTTCCTGAGCCGATGCGATGGCGATGGTCAGCAGCAGGCTGGGGAGGAGGCGTTGAATTCTCATAGAGTTCGAATCGAGTCTATACCAGCGCAACGGGACGCGGCGTTTGTGTGTTGACAGTGCCCGCTTGCCGTTCGCGTCAATCGCCGAGGGCGCCTGCTTCGGCGGGACGCGGGCGCTTACGGCGGGCGAGCCAGTTCTTGACGTCTTCCACCACCGAGTAGCCCACCGGCACGACGAGCAGCGTAAGCAAGAGACACAACGTCTGGCCGCCAATGATAGTGACCGCGATGGCGGAGCGCGTAGAGGCGCCCGCGCCGATGCCCACAGCGGTGGGCACCAGGCCGGCGACGATCGACAGGGTGGTCATCAGGATGGGCCGCAGCCGCACCCGGTTGGCTTCGAGAATCGCCGACCGCAGCGGGAAGTTCTCCGCCACCAGGCGGTTCATGTAGTCGATCTGCAGAATGCCGTTCTTCTTCACGATGCCCAGCAACAGCAGCACGCCGAGTGCGCTGAAGAGATTCAGCGACCGGCCGGTGCCGATCAGCGAGACCAGCGCGAAGGGGATCGAAAGTGGTAGCGTGAGGAGAATGATGAACGGGTGGACGAGGCTCTCGAACTGCGCCGCCAGGACCATGTACATGAAGATCGAAGCGAGCCCGATGGCGAGGATCATGTTCGCGGTAGTTTCCTCGAGCACCTTCACCTGCCCTGAGAAGGACATGCGGTAGCCGGGCGGCATGCCGATGGAATCGACGATCCGCTGCGTGGCGGCGGCGGCTTCGCCGAGCGAGCGGCCGGGCGCAACGTTGCCGTAGAGGCCGACGGCGAACTGGCGGTTGAAGCGATCGATGCGGCTGGGGCCGAGGCCACGTTCCAGCTTGGCGATGGAGTCGAGTCGAATGAGGCCGAGCTTCGCCGAGGGGATGAGCAGGCGGCTCAGCGCCTGCGGGTCGTCACGCTGGCCGGGCAGCAGGCGGATGGTGACCGGGTACTGTTCGGAGAGTTCCTTGAAGGTGGAGATCTCGTCCTCGCCGGACATCATCAGGCGAACCGCCCCGGCGACGTCGGAGACGCGCACGCCGAGGTCGCTGGCGAGCTGGCGGTCGATGTTCACCTGCACTTCGGGGTTGTTGAGATTGAGGTTGGCCTTCACGTCCACGATGGAAGGCTCTTTCATCATTTCGGTGGACGCTTCGCGCGCGATTTCGACGAGTTTGTTCACGTCCGGCCCGAGGATCTGGGCACGGATGGGGGCGAAGTTATCGCGCCCGCCGAGCGCGTTGGGGAAGGTGACGCGCGGACGCGCCGATGCGTAGTCGCGAAGCACGGCGCGGACTTTGGTGCCCATGGCCATGATGTCCTCGCGCTTCTCGGGAGGATCGAGCAGCACCGTACTGAAGGACATCGTGACCCGGTCGAGGAAGCCGGAGGTGGACGGAACGACGGCGCGCACACCGGGGATCTTCTCGATCCTGCTGGCCATGGAGAGCGTCATCTTCTCAGTGGCGGCGAGCGACGACCCTTCGGGAAGCTCCAGCCAGATGCCCAATTCCGATTGGTCTTCCTGCGGCATCCAGTCGCGGCCGATGTAGTTGTTGAGCACGAAGGTGGAACCGAAGGTGACGGTGCAGATCATCGCGATCGCCCAGCGATGATCGAGCGACCATTCGAGGATGCGGAGATAGCCGCGATCGAGCCAGGACGCCGCGGCGGGCTGATCGGCGCCCCGCCTGGGGTGCGCGTCGTGGCCGCCGCCGCCGTGCGACTTGCGCTTCAACAGGCGCGCGGCGAGCGTCGGTGTGAGCGTGAACGCCACCAGCATCGAAACCATGATCGACGCGGCCATGGTCCAGCCGAACTGGTTCAGGAACCGCTTCGCGTAGCCCTGCATGAAGGCGATGGGCACGAAGATGATGACCAGCGAGAGGGTGGTGGCAATGACGGCGAGGGCGATCTCCCTGGTCGCGTCGACGGCGGCCTGCATGGGGGGCATGTCCTCGCGCTCGATGAACCGGTAGATGTTCTCGAGGACAATGATCGCGTCGTCGATGACAATGCCCACGGCGAGCGTGAGGCCGAGCAGGGTCATGGAGTTCAGCGTGAAATCCGCCATCCGCATCACGGTGAACGTGGTGATGATGGAAGTAGGGATGGCGATGGAGCTGATCAGGACCGCGCGCCAGTCGCGAAGGAACAGGAGCACCACGAGGGAGGCGAGCAGAGAACCGAGGACCAGGTGTTCCTCCAGCGCGGCGACGGAGGCCTTGATGTACGTGGCCTGCTCCTTGACAACGTCGACGGTGATCCCCGCGGGCAGGTCTTTCTGGATCGACGCAAGGCGCTGCTGCACGTCCTCGACGACCTTCACCGTATTGGTGCCGGTCTGGCGCCGGACCTCCATCATCACGGCGGGCTTGCCCTTGTAGTAGGCGAACGTGCGCCGCTCCGCCATGCCGTCTTCCGCGAAGCCGATGTCGCGGATGCGGATCGGAGAACCGCCCACGTTCTTCACGATGATGCCGTTGAACTGGTCGATGTTCTCGATGCGGCCGAGGGTGCGGACGCCCATCTCATTCGCTCCGCGGATGATGCGGCCGCCGGGGGCCTCAATGTTCTCCGTGCGGACAGCGCGCTCGATCTCCTGGGCCGTCAACTGATACCCATTCATTTTGTTGAGATCGAGGTAGATGTTGATCTGGCGCTTCCGGCCCCCGTTGATGTCCACCCCGCCCACGCCGTCCACCGTTTCCAGGGCGCGGCGGATCTGCTTGTCGGCGATCTCAGTGAGTTCGCGCACGGGCCGCTGGCCGCTCACCACCATCGTGATCACCGCGTCGCTGTCCGGGTCGGCCTTCTGCACCACGGGTGGCAGGACGTTCGGCGGCAGGCTCCGCATGGCTCCGGCGACCTTCTCACGCACGTCCTCGGCGGCCTCGCCGATGTCGCGGTCGAGGACGAACGTGACACTCAGGAACCCGCCGCCTTCGCTCACCACGGCGCGCACTTCGTCGATGCCGCTGATGCTCGAAACGGCCTCTTCGAGCGGCTGGACGACTTGCGAGACAACCTCGGCCGGACTCGCGCCCGGCAAACGGAAGCGGACGAAGACGTTTGGAGGATCGCTCCGGGGGAACAGGTCAACGCCCAGGTCGACGAAACTGAACACACCCAGGGTGACCAGGAACATGATCAGCATGAACGCGAAGACGGGGCGTTTGACGCAAATCTCGGAAAGGCGCACGCGTAGGCTCCCTGCGCGGGGGAATCCCGCCTGTCTGAATAAGATGATTGTAGCGTGGGGAAAGGTTACCGGACCGGGTACCGCGGGCGCGTAGAATGGAGGCCGTGGCGCGCGTGTCGAAGACGCGTCGCGGAGGGACAACGGTGAGGGAACTGCTGGAAGACATTCGAAAGACAGTGGAGGGCGGCGCGTGGCATGGGCCGTCCCTGGCGGAAGCCTGTGAGGGTGTGACGCACGCGCAGGCGGCGGCGCATCCGCTGGACGGCGCACACAGCATTCAGGAGGTCGTGCAACATGCGGCTGCCTGGATGGAGGAGGTGGCCGAGCGCTTGGAAGGACGCTTCCATCCCGAGCCGGAGGCGGGCGACTGGCGTCACGTGAACAACGCCTCACCCCATTGCTGGCGGGACGCGCAGGCGGCCTTGCGGCAGGCCTACGACCGGCTTTGCGCGGCGGCGGCGGGGGTCACCGACTGGTCGCGGATGGTGGGCGAGGAGCGCGATCCGGCGTCGGGCACCGGAGTTTCGTTGGAGGCGATGCTGCGCGGCGTGGCGCAGCATAACGCGTATCATGCCGGACAGATTGCGATGCTCAGGAAGTTGCTCTGAGCGTCAGCCCGCCCCGCCGACGGACGCGGCTTCGCGCTGCGCCACCTGGGCTTTGATGTAATCGCGGTTCATGCGGGCGATCACTTCCAGGCGGATGCCTTTCGGGCAGACGGCTTCGCACTCGCCCATGTTGGTGCAGTGGCCAAACCCCTCGATCGTGACCTGCGACACCATCCGCTGGGCGCGCTCGTGGCGCTCCGGCTGGCCCTGCGGCAGGCGGCCGAGGTGCGAGATCTTCGCACCGGTAAAGAGCGCCGCCGCGGCGTTCGGACACATCGCCACGCAGGCGCCGCAGCCGATGCAGGCGGCGGCGTCCATGGACGCTTCCTGCTCGGGGCGCGGCACGGGGATCGCATTGCCGTCGGGCGCCGAGCCCGCGGGGACCGAGATGAAGCCGCCGGCGGCGATGATGCGGTCGAACGCCGAGCGGTCCACCATCAGATCCTTGAGAATGGGGAACGCCTTGGCGCGCCAGGGCTCCAGCCACAACTCGTCGCCATCCTTAAAATGGCGCATGTGGAGCTGGCACACGGTGGTCGCGGGCAGCGGCCCGTGCGCGACGCCGTTGATCATGAACCCGCAGGAACCGCAGATTCCCTCCCGGCAATCGTGATCGAACGCGATGGGCTCCTCGCCTTTCTCGAGCAACTGCTCATTGAGCACGTCGAGCATCTCGAGAAACGACATGTGCTCGTTGGCGTTGGCCATGTCGTACTTCGCCATGCGGCCTGCGTCGCGCGGGCCCTTCTGTCTCCAAACGTGTAGCGTGAGCCTCATCTACTTGTAGCTCCTCTGCGCGGGGATCACGTATTCGAAGCTGAGCGGTTCCTTGTGCAGCTTGGGGCTCGCGTTCTCGCCGCCATACTCCCAGGCGGCGGCGTACGCATAGTCCTGGTCGTTCCGCAACGCTTCGCCGTCGGGGGTCTGATACTCTTCGCGGAAGTGGCCGCCGCAGGACTCTTCGCGGTCGAGCGCGTCGCGGCACATCAACTCCGCCAGTTCGAAGTAGTCGGCGGCGCGGTTCGCCTTCTCGAGCGTCTGGTTCAGGTCGCCGGCCTCCCCGGGGACGTTGATGTTCTTCCAGAACTCCTCGCGCAGCTCGGGGATCCGCTTGAGCGCGGTCTTGAGCCCGGCGGCCGAGCGCGACATCCCGCAGTAGTCCCACACGATCTTGCCGAGTTCGCGGTGCAACGAATCGACGGAGCGCTTGCCCTTGATGGAGAGCAGCTTCTTGAGGCGAGCCGACGATTCGGCCTCTGCCTTGGCGAACTCGGCGTGATCGGTGGTCACCTTCTCAAACTTCGTCGAAGCGAGGTAGTTGCCCAGCGTGTAGGGGATCACGAAGTAGCCGTCGGCAAGGCCCTGCATCAGCGCGCTGGCGCCCAGGCGGTTGGCGCCGTGATCGGAGAAGTTCGCCTCGCCCAGAACAAAAAGCCCTGGAATTGTGCTTTGCAGGTGGTAATCCACCCACAGCCCTCCCATGGTGTAGTGAATCGCCGGGAAGATGCGCATGGGAACGCTGTAGGGATCCTCGCCCGTGATGCGCTCGTACATCTCGAACAGGTTGCCGTAGCGGTCGGCGATGGTCTTCTTGCCCAGGCGGCGGATGGAATCGGCGAAGTCGAGATAGACGCCCAGGCCGGTGTGACCGACGCCGCGGCCTTCGTCGCAGACGCCCTTGGCGGCGCGCGAGGCGACGTCGCGGGGCACCAGGTTGCCGAAGCTCGGGTAGCGGCGCTCCAGGTAGTAGTCGCGCTCGGCTTCGGGAATCTCAACCGGATTGCGTTTGTCGCCGGTCTTGAGAGGTACCCAGATGCGGCCGTCGTTACGCAGCGACTCGCTCATCAGAGTGAGCTTGCTCTGATACTCGCCGGAGACCGGAATGCACGTCGGATGGATCTGCGTGAAGCAGGGGTTGGCGAAGAGCGCGCCCTTCTTGTGCGCGCGCCAGATGGCGGTGGTGTTAGAGCCCTTGGCGTTGGTGGAGAGGAAGAAGACGTTGCCGTAGCCGCCGGTGGCGAGGAGCACGGCATCGGCGGCGTGCCGCTCGAGCGCACCCGTCACCAGGTCGCGCACGATGATCCCACGCGCCTGGCCGTCCACCAGCACGACGTCCAGCATCTCGTGCCGGCCGAACATCTGCACCGAGCCGGCGGCCACCTGCCGTTCCAGCGCCTGGTATGCGCCGAGCAGCAACTGCTGGCCGGTCTGCCCGCGCGCGTAGAAGGTGCGCGAGACCTGAGCTCCTCCGAACGAGCGATTCGAGAGCGTGCCGCCGTATTCGCGCGCGAAGGGCACGCCCTGGGCGACACACTGGTCGATGATGTTGACGCTGATCTGCGCAAGGCGATAGACGTTCGCCTCACGGGCGCGGAAATCGCCGCCTTTCACGGTGTCGTAGAAGAGGCGGTAGATGCTGTCGCCGTCGTTCTGATAGTTCTTCGCGGCGTTGATGCCGCCCTGGGCGGCGATGGAGTGGGCGCGGCGCGGCGAATCCTGGAAACAGAAACACTTGACGTTGTAGCCCAGTTCGCCGAGCGTGGCCGCGGCTGCGCCGCCGGCCAGCCCGGACCCGACCACGATCACCGAGTACTTCCGGCGATTGGCGGGGTTCACCAGCTTCAGGTCGAAGCGCGCCTTGTCCCACTTCTTCTCGATCGGCCCGTCGGGGATTCGTGACTTGAGTTCCATAGTTCGAGACTCCTTACCGCACCACACCGGCCAGAACGGCGACGGGGATTGAAATGTAGCCGACGAAGATGGCGGCGGCGAACGCCATGGCGAGCTTGTCGATGAGCGGCGTGAACCGCGGGTTGTTCAGGCCGACGGTTTGAAACATGCTGTAGAAGCCGTGGCGGAGGTGCAGGCACAGGAGCGCCATGGAGACGATATAGGCGATCGACACCAAGGGGTTCGAGAAGCCCGCGACAACGTTCTCATAGGGCTTGGGGATGATGTGGCCCGCGATCTCCTGGGTTTCGAAGGAGGCACCCTGCCAGGGCATGGCGACGCCCGCCGTGAAGTGCAACAAGTGGTAGATCACGAAGGCGGCGATGATCGGGCCGCTCCAGATCATGGTGCGCGAGGCGTAGCTCGATTTCACCTTGCTCCACTTCTGGTAGGAGACGGGCCGGGCGGCCTTCGACAGCAGAGCCAGTTGCACGGAGGCGACGATGTGCAGCACGACGGCCAGGATCAGCCCGAGTCGCGCACCCCACAACAGGCCTGGCTTGGAATGCAGGAAAGCGCCATAGGCGTTCATCGCTTCGGGCCCGGCGAAAACCTGCAGGTTGCCGAGCATGTGCCCGATTACGAAGCCGAACAAAGCCACGCCGGTAATGGCGACGATCACCTTCTTTCCGACAGTGGCGTGAAAGAAGCCAACGGAGTTGCTCACGATGCCGTTCGAAGCGGCGGCAGCACTCATCGATTCCCCCCTGGCGCCGGGCCTCTGGAACGGACCGCGGCTCGCTTGTGATGCACCGCGGAAGAGGTTCCCATCCGCGTTCTAGGATGACGACAGAACCCCCATTGTACGCAAAATTTATCGTCAGACAGTAACGCGCCCCGCGCGGCGGGCTCCGCGCGCCAGCCCCGCCGGCGGGTTACAGGAAGTAGTCTTTCACCTTGTCGAACAGGCCTTTTTCCTGGGGCTCGTTCTCGGCCGGGAGGGTATCGAGGAGCTGCTCGAAGAGCTTCTTCTGCTCGCGAGAGAGCTTGGTGGGCACACGCACGTCGATGTGGACGTACAAGTCTCCCCGCCCGTGTCCTCCCAGAACCGGAACGCCCTTTCCTTTGATCCGCACCTGATGCCCGGGCTGGGCGCCTTCCGGGACCTTCACGGTTTCCAGGCCATCGAAGGTCAGCACGTCAATGTCGACGCCGAGCACGGCCTGGGCAACGTTAATGGGCACGGTGCAATGGAGGTCGTTCTCCTGGCGCTCGAAGATCGGGTGCTCCTTCACCTTCAGGAAAACGTAGAGGTCCCCCGGGGGGCCCCCGTTGTAGCCGGGCTGCCCTTCTTCCTGGAGGCGGAGTTTGGCGCCGTTGTAGACGCCGGCCGGAATGCTCACCCGCAGCTTGCGTTCGCTCCGCTGCACGCCCTCGCCGTGGCACTGCTGGCAGGGCTTGCGCACGATCTGCCCGCGTCCTTCGCACTGCCCGCAGGTGCGGCGAATGGAAAGGAACCCCTGCTGGTAGACCACTTCACCGCGGCCTCGGCAGGTGGGGCAGGCGACTGTGCCGTCGGCTTCGGCGCCCGCGCCGCCGCACCGTGCGCAGGTATCGAGGCGAGGCGCCTGTATATCGACGTTCTTTCCGCGGATCGATTCCTCGAAGTCGATTTCGAGATCGAACCGGAGGTCTTCGCCGCGCTGCGGCCGGTTGCGCCGCCGCGAAGAACCACCGAACATGTCGCCGAAGCCGAACAGATCGCCGAGGATGTCGGAGAAGTCGGCGAACGCATTCGGATCGAAGCCGGGGCCGCCGCCGGAGGCCGGACTCTGAACGCCGGCGTGGCCGAAACGGTCGTAGGCGGCGCGCTTCTGGGCGTCGCTGAGAACGCTGTAAGCCTCGGCCGCTTCCTTGAAATGCTCCTCGGCGTCTTTGTCCCCGGGATTGCGGTCGGGGTGGTATTTCATCGCCAGCTTGCGATAGGCGGACTTCAACTCGCCATCGGCCGCCTGGCGCGGCACACCGAGCACCTCGTAGTAATCTCTTTTGGCCACGGGAAACTTTTCTTAGGATCGCACGGCGACCTTGACCATCGCCGGGCGCAGCAGGCGGCCCTTGAAGTTGTAGCCGCACTGGTATTCGGCGAGCACGACGCCGTCTTCCGCTTCCTCGGTCTGCGCCATCTCCACGGCGTGATGGACATGCGGGTCGAACGGTTTGCCTTCGGACTCGATCGGCTCCAGGCCCATCTTCTTCAGGGTTTCAAAGAGCCGGCCGTAAATCAGTTCCATGCCTTTGGCGTATTCTTTGTCCGCGGTTTCCGCCTTCAGGGCGCGCACGAAGTCGTCGAGCGTGGGCAGCAACTGGCGTACAGCTTCCATCGCGGAATACTCGGAGGCTTCCAGGCGTTCGCGCTCGGTGCGCTTCCGGAAGTTGTCGAACTCCGCGCGGGCGCGCAGCACCTGTTCGCGCAACTCGTCGCGCTCGGCGGCCAGGGCGGCCAGCTTCTCCGCGTCCACGGTGGGGGCGATGTCTTCCGCGCCACCGGAGGACGGCATGTCCTCCAGTTCGGTCTTGTTTGGTTCCATGGTTGTCCGTTTCTACCTTCCGTGCCGCGCCGCCGGCCGCTACTGAGGCAGGCTGTGCATGGCTTCGCCGACGTGGACCACGGCCGAGATGACGCGCTGATAGTTCATTCTCATGGGTCCCAGCACGGCGACCTTCGCGGCGAGACCGCCGTTCATGCGCACGGAGATGCCGATGAGCGAGAACTCGCGCATCGACGGATGCAGGTCGCCGAGGCCCACCTGCACGGCCACTTCACCCGGCGGCTGCTCGAGGAAACGGTCGAGAAGCTGCAGGATCTTCTTCTTCTGCTCCAGCGCGCGAAACAGTTCGCGGAGCTTCTCGCGCGTCAGGTGGAGGTCCAGGCCCAAGAGGTTGAACACGCCCTCCAGGTGGACCTCGGCGTCGGTCCCGATATCGAGCAGGCCCTTCTCGTAAAGCACCGTCAGACGGCGCAGCATCGCGTCGTAGGCCGCGCTTTGCTTCTCCAGGCGCCGTTGCAGTTCCGCGCGGATGTCGGCCAGCTTCCAGCCCGAGAAATTGTGGTTCAGGTAATTCCGGATCGTGTTCAGTTCGTCCTGCGCCACGGGCTCATCGAGCGTGACCAGTTGGTCGTGAACGATGCGATCCTGGGTGACCACCACCATCAGGACCCGGCGGTCGCCCAAGGCGACCAGTTCGATCTGGTCGAGCAACTGGGCGACGGACGGGATGGCGGCGGCGATGCCGATGTTCCGCGTGAGCTCGGTGAGCAGGTGCGAGGAGCGTTCGACGCGGCCTTCGAGCGTCACCGGCTGGCTGAGTTCTCCCTGCAGCCGGTGCAACTCGGCGGCCAGGATCTTACGCGTCGCGAGGGACTGGACGTAGCTCCGGAAGGCCTTTTCCGTGGGCACGCGGCCGGCGGAGGTGTGCGGCTGGCAGAGATAGCCCATCTCCGTCAGATCCTGCATCACGTTGCGAATCGTAGCGGGGCTCAGGCGATCGCGGCGATGCCGCGAAATGGTGCGCGAAGCCACAGGTTCGCCGCTCTCGATGTGCGACTCCACGATCGAGTGAAGGATCTCCGCCGCTCTTGGGGACAAGTCCACGGTTCTCATTCCAGATCGGATCCCTGATTCTAACCCTAATTATAGGGTTCCCGCGACCGAACGGGCAAACCGGGCGTGAGGGCGCGCGCCGGGGGCGCGGAAGGCGCGGGGGAGACCGGCAGGTGGACCACGTACGTGGTTCCGTGCCCGTGGCGGCTGACGACGCGAATGTCGCCCCCCTGCTCGCTGATCATGCGCCTCGCGCTGAACAGGCTCCAACTGCCCGCCACGCGGCCGCCGGAGACGCGGAACGACGGCTCGAAGAGGTGCGCCGCCTCCTCTTCCGTGAGCCCCTCGCCGCTGTCGGCAATGGCCACCGTGAGCGTGCTGCCCTCCACCGCCGCTTCCACGCGCACCGCGCCGCGGCCCTGCGATGCTTCCACCGCGTTCTGGATCAACCGCGCGAGCACCGCGCTAAGAGATTGCGGCCGGCATAGAAACGGAGCCACCTCGCCGGTTTCCACCACCACCTCGCAATCGGCGCCGCCCATGGTCGCCTGTACGATCGCCACCACGTCCGCCAGCAACTGGTCCAACTGCACTACCTGAATCTCCGCCCGGTCGAGGTGGGTGAAGCGCTGCATCCGGGCTACGATCTTCTCCAGCCGCGCCGACGACTCGCGCACGGTCGAGACCAGGCCGCGCATCAGCTCCAGCCGCTCCGGGTCGTCGCTGACCATCCGCGAGGCCAGCAGCACGATGGTGTCCACGGCGCTCTTCATCGCTCCGAGCGGGGAGTTCATCTCATGGCTGATCGCGGCCGCCAGCCGGCCCGCCGCGGCCGCCGATTCGGCGCGCTCGGCCTGCTCGCGTTCGGCCAGCCGCGCGTTCTCCAGGCGCACCGCCGCGATGTTGGCGAGAACGGTGAGGAGATTCAAATCGGCCGGCGTGAATTGGGCCAGGATATGCGAGCTGTCGACGTAGATCAACCCGAGCACTTGATCCTTGGTCTGCAGCGGCACGGCCATGATGCTGCGCACGCTCTGTTCGACGATGGTCCGCTGATGGCGCAGGTCGTCGTCGGCCTGGACATCCACCACCAGCAGCGAAGTGCGTCCCTGGATCACGCGATCGCGAACCGCGCTCGAAATCCGGAAGCCCTCGCCGCGCGCGGCCTGGGTGAGCAGCTTGCCGCCTTCGAGGGTCATCAGGACGCCCCGGCTGGCATCCACGGTCTCGAGCGCGAGATCGAGAATCGCGCGAAACAGATCTTCCACCGAGCGGTGCACGGACAACTCGCGCCCGGCGCGGGCCATCGCCGCGAGTTGCCGTTCCATGGGAGCGGGCGTGACGGGAATGGCGTGCTCGAGCGTGGTGGTGACCGTTCGCCGCGCGTGTTCCTCGCTCGGGACAAAGACCACCGTGTCCTCGACCGGCTCGCCGGGCGCGGCCACCGACAGCGTGAGGTAGCCCGCGGCGATGACGTCGCCCGCGCGCAGCAGATGGCCGCCGCCGAGGCGCAGGCCGTTCACCTGGGTGCCGTTCTTGGTATCCAGGTCGCGCACCAGCCAGCCGTCGGCGCGGCTCTCAAACAACAGGTGATTGCGGGAGAGCTTGGCGTCGCCCGGGTAGCTGAGGTCGTTGCCCGAGGCCCGGCCGACGGTCAGGCGCTCCCCCGTGAGGGACCGTCTCTGCACACCGCCTTCTTTGCTGCGGACGATCAACTCAAGCTCATGCGCCATGGCGGAGGGTAGTTCTCAAGATATCGCGAAATCCGCCCGGCTTCGAAGCAATTCCTGGTTGTTTTGTTTTGTGCCGATTTAGCCCGCCGCGCCCCGAAGCGCTTTCAGTAGCCCACTGCGTCCATGAGCTTGTGCATCACGTCGGGCGGGTAGCTCCAGATGTGACGGAAGATCTTCCAGCCGCCATCCACGCCGGGTTTGAGCAGCAGGAAGAACTTGCCTTTGCCCGCGATCTCTTCCCCGGTAGCGCGGACGCGCCCCTCCAGGCGGAAGAGGCCCCAGATGTAGGCCCCGTCACCGATCATTTCCATCTCCTCGGGCATGCTCTCCAGCCGGATGGCGATGGCGGCGAGGAACGACTTGTAGTAACTTAAAACGCCCGCCCGCCCGATTACAATCGGCCGGTGCGGCGGTATGAGGACGGCATCTTCGCAAAACAGCTCCGCGATTCTCGACGGCTCGCCGCTCAGGAACGCTTCCTCGAGCCGGCCGGTGGCCTCGCGCAGAGAACTGATCTCAGTTGCAGTCACGGTGGGTACCCTCCCACCGCGAGATTGTGATGCGGGTGCGGGTGGAAAGCAAGCCCTCTCTGGACGTCAAACGGAGTGCGCGATCTTCTCCGCCGCGGCGCGGCCCATGCGGACGCAATCGGGGATGCCGATCCCTTCGTAGGCGTTGCCGGCCAGGTGCAAGCCGGGCAGACGCTCCAGGCGGCCGCGCACGGCTGCCATGCGCCGGTCGTGCCCGACCGTGTACTGGGCCATGGAGCGCGGCCAGCGCGAAATGCGGGAGAAGGCGGGCTCGGCGGTGACGCCCATGATTTCGCGCAGCTCGTCACGCACGGCGGCGACGATTTCGGCGTCCGGCCTGGCGAGCACAGCCTCATTGCCCGCGCCGCCCAGGAAACACCGCAGCACCGCCCACTCCGGCGGAACACGGTGGGAGAACTTGGTGCCCACCCAGGTGCAGGCCACCAGCACCTTGCGTTCGCGGCGGGGAACCAGGAAACCGAAGCCGTTCAGCGGGTGTCCCAGTTCCTCGCGCCGATAACCCAGCGCCAGCGTCATGGACGAGCTGTACTCGACGCCGCTGAGCAACTCCGCAAGTTCGCCGTCCAGCCCGGCGAGCAATTCGGCCGCCGCCCAGGCGGGCGCGGCCACCACCACGTGGCTGGCTGGTACCCACTCGCCGTTCACCTTCACGCGGTAACCCGCTTCGTGCGGTTCGATGGTTTCCGCGGCGCCGGTGACGAACTCCACGGCGTCCGCCACGCCGCGTTCCAGCAGGCCGACCATCGATCCCAGCCCGCCTTTCAACGTGCGGAACAAGGGGGTCCCATTCACCTGCGGGCCGGCCTTGCGGCGCGCAGCCAGGACCCCGCGCGTCAGGCTGCCGTACTCGCTTTCCAACTCGGCGAACCTGGTCAGTACGCTCCTGACGCTGAGCCGCTCGGGCGAGCCGCCGTAAACGCCGGACAGCAACGGTTCGGCGAGATAGTCCACCGCTTCCGGCCCGTAATGATCGGTGATGAAGTCGGCCACGGTGCGGTCCGGCGGCGGAGAAGAGGGCGGTTGGCGGAGCAGTTCCAGGCCCATGCGGATCTTGGTGGGCCAGGAGAGCAGCGGCGACCAGACCATGGGCATGATCTTGGTAGGCACCATCATCATGAGGCCGTCGGGGAGGGGGACAAGTTCGCCCCTGCGGCGGATGTAGGTGACGCGCTGGTGATCGTTCGAACCAATGACGTCCGCGGCAAGGCCGAGTTCGCGGATCAACTCGAGGGCGGCGGGCTTGGCGGAGAGGAAACTGTCGGGCCCCTGTTCGAGGACGCAGCCTTCCACCACCTCGGTGGCGATCACTCCGCCCAGCCGGTCGCGCTGCTCCACCAGAACCGAAGGCACGCCGGCCTTCTTCAAATACCAGGCGGCGGAAAGCCCCGAGATCCCGCCGCCGATGATGACAACGCGGGCCACCCTACGGCCTGAACTCCCGGACGAACTGCACGCAGGCCTTGACGTGATCCACGGGCGTTTCGGGAAGAATGCCGTGGCCGAGGTTGAAAATGTGCCCGGGGCGCGAGCCGGTTCGTTTGAGCAACTCGTGGACGCGCGCGCGCAATTCCGGCAGCGGGGCGAACAGCATCGACGGATCGAGGTTGCCCTGGATGGCGGAGCGGTAGGAGATTTCCATCCACGCGGTGTCGATGTTCAGCCGCCAGTCGATGCCCAGGACGTCGCCGCCGGCGGCGTGGAGTTCCTTGAAGAAGCCCGAAGCACCGGTTCCGAAGTGAATCACCGGCACGCCGCTCGAACGGATGCGTTCGATGAGCGCGCGGGAGTAGGGCGCGACGTAGCGGACGTAGTCGTCCGGCCCAAGCGCGCCGGCCCAGGAATCGAAGACCTGAATGGCGCGTGCGCCGGCAGCCACCTGGAGCAGCGCGAAGGGCCCCAGCACGTCCACCAGTTTGCCCATCAGGCGGCGCCACAGGGTCTCGTCGCGGTACATCATCTGCTTGGTGCGCAGGAAGGTGCGCGAAGCGCCGCCCTCGATCATGTAACTGGCGAGGGTGAAGGGCGCGCCGACGAAGCCGATCAGGGGCACGCGCCCGGCCAGGGCCCGCACGGCCTGCTGGATGGCCTCTCCCACGTAGCCGAGGTCGTCGGTGTTGGAGATGGACAGCGTGTCCACGTCGGAGGAAGTGCGCACGGGGTTATCGATGTGCGGCCCTTCGCCGGAGACGAACTTCAGCTTCAGGCCCATGGGCTCGACGGGCAAAAGCAGGTCTGCGAAAATGATCGCCGCATCGACGTCCAGGATCTCCACGGGTTGGAGCGTCACCTGGGCGGCCAGATCGGGACGTTTGCAGATCTCCAGGATGCCGTGGCGGGCACGGATCTCGCGGTACTGCTTCATATATCGGCCGGCCTGCCGCATGAACCAGACCGGACGCACGTCCGTGGGCCTGCGGCGGCAGGCGTCAAGAAAGCGGGAATTCATGGGAGCAGGGCGCATGCCGGTTCCGACTTGTCCTCGCACAAATAGACTCGAAATTGTTTCGGTTTGTGAGCCGCGGTCCAGCCGCGGCCCAAGATGAAAAACGGCTTGGCCCACGCCTCGCTGTCGAGCGTATTCGGCGCAAGCACGGAAGCCGAGAGCATGCCCTGCGCCGGGTATCCCGTGCGCGGGTCCATGATGTGGCTGTACAACTTCCCTCCGGACCAGAAGAACTTCTCGTAATTGCCGGAGGTGGACATGGATTCGTCCTTGAGCAGAAAGTCGTGCACCGTCCGCCGCGGGTCTTTGGGATGGCGGACACTCACCTTCCAGCCCGGATCGCCGGGCGGCGTACCGATCGCGTAGATGCTCGACGAGCCGGCGGAGATCAGGCCGGACTTCACGCCGCGCGTCCGCAGGACGCCCGCCATGCGGTCCACTGCGTAGCCCTTGCCGATCCCGCCGGGATCGATCTCCACGCCGGACCGGGCGAAGCGGACGGTTGAGGCTTCCGGGTCCAACTGGATGTTCCGGTAGCCCACGCGCGCCATCGCCACGCGCATCTCCGCCCGGTGCGGAAAACGGCCCGTTCCCTTGTAAAACCCCCAGATCTTCATCAGTGGCCCGACCGTAATGTCAAAGGTCCCTTCGCTCCGCCGGCTGTACCCGAGGCAGGCCTCCAGCAGCCGGAACGACTCCTCACTCACCTTCACGGCGCCGGCCGCCGCCTCGCGGTTGATCCGGCTCCACTCACTGTCCTGCCGGTAGTTGGAGATCAGCCGGTCGATGCGTTGCGCTTCCTCGAAAGCGTCGTCGATCGCCGAATCCAATACGAACCGGTCCTCGCCGTACAGCGCGATGGTGTAGGTGGTCCCCATCGCGTCCAGGCTGCGTTCCACGCGGACCGCCGGCTGAGCCGGAACGGCACTGGCGGCGGACAGCAGCGGCGCTAAAAACAAAAGTATCACACGGTGTTTGGAGAAACCGGTTTTTTTTGCCACGCCGTCACTCATCCTTCGGCCGGCCTTTCCGGATGCGCTTGAGAAGCTGCTGGACCCGGTCGTGAGACCCGGCCAGTTCGGCGTCCGCCTCGAAGCGGAAGTCGGGAACGCGGAAGAGCTGAAGACGCCGTCCGACCTCGCGCCGGAGAAAGCCCTTGGCGTGTTCCAGGGCTTCCAGCGCGCCCCGCCGCTCATCTTCGGCGGCGGGCAGCGACACGCGCACCGACGCCACGCGCATGTCGGGCGCGATGTGCACTTCGGTCACGTCCACGCCGCCCACTCGGGGGTCGGTCATCTCATAGCCGATGAGTTCGCTCAACTCCTCACGGAGCGCCTCGCTCACCCTTTTGGCGCGCCTCTCGTCCATTTCGTTACGCCAGCCACTCCACGGTCGCCTCGGCCAGCCCGGGGCCGAGCAGCGAAGCGGCTTCCCCTTCCACCAAAGCCAGGGTCTGCTCGGCGAACTGGCGGCTGCTCGAGACGGTTACCGCCGCCACCAGCGCGCTCTGCCAGAGGTCCTGGTATTCAATCTCGGCCACCGAAACGTTGAACTTGTTGCGGAGCCTGTCCTTCAGGCTTTTCACCACATGGCGCTTCTCCTTGAGGGAGTGCGCATGCGGCAGCCTGAGTTCCAGCGTCAAGACCCCGATCGAGGCCATGATGTCTTTCCCTAAACCAGCGCCTCCACGGAGACGCGTTCGGTGGCGAACGCCTCGATGACGTCGCCCGGCTTGACGTCGTTGTAGCCGGCGAGCGTGATGCCGCATTCGAACCCGGACTTCACCTCGCTCGCGTCGTTCTTGAAGCGCTTGAGCGATTCGACGCGCCCCGTGAAGACCACCACGTTGTCGCGCAGCAGGCGCACCTGGCTGTCGCGGGTGATCGTGCCGTCCAGCACCATGCAACCCGCCACGTTGCCCACCTTGCTGATGCGGAACACCTCCCGCACTTCGGCGCGGCCCCGGTACACTTCCTTGAAGACCGGCTCGAGCATACCGGTCATCGCCTTCTTCATCTCGTCGGTCAACTCGTAGATGATGGTGTGGAAGCGAATATCCACTTTCTCCTGCTCGGCTACGGAGACCGCGGTGCGCTCGGCGCGCACGTTGAAGCCGACAATGATCGCTTCGGACGTGGTGGCCAGCAGGACGTCGCTTTCGGTGATCGCGCCGACGCCGGCGTGCAGCACACGCACCTTCACCTTGTCGTTGGAGAGCTTCTGCAGGGTATCGGTGAGCACCTCGGCGGTGCCCCCCACGTCGGCCTTGAGGATGACGTTCAGTTCCTTGGTCTCGCCTTCCTTCAACTGGCCGTGGAGCGATTCGAGCGACACACGCGCGGTCTTGGCCATCGCCGCCTCACGCGTCTTCGATTCGCGATAGAGGACAATCTGCTTGGCCTTGGCGGTGTCGGTGACCACCTGGAAGGTGTCGCCTACTTCGGGCAGCGACTCGAGCCCGAGGACTTCGACGGGCATGGACGGCTCGGCCTCCCGCAGCGGGCCGCCGCGGTCGTCGAACATCGCGCGAACCTTGCCGAACACGGAGCCGCAGATGAAGTAATCGCCCACCTTGAGCACGCCGTTGCGAACCAGCACCGTGGCCACCGGGCCGCGGCCGCGATCCAACTGCGCTTCGAGCACGCTGCCGACGGCCGGACGCGTCGGGTTCGCTTTGAGGTCTTTCATGTCGGAGACCAGCAGAATGTACTCGAGGAGCAGGTCGAGGCCATCCTTGGTCTTCGCCGAAACGGGAACCATGATCACGTCGCCGCCCCAGCTTTCGGCCAGCAGGTTGCGATCCGCCAACTGCTGCTTGATGCGCTCGGGCTGGGCGTCCGGTTTGTCGACCTTATTGATCGCGACGATGATCGGCACTTTGGCGGCGCGCGCGTGGTCGATCGCCTCAAGCGTCTGGGGCATCACGCCGTCGTCGGCCGCCACCACCAGGATGACGATGTCGGTGACCTGCGCGCCGCGGGCGCGCATGCGGGTGAACGCTTCGTGGCCGGGCGTGTCGATGAAGACGATCTTCTGCCCGTTCTTCTCAACGTAATACGCACCGATGTGCTGGGTGATGCCGCCGGCTTCTTTCTCCGCGACGTTGGCCAGCCGGATGGCGTCGAGCAAAGAGGTCTTGCCGTGATCGACGTGGCCCATGATGGTGACCACGGGAGCCCGTTTCTTGAGGTCCTTCGGATCCTCGGCCAGCTCGACCGCAAACTCGCTCTCTTCCTCGTAGCTCATCTGGCTGGTGGCGGCTCCGAATTCGCGGGCCAGGTCCTCGGCGAGCTTCACGTCGAGGGTCTGGTTGATGGTCGCGAAGATCTTCTTCTCCACCAGCTTCTTGATTACGAAATTGGCCTTGATGCCGAGCTTGTCGGCCAATTCCTTCACCGTCACGCCTTCGGCGATGGTGATGTCCTTGTTGGTCGCCTGAACCAGTTCCTGGCGCCGCTGGCCCGACGGGCGCAGCTTGCCTTCCATCTCGGCTTCGAGCTCCCGGGGCGCGGGCCGCGCGGGCTTGCCGGCGTGGCGGCGCGTATCGGTGGGCGGCGGAGGCGGCGGCGCCGTGGGGTGAATCGGGCGCGGTCCGCGGCCTGGGCCGCCGGGGCGTCCCGGACCACCGGGACCGGGTTGCCCTTGTCCCCACAACGCCTGACCCGGACGAATCGGGCCGCGGTAGATCGGTTGCCCGGGAGTCGGCGTGGGCCGGCCCGGAGCCGGACGCGTCTGGGGTTGGCCGGGCGTGGCGCGTGGGGGCGTCTGCTGCGCGAGCTTGGCCACCAGATCGGGGCGCGGAGGCACCACGGGACGAGCTGCCGGTTGTCCCGCCAAGGGACGGGCGCCCGGCCCCGCGGACGGCGCGCCGCCCGGCTGACCTGAGGGTGGCGGACCGGCGGGACGCGGGCCCGGGCCTCCCTGAACGGGCCGGCCGAGGGCAGGACGAGCGATCGGCTGTCCCGGCTGCATGCCGCGAGGCGGCGGGGGCGGCGCCGGCGCGCCCGGACGGGCGCCCGTGAGAATCTGTCCTGGACGAGGCGCGCCGGCCGCCGGTGGCGCCGCGGGCGGCCGGGGGGCCGAGGGGGGCGGAGCTGGCGCTGACGGCGTGCTGCGAGCCACCGGCGAACCGGGCGCAATCTGCGCGGCCGGGGGGCGCACGGTCGGCGCCGCGGGCCGGGGCGGAGCGGCCGGAGTCACGATCGCTGCCGGCGGCACAGTCGCGGGCGGCGGAGGAGGCGGAGGAGGCGGCAGAATGGTGGGCGTGAGCGCGCCTCCGATGGGAGGCTGAATCGGTCCCTTACCCCCGAGAATGGGCGGACGCAGCGGCAACGGGCGCGCCCCGGCAGCAACGTGCGACGCCGACTCCACCGGAGGTGCGTCGGCCGGCGCTGCTACGGCAATGAGCGGAGCGGCGGGTTCTTCCGTCACGGCTTCCGCAAACGGCTCATCGCCTGATTCCTCTGAAGCTGCGGCTTCGAAAGGCTCCCCGCCGGCATCCGACGCCGAAGGCGGCTCCCAGTCGTCGCGGGGAACGGTCCGTTCGGCGCCGCCCAGGCGCGCTTTGATGTGGTCGGCAACGTCTTCATCAATCGAGCTCGAGTGCGTTTTCTTCTCGGAGACGCCGAGTTCGGGAAGCATTTCCAGAATCCGACTCGGCTTGACCTCCAGCTCTCGCGCGAGCTCGTTGATGCGAATGCCCTTCTTGGCCATAAAGTGAAACACGTGCCTCGCTCAGGTCAGATCAGTACTGCCTGGCGCGGCTGAGAACCCGCCTCCGCTGTACGGGCGTAACCCTGTTTGTCGCTGTGGGTTTGCGCCAATCCGACACTTTATCCTATCAAACTCCGTCTACTGAAACGCCAAAGCTTGTTGCTACTGCGTCTTTTCTTCGCCTGCCGCTTCGTCCGGCCGCGGATCGGCCGCCTCTTCCACCGCCGGTTCGGCCACCGATACCGATTCGCCGTCCTCCGCCACCGCCTCCGGCGCGGCTGCGTCCAGCTCCGCTTCGGCCGGCGCTTCCTCCGTTACGACACCTTCGCCGGCGGACGCCGTCTCCTCGCCCGGTTCGTACTGGCCGTAGAACATGTTCACCGAAGCGAAGATCCGCTCCACGCCCTTCGGACCGATGCCGGGGACTTCCTCGATTTGCTCGGGCGTCATCTCGCCGACTTTCTCGACCATCGTGATGCCCGCCTCAAGCAGTTTCTCAAGCAGTTTCTCGGGCAGGCCGTGGTCGAGCAGCGCCGAAAGCGGCGTGCCCTGGACGGTGAGCGCGGCCATGGCGGATTCCACCTCCTGCCGCTTCTCCTCTTCGCTCTTGATATCGATCTTCCAGCCGAGCAGCTTCGCCGCAAGCCGGACGTTCTGCCCTTTCTTGCCGATGGCGAGCGACAGTTGCGTGTCGTCGACAATCACTTCCATGTGGCGCTCGGCGGCGTCGATCACCTGGACGCGAGAGATCTTGGCCGGGCTTAGGGCATGGGTGGCGAACACCACCGGGTCGTCGCTGAACTCAATGATGTCGATCTTCTCGCCGCGCAGCTCGCGGATGATGGACTGCACGCGCATGCCTTTCATGCCCACGCACGCGCCCACGCTATCCACGTCGCGATCGCGCGAAAAGACGGCGATCTTGGTGCGCTCGCCCGCTTCCCGCGCGCAGCCCTTGATCACCACCGTGTTGTCGTAGATCTCGGGAACTTCCTGTTCGAACAGGCGCTTGACCAGTTCCGGGTCGGCACGCGAGACGATCACGCCCGCGTTCTTGCCGGCCTTCTCCACGCTCTTGATCACGCACCGGACGCGCTCGCCCACGCTGAAGCTTTCGAGCTTGGACTGTTCCTTCTTCGGAAGCCGCGCTTCGGTCTTGCCGATATCGACGATCAGATCCTGGCTTTCAATGCGCTTCACCGAACAGTTCACCAGTTCGCCGGCCCGGCCGGAGAACTCGGAAAAGACCGATTCCCGCTCCGCCTCGCGAACCTTCTGAAGGATCACCTGCTTGGCCGTTTGCGCCGAGATCCGGCCCAGGGATTCCGTGGACTTGTGAATGCGGATCTCCGCGCCGAGTTCGGCCTTCGGATCGACCGCCAAGGCTTCGCCGAGGGTCATCTGAGCGGTGGCGTCCTCCACCGTTTCCACCACCTT
The DNA here is from genome assembly GCA_031969915.1 of Bryobacteraceae bacterium. GTDB lineage: Bacteria > Acidobacteriota > Terriglobia > Bryobacterales > Bryobacteraceae > DALYJJ01. The sequence goes on along the minus strand of DALYJJ010000031.1, from coordinate 1,610 downwards.
CTTCGAGACGAAGATCTGAATCGCGCCGGTACGGGCGTCGAACTCCGCCACCAGGTTGTCCGTCGTCCGGAAGTGCTTCCGGGCCGCCACGAGCATGGCGTCCTTCACCGCGTCCAGAACCACTTGCGGATCGATGCCCTTTTCCTTGCTCAGGATTTCGATGGACTGATAGATCGTTCCCAAAACGGATTCCTTTGTTTCTGTTCTTTTTCGGAATTTACCAATCGAACTTCAGGTTGGCTTTGTGAATCTGGCTCAGCGTGAACTGAACCGGCCTGCCCGGCGCGGTTTCCAAAGTTACCGTATCGCCTGCAAACCCGGACAACGTACCTTCCCAGTGCTTCCGGTTCTCCACCGGTTCGCGCAGTACAATCTTGGCCTTCTGTCCGGCGAAGCGGAGGAAGTGTTCGGGCCGGGTCAGTCTGCGCTCGACGCCCGGAGAACTCACTTCCAGCGTATAGCTGTCGCCGGGGATGACGTCCTCGGCATCGAGTACTTCCCCCAGCCGCCTGGAAACCAGTTCACAATCTCCGTGGGTGACGCCCTGCGGGCGGTCAATCGTGACCCGCAGGACGCGGCTCTTTCCTCCACCGAGCAGTTCCAGGTCGAACAGCTCGATGCCCTCGCCGGCGAGCACACGTCCGGCGATCTCGTGCACCCTCTGCAAGACCGCTTCTTTTTCCAGCGAAGACATCGCGAACCAATAAAAAAGTGGGCCTTTCGCCCACTTACTCGTTCGACACCTCTCTCATTATACATGAGCGCGGCGGGAAGCGATCCCGCCGTGCGCGGCGAGCGTCCGCTCGATGGCGGTGGCGGCTGCGGAGGCGCCGTCTTCGCTTTCAAGAGCTTTCCTGACAGCCTGCGCGGCGGCGAGGATGCCGGGCGCGGTGAGGAGTTCCCGCAGCACGGGCGCCGCGCGGGCGGCGCGGTAGCGATCCTGGGGCATCCAGCGGCCCGCCCCGATTCGCCGGCAGCGGATCGCGTTGTCGAACTGGTCGTGCGAGAACGGCGTCACCAGCATGGGCCGGCCCGACCGCAGCGCCTGCGCGGTGGTGCCGATGCCACCCTGATGAACGATCGCGGCCGCGCGGGGGAACACCTCGGAATGGGGGGCATACTCGGCGGTCATCACGTCCGCGGGCAGCGTTCGGGGCAGTTCCTGACGCATGGCGCCGGTCAGCAGGAGCGCGCGGGCCCCAATGCGCCGGGCAGCCTCCACGCTCTCGCGATAGAACGGGCCGGCCGCGCCCACCGCGGAGGAACCGAGCGTGAAGACCACCGGCGGCGGCCCTTGATCGAGGAACCGGGTGACCGCTTCGGGCATCCGTTCCTGTTCGTGGTGGCGGTCGTAAAGCGGGAATCCGGCAATCTCGACGGCCGGGGGCCAATCCGGCTGAGGCTCGGAGAGTACTTTCGAAAAGAGCGCGACCACGCAGTGCGGCGAGTGTTGGCCTTCGAAAAGCGGATTGAGACGCGTATCGAGACCGAGTTCCCGCCGAAAGCGGAAGAGCGGCTGCATCCACGAACGGGAAACGTTCTTCGAGAGCTGCCAGACGGCGCGCATTGCCCCCGGGCCGAGACGCCGCAGGTGACGCAGCCAGGGGGCG
>DALYJJ010000030.1:0-52143 GCA_031969915.1 Bryobacteraceae bacterium | reverse complement strand
AGCACCGCATCACGAACGCCAGCAGCGAATCGATCAATGCCAAGATCCAATGGGTCGCCGGATTTGGTGAAAAGTTCGACTGCTAGACCGTTTGGGGCAATGGCCCTTGGCGTTTGGGCATCAGTTTGGACAGTGGATCCAGCGGCGTCAGACAAAAGAACAATACTGCTGGCCGGAATCCTGCCGATGATTCCTGATTCGGCTAGCCGGACCACGAAGCGGGAAGAAAGGGTCTCATCAATCCGGAGGACCTCCACCCATGCGCTTCTGGGAACAGAGATTCCCCTGCCGTCCTCAGCCAGCATCGCCGCCCGCCCCAAGGTGAAGCCACGCAGTTGCGCGACCTGCCTGCCAACGTTGTCAATAATCTGGCCGGCGGATATCCGGCCCAGGATCGTTCCATTGCTGGTGATTTGTCCGGTTCGCAACAGTTGGCCAACTACTCGACCGCGCGCGTCGGCGATCGCGCCAAGGGAATTGACCCGTAACATATTGCTGGAAAACGGGTCAGTTGTGATGTTGCGGAAGAATCCCCGAATGCCGGGTGCCGCACCACGAACCGAGTCAGCTCTTGCCGCCCGCGCGACGTCCACCGATCCTCTAGCCGCATTGGTGCCGCCACGAGGCGCTGCCCCTCTTACGGGTGCGCCTCGCACTGCACTAGCTCGGGCAATCCCCGCCCCACCGCCGCGCGCGCCGCCGCCAGGAACCTGCATTGCAGACAAACCGCACTGCAACGCGAGTAGCAGAATCAGAGTATTCCTCAGTCCTGCCTCCATGTCCACCGGTTACCAAAGAGAGTAGCAGTACTGGGGGCTGGTTCGGCATCTTTCATCGCGTTTGAACAGCTGAGATGCCGAGTTCCTCTCGGTTTCGTTCCAGGGCGAGCATCTGGTTATCCCACCCCGCTAGCGCGCTTAGATTCGATGTTATTCGACGTAATCCGCCTGCTCGGACCGTCGCCTACCGCGCGGCCGCGCGCTCGCGGTCGATCAGCGCCCGCTTTCGCTCCAGCCCCCAGCGGTAGCCGCCCAACGCGCCATCGCCGCGGATGACGCGGTGGCAGGGAATCACCAGCGCCACGGGATTGGACGCGCAAGCCCTGGCCACCGCGCGGTGCGCGGCCGGGCTCCCCAGCCCTCGCGCCACCTCGCCGTAGGATTGGACTTCGCCTCGCGGAATGCTCTGCAGGTACTTCCAGACGCGCATCTGGAACGCGGTCGCGCGCACATCGAGCGGAAGGTCGAGGCGCGGCTCCACGCCCTCCAGGCTCCGGCACAGCGCGCCGATCCAGAGCCGGAACTGCTCCGGATGCGGCTCAGCCATGGGCGTCAGTGCGGCCTCCGGATACTCCGCTCGGAGCACGGCGAGCAGTTGGTCCCCGCTCTCACCGAACTGCACGAAGCACAGCCCGCGGTCCGTGGCGCCGATCATCATCGGGCCGAGCGGCGTGGGAACGCACACGTGCGAGATCTCCACGCCCTTGCCGCCGGCGCGATACACCGAGGGTGTCATGCCGAGGCGCGTGTCCACGCGCTCATAGAGCCGGCTGCTCGAGCCGAAACCTGCTTCGTAGAGAGCCTCGGTCACGGGCCGGCGCCGCTTGAGTTCTTTCTTGAAGGTCTTCAGACGCCACGCTTCCTGGTACTCCCGCGGCGTCACACCGAGCATCGCCTTGAAGCGGCGCTGCAGGTGAAAGGGGCTGGTGGCGCTGGCTCGGGAGAGCGCTTCCAGGCTCACAGTCTCGGCGGCATGCTCGCGCAGATAGCGCGCCACGCCCAGCACCCGCGCGGCGCCCGGGTCCACCGTCTCGAGCGGCCGGCAGCGCAGGCACGGCCGCAGCCCCGCACGCTCAGCCTCCGCCGCGGTGGCGAAGAAGCGGACGTTTTCGCGCCGCGGCCGCGCAGGGCACGAGGGGCGGCAGTAGACCCCGGTCGTCACCACGCCGCAAAAGAACTTGCCGTCCCAGGCGCGGTCCCGCGCCGCCATGGCTTCCCAGCAGCGGTCTTCGTCGATGATCATGATCAGAGAATAGCCGCGCACGCACGGGCGCGCGCTCCGATTCTTGCGCGGTACTCTAAGATCTTATGCCAGCCCAAGTCGCCGCCTCCGCGCTTGCCGTCCAGCACTCCCGCATCCGCGAGTTGGCGGAGTTCGCCATGGCCATGGACGCCTCCATCGCGGATCCGAAGGAGAAGGTGCTCCGGCTCTACTTCGGCGAATCGAACCTGCCCACGCCGGAGTTCATCAAACGCGCGGCGCAGAAGGCCATGGCGGACGGGTTCACCTTCTACACCGAGAATGCCGGAATCCCGTCGCTGCGCCGGACGCTGGCGCGCTATTACGAAGACCACCACCGCGTGCAGCTCGACCCCGGGCGCGAGATCGTGATTACCAATTCCGGGGTCCAGGCGCTGAACGTCGCAATCCGCTGCACGCTCGATCCGGGCGACGAAGCAATCGTTCTGACGCCCGCCTGGCCCAACGGTTCCTCGAACGTTGCGATGTGCAACGCGGCGGTCAAACAGGTGGCGCACGTGCTCGCCGGAGGCCGTTACACCATCGACTTTGACGCACTCCAGGCGGCCGTCACCGGCCGGACGCGCCTGCTGCTCTACACGTCGCCGTCAAACCCGCTGGGGTGGACGGCGACCGAGGAGGAGCAGAAGCGCCTGCTTGCCTTCGCCCGCGAGCACAATCTGTGGTTGATGGCCGACGAGGTCTACGAACGGCTGTATTATCCGGAAGCGGGCCTGGGCAAGCCCGTTCCCAGCATCCTGCGCCTGGCCACGCGCGAGGACGCCGTGATCGTGATCCAGTCGTTCTCAAAGAGCTACTGCATGACCGGCTGGCGGATCGGCTGGCTGGTGGCCCGTGCGGATCTCGCGGAGCGGGCCGCGCGCCTGAACGAGTTCATCATCTCCCACGCTCCCAGCTTCGGACAGCGGGCCGCCGAGGAAGCGCTGCTGTGGGGCGAGCCGTTCGTCAAGGAGATGCTCGGACGTTTGAAACAGAATCGCGATCTATGTATCGCGCTGCTCTCGAAGGTTCCCCGCGTCACGGTGCCCAAACCGGAAGGGGCGTTTTACCTGTTTCCCCGGATCGAGGGCCTGGCGGATTCCTTCGCGTTCTGCAAGCAACTGCTTCTGGATACCAAGGTCGGCCTCGCGCCCGGCGTGGCGTTCGGCGAAGGCGGCGAAGGCAGCGTGCGGCTGTGCTACGCCGCCGAACGGGAGATCCTGGAACGGGCGTTGCCGCGCATCGCGGAGTTCGCGGCGGACTTCACTGCGGCGCGGCGGTGAGCGCGGTCTCCGACTCCACGATCTCGCGCCGCAGCATGTCCCCATTCAGCTTCGCGCCCGCGAAGAAACGCGTGTTGAGCTTACCCTTGCGTTCGATCGGATCGATCAGCGCGAGAGACTTCCGGAAAGCGTCGCGCGCGTTTTCAAACGCCTCCCGCCGCGCCGCGCCGGACCCAGCCGCCGCTTGCGCCTTGTGCACCTGGCCCAACAGCCAGTAGCCGAGTCCCAGCGCCGTGTGCGCGAAGACATCGTTCGGATCGATCGCCGCCACCGCCGTGTTCAAGGCCACGGCCTCATGCGCCAGGGGCAGGGCCTCGCCCGGCCGGCCCATGGCCAGAAGCAGGCGGGCCACGGTGCGGTAGCTGTCCGCCAGGAAGTTCTTTACGCGCACATCCTGTGGGTCGGTCTCATTGAGCTTCTTCCGCTCCGCGAGCGCGCGCCGGGCCTCCCCCAGCGCCAGCGCCAGTTCGTTGCGCCGCTCGTGCAGCAGCCCGATCTGGGCATAGCTTCGCGCCAGTTCGAACCGCACTTGGGCGTCGTTTGGGGTCTTGGCCAGATACTCTTCCTGGGCCGCGATGCTCTCTTCGTATTGGCGCCGGCCGTCGCCGGTTGGCAGGTGGGAAAGGGCCCAGCCCAAGCGGCTGTTTGCGGACGCCCAATTCATCCTCGCTAGCGGATCGCCTCCGTCGGCGAGTTGCCTCCAGATCTGCGCCTCTTTCTGCCGGTATTCGGCGATCTGGGCCCAATCGTCCTTCCCCACCAGCGGACGCACGATGGCCGCGTAGCCCGCCGCCAGGTCCCTCTGGACGGCTGCGTCGCGAGGCTGCTCCGCGGCGGCCTGCTCCCGCAGGCGCAGCGATTCGCGCATCTGCTGGATGGACTGGTCCACCTCGCCGATGGCGAGCAGCATGTCACCCACGCTCGAGAGGCTCTGCGCCACCTCCCGCCGTGCCGCCGCCGAGCGGTCGCGGGCGTAAAGCCCCTGGCGAATGCGCAGCGCTTTGCGGTAGCCGGCCAGCGCATCGGCCGAACGCCCGAGGTTCGAATTGAACGACCCGCCGAGAATGTCGCCGACCTTCTGATACGCCGCCGCCAATTCGCGCTGCAATTCCGGATCTCCGACGGATTCCTCCGCCAGCCCGTCCAGGTAGGTGAGCCCCAACTGCACGATGCGTTCCCGAGCCGGCGTTGCGCCGGGCAGGCGTGCGATCGAACCGTCGATCTCGAAGAGAAACGCGTTAGCGATCCGCCGCATCTCAACGAATCGACGCCGCGCGCGCTCAGCCTGCCAGCGCGTAGTCAGCGCGCCCGCCACCAGCGAGAGGATCACCAGCGCCGTAGCGGCCACCGAGAAGCGGTTCCGCGAAAGAAAGCGCCCCGCGCGATACGACAGCGTGTCCTTGCGCGCGATCACCGGCCGCCCGCCGAGGTAGCGCAGCAGGTCCTCGCTGAACTGCTCCACCGAGGAGTAGCGGCGCTCGGGCTCTTCCTTGAGCGCCATCGCCACGATGTTGTCCAGGTCGCCCGGCAGCCGTTTCAGCAGCTTCTGGCTTTCGGGCGAGCGAGGGGGCCGCGTTCCGGTGAGTAATTCGTGGAGAATCACGCCCAGCGAATAGATGTCGCTCGCGGTCGTGATCTTGTCGCCCCGCAGTTGCTCCGGGCTGGCGTAGTCCGGCGTCAGCGCGCGGAACTTGTGGGTGGCGCTGAGGTCTTCTCCAGGACTCAACATCTCCGCGAGCAGCAGTTTGGCGATGCCGAAGTCGAGCAGCTTGGGCTCGCCGTCCGCGGTCATGATGATGTTGCCTGGCTTCAGGTCGCGGTGCACCACCAGATTGCGATGCGCGTACGCCACCGCCGAGCACACCTTGCGGAACAGGCGGATTCGCTCGTCCAGCGAGAGATTCTGCGCGCCCGCGTACTCCAGCACGTTTTGCCCCTCGATGTACTCCATGACGAAGTACGGCGCGCCGTCTTCCGTGGTGCCGCCGTCGAGCATCCGCGCGATGAACGGGTGGTCGAGACTCGCCAGGATCTGACGCTCATTGCGGAAGCGGCGAAGAATGGCCTCCGAATCCAGACCGCGTTTCACCAGCTTGATCGCCACCTGCTTCTGGAACTCGTCGTCGGCGCGAATCGCCCGGTAGACGGTGCCCATGCCCCCGCGGCCGACTTCGAACAGGATCAGATAAGGACCGATGCGCCGCCCTTCCAGGCTGTCCTCGCTCAGCGCTTGCAGAAGGTTCGGCACCGCAGGCCGCTCCATGATGGTCGAGGCATCCTGGTAGGCCGCGATCAGCGACTCCACCTCCTCGCGCATCCCCGTGTCGGGGCAGTGGTGGTCCAGGTAGACGGCCCGGTCGCCAGGCGCCAATTCGACGGCGCGGTCGACTAACTCCTTAATTCTCTGCCAGGCGGCCGGGGACACTTTTCGCCAGTGTACCAACGCCCGCCGAAGGTGGCGTGCGGAAAATGCCCCAGCCGGACGGCTCCCCCCGTCCTATGCTGCGCAAGATCGCACAGGCCAGCCGAGAAGACGATGGAAACAAGCGGTTTATCGCCTGGCAGGCAGATTGCATTTGTCTTGGGCACTATGGCTTACGTAATCACTGATGGCTGCACCAAAGACGCGCTGTGCATCGATGCATGCCCGGCGGATTGCATTCACCCGAAGCCCGGCGACGCCGACTTCGACCCCGCCGCCCAGCTCTATGTGGATTCGGCCGAATGCATCGACTGCGGCGCATGCGTCCCGGTTTGCCCGACCAACTCCATTTTCACGCTCGACGAACTGCCCGGTGAGTTGACGCCGTTCGTGGCCGTCAACGAAGCCTACTACGGCCGCAACTAGCGCAAAAGCGGCAAGCCCGGCGACATCTGGGTCGGGGAACGGTACTGGGGTGAGCCAGCCATCGGGCGGGGATGCCCTCTGCGGTAAAATTGCGGTTGTAAACCGCAACTATGTCCACCGGAACCAGTACTTCCCCGACTCCCAACGTTGAAAACCCGTCTGAGCGCGAGCGCCAGGCGTTCCGCGCCCGCAACGCGGTGCGGCTGGTTAGGACCGAAGAGGAGGGCGCGCCGTTCAACCGCCTGCCCTCGAACGTCTACGGCTTCACCTATTCCCCCAACAGCGAAGGGCTGCCCCTGTACGCGAAGCACACTCTGATGAGCTTCGAAGTCCACAAGCTGCCCAACGGCGAAGTGGAATTCATTGGCTACCTGACCGCGAAGGACGCTGAGGCCATCGAGCGGCAGGAGGACTTCCCGACCGTCACGTTTTTCCCGGCGGAGTACAACGACGCCAAGACGATCATCGCGCTCCGCCGTTCCCGCATTGAGCGCATGAAGGGCCCATCGCGAGAGAACGGCAACTACCTGACCCTGACCCTGGGACGCGGCGAACGGTAGCCGTCGCAAAGGCGCCCCCGGCTGGCGATTCGCCAAGATAAACGTTTCCTAACAATCCGGTCCTAGATCGTATAGAATTGAAGCCAAACTGGGCTCCGCCCTTACGAATCGAGGACCCGATGTCTGAAAAACCACTCACCGGCAAACTCACCACCATCCTTTCGGGCGCGCTGTGCGCCCTGCTGGTCACCACCGCCGCCTGGTCGCAAATGGTCACGGCCACCTTGCTCGGGACGGTCAGCGATTCCTCAGGCGCGATCATTCAGAGCGCGAACATCACGATCACCGAGATCAACACCGGCGTGCAGCGCAAGACGCAGTCGAGCAGCGACGGCTTCTACACGCAGCCCTACCTGCCGCCGGGGATGTACAAGGTGGAGATGGAAGTGAACGGCTTCAAGAAGTTCTTGCGGGACAACATCGAGCTCCGCGTGAATTCAAGCGTCCGCGTGGACGCAACGCTCGAACCCGGAGCCACCAGCGAAACCGTCAACGTCACTGCGGAGTCGCCGCTGCTGCAAACGGACCGCTCGGATGTGAACCGCACCGTGAGCACGCAGCAGGTGCGCGAGCTTCCCATCGCCAACCGCAGTTTCCAGGCGCTGGTCGGGCTCCTGCCGGGCGTCACTCCGCCGGTGGCCAACTTCACGGCGCTCGAGGACCCGCAAGGCACCAACTTCTATCAGGCCAACGGGCAGGGCAACTCGGCCAACAACGTCCAGGTGGACGGCGTCGATAACAACAATCCCACGCTGGGGCTCACCATCTACATCCCGCCCGCGGAGGCGGTGCAGGAGGTGAACGTGTCGACGTCGAACTACAGCGCGGAACTGGGCCGCGCGGGCGGCGCGGTGCTGAACGTCGTCACGCGCGGCGGCACCAATCAATATCACGGATCGCTCTTCCACTTTCATCGCAACCGTGACCTGCGCGCCCGCAACTTCTTCAACTTCGTTCCACAGCCCAAGCCCAACTTCGTGCGCAACCAGTTCGGCGGCACGCTGGGCGGGCCCATCGTCAGGAACAAGACGTTCTTCTTCGGTTCCTACCAGGGCACGCTCGAACGCCGGGCCAATACGCAGTTCAATACCGTGCCCACCGCGGCCTGGCGCGAGGGCAACTTCGCCAACACGCCGGGACTGCAACTCTACGATCCGTTCAGCGGCAATCCGGACGGTACGGGCCGCACGCCGTTCGTAAACAACGTCATCCCGCGCAACCGCTTCAGCGGGATCACCAGCCGGCTGGTGCCCTTCATCCCGGGCACCACGTCGCCCGACCTGGCGAACAACCTGGTGGGCAACGTTCCGTTTCGCAACGACGGGGCCAATTACGATGGGCGCGTCGATCACAGCTTCAACGAGCGCAACAACATCTTCGTGAAGTACAACTACTCGCCCTACACGGTGGCGCAGGACGCTCTGCTCGGCTTCAAGGTGGGCGACGGCGTGGCGAGCAAGGTGCGCACCCACACCGTGGCCATCAACTTCAACCGGCAGTGGAGTCCCACGCTGATCATGGAAACGCGTGCCGGCTATAACCGCTACTTCGCCGACGTCAACGGCAACAACATCGACGATCCGCTGGGGCGCGAACTGGGCATTGCCAACCCGAATCCGGACGACATCTCGTCGCGCGGCATGGCGCGCTTTAACGTCTCCGGCATGCCGGGCATGGGCCCGCAGGTGGTCTATCCGCTGGTCAACGCCGACAACTTGTTCAACATCATCAACAACTGGACCAAGATCCGCGGCAAGCACACGCTGAAGTGGGGCGTGGACCTGCGGCGGATTCGTGCCGACCGCTTCCAGCCGCAGGGCTTGGGCTTCGGACCGCGGGGCCGTTTCGACTACAACCCCGGCACCACGGCCATCCCCGGCCAGGCCCTCGGGCCGTTCGGCACGCTCGGCAATTCCTTCGCCGCCTTCCTGCTCGGTGCGCCCGACCTCACCTACCGCACGTTCCAGACCGTGACTCCCACCAATCGAGTCACGCAGGGCTTCTTCTTCGTGCACGACACCTGGCAGGTTTCGAGCAAGCTGACCCTCGACCTGGGCCTTCGCTACGAGGCGCATTCCACCGTGAAGCCGCGATACGCCGGAGGCGCGTCCAACTATCAACCGGACAACAACACGCTGATCGTAGCGGGCATCGGCGACGTCGGCCTGTCGACGAACGTGGGCTTCGACGCCCTGCAGTTCGCTCCCCGCCTCGGGTTCGCGTATCGCGCCAACAACAAGACAGTGGTCCGGGGCGGCTACGGCCTCAGCTACTACACGGGACGGTTCGGCTTCACCGGCGGCACGCTCTCCACGCAGTTCCCGGTGATCTACAACATCCAGGAAGGCGTGGCCGGCAACTTCCGCATCGAAGGCCGGCAGGACACGCTGCCCGTGATCCCGCTGATTCCCATTCCCCAGAGCGGCATCATCAGCCCCGCGCCCAACCAGGGCTTCTTCGTGGTGCCGGAGAACAACCCCATTCCCATGGTCCACAGCTACAACCTGACGGTGCAGCGCGAGATCTCGCGGGGCCTCGTGGCGGACTTGGGCTACGTGGGCACGCTCGGCCGCCGCATCCCCGGCCAGCGCAACCTGAATCATTCGTTCCCCGGCCTGGGTGCCGCAGGACTGGTGTTCAACCAGCGCTTCGGCCGCACCGCGGAGATCCAGGAGCGGGCCAACGCGTACAACAACAACTACAACGCCTTCCAGGCCAGCCTGCAGAAGCGCTACGACGCCGGCTTGACGTTTGGCCTTTCCTACACCTGGTCCCGCGCCATGGGCGTGGGGGACGATCAGCCCGGCTTCACCATTCCGAGCGCCGTCCGCCAGCGGCATTATGGCCCGGCGGGTTTTGACCGCGCGCAGATGCTGGTGCTCAACCATCTGTGGGACCTGCCGTTCGGCAAAGGCAAGAAGTGGGCCAGCTCCGGCGCCGCCGCCTGGTTGTTGGGCAACTGGCAGGTGAACGGCGTGCTTCGCATGGTCACGGGCGCCCCCTTCTCGATCGTCGCCGACGCCGGCCCCTGCAACTGCCCCGGCAACGGGAACTTCGCAAACGTGGTCAAGACCGGTCCCGTGGAGCGGTTGGGCGGCGTGGGCCCCGGCCAACGCTTCTTCGACACCACCCACTTCGCCGCGCCCGCCCCGGGCACCTTCGGCAACGGCGGACGCAACATCGTCCGAGGCCCCGGCTTCGTCAACTACGACTTCTCAGTCTTCCGCGGCTTCCCCGTGCGCGAGGGCTGGAAGCTGGAGTTCCGGAGCGAGTTCTACAACCTGACGAATACGCCGCGGTTCGCCAACCCGGTCGGGAACGTGAACGCCGGTAACTATGGGCAGATCACGTCGACCATACTCGGGGCGGGTGAGCGCGAAGTACAGTTCGCTTTGCGGCTGCTGTTTTGAGGGGCGTGGCGCCGGCGCACCTCAGGCTCGCCGCCGCCGCCGCTCCCACTGGCGCACCTGCGCTTCGGTCATTCCGAAATAGTGCGCCACCTCGTGCCATACTGTCTCTTCCACCAGGCGGCGCAGGCCCGCGGGCGTGCGCGAGAGCCGCTCGTGCGGTCCCTGGTAGATGAAGATCTGGTCGGGCATCGCGAAGCTCTCGCTCACGCTGCGATGCGGCAGTGGGCGGCCCACGTACAGGCCCAACAGCCCGGGCTGCGGCGGCTCGGCCTCGACCAGGAACGCGACGTTCTTCAGCCGGCGCCGAAAACGCGCCGGAATGGTGGCAATCGATTCTTCGACCAGCAGGTCGAACTCGCGAGGTGACACAGCTTGAGTGTATCGGGTGAGGATCGGGAACTTCTGGCAAGGACCGCCGCCGCGCTGGGCGTCGGTTCGCTTCGCAGTCACATCTTTCTCTGCGCGGACCAGACCAATCCCAAGTGCTGCTCGCGCGAAGCGGGACTGGAATCCTGGGAGTTCCTCAAGAACCGGCTCAGCGAACTGGGCCTCACCAAGGGCGCGGCCGCGGTCTTTCGCACCAAGGCCAACTGCCTGCGGATCTGCGCCCAGGGGCCCATCGCCGCGGTCTATCCGGACGGCGCGTGGTACCACTCGGCCACGCCCGCGGTGCTCGAGCGCATCATCCAGGAACACCTGATCGGCGGCCGGCTGGTGGAGGACCATCTGATCGCCGTGGATCCCCTCTCCGGCAAGCCATAATAGTCCTGATCCATGAAGCGCGTGATTGTGGCCATCGACGGGCCCGGCGGAGCGGGGAAGAGCACCATCGCCCGCCGCGTCGCCGAGCGGTTGGGCTTTCTCTACCTCGATACTGGCGCGATGTACCGCGCGGTGGCGCTGTGGGCGGTTCGCACCGGCGTCCCGCTCGACGACGCTCACCGGCTGGAGCAATTGGCCGTCAATGCGGAGATCGGCTTTGAGGAGTGCGGACGCGTCGTAAGGCTGAACGGCGAGGATGTCTCCACGGTCATTCGCACGCCCGAGGTCAGCGCCGCGGCGTCGCGGGTTTCCGCCGTGCCCGGCGTGCGGCGTGCCCTGGTGGAGAAGCAGCGCCTGGCGGCGCGGGCTGCGTCGGTCGTCATGGAGGGCCGCGATATCGGCACCGTCGTTTTCCCGCAGGCCGAAGTGAAGTTCTTCCTCGATGCCTCGCCCGACGTGCGCGCCGCGCGCCGCGTGAAGGAACTGGAGGAAAAGACCGGCGAAGCGTGCAAGGAGTCCGTGGCGCGAGAACTGGCCGAACGCGACCAGCGCGACCGCAGCCGCGCCGAAGCCCCTCTCGCGCAAGCGCCCGACGCCGTCTACCTCGACTCCAGCCGCTTGACGCTCGAGGAAGTGGAAGAACGAATCTTGCAAGCCGTCCGCGACCGGACGGCGAATGGAAAGGAACCGGTCCGTTGAAGAATCTGTTGGTGATGAAGTTCGGCGGCACCAGCGTCGGCTCCGCCGAGCGGATGAAGACCGCCGCCGCCCTCGCCGCGGAGCAGATGAGCGGGCGCCCCGTTGCCGTTGTGGTCTCCGCCATGTCCAAGGTCACGGACCTTCTGCTCGACACCATGCGCCTCGCTGAGCGCGGCGACCGCGAGCGCGCCGGGGCCAACCTCCGCACTCTGGAGGACCGCCATTTGCAGGCCTGCGCCGAACTGCTGCCGCCCGAACGATGCGATCAGGTGACGCCGCGCGTCCGCGCCCTGGTCGCCGAGTTCGAACGCATCGCCAACGGCATGGCCATGCTCGGTGAAACGCCCCCGCGTTCGGTGGATGAAGGAGTCGCCATCGGCGAACGGCTCTCCGCCCTGCTCGTCTCGGAGTACCTGGACGCCACCGGCACACCCGCCGCCGCCGTCAACGCCCGCGACGTGATCGTCACCGACGCCGTCCACGGCAGCGCGACGCCGCTCATGGACCCCACGCGCGACAAGGCGCGCAAGATGCTCCTGCCGCTGCTCGAAGCCGGCCGCATCCCCATCGTCACCGGCTTCAACGGCGCCACCGTGGAGGGAAAGCCCACCACGCTCGGGCGCGGTGGCTCCGATTTCTCCGCGTCCATCCTGGCCGCCGTGCTGGACGCCGCGGAGCTTTGGATTTGGACCGACGTGGACGGCATCATGAGCGCGGATCCGCGCCTGGTGCCCGACGCCAAGGTGCTCGACGAGATCACCTACCGTGAGGCCGCCGAACTGGCCTACAACGGGGCCAAGGTGCTCCATCCGCGCACGCTCGCGCCGCTCATGGAGCCGCGCATCCCCGTCTACTCGAAAAACAGTTTCGCGCCGGAAAAGCCAGGCACCCGCATCGCCCCCACTACCTCCGTGCCTCCCGGCCCGCGCGCGGTCACCTCGATGAGCAACGTGGCCCTGGTCTCGCTCGAACCGGCCAGCGCCTCGCTGAATGGGACCCTGCTCATGGCGCGCGCCCTCGCCGCGGTCTCGCAGGCCAACGCGGAACTGCTCGCGGTCTCCAGTTCCAGCTACCGCCAGAGCTTCTGCTTCCTGGTGCGCCAGACTGAGCTGCCCGCCGTCATGCAGCGGCTCGAAACGGACCTCGAACTCGAACTCACGCACGGGTACCTGCGGCCCATCGATGTCCAGACCGAAGTGGGCCTCCTCGCCATCGTTGGAGAAGGCATGCGCGGCACGCCGGGCCTCGCGGGGCGGATCTTCACCGCCATCTCCCGCGACAACGTGAACATCATCGCCATCTCGCAAGGATCGAGCGAACTCACGATCTCGGTTGTCGTGAAGATCGACGGCCTCGAAAAGGCCGTGAAGGCCGTGCACGCCGAGTGTCACCTGGGCGCCGAGGCCTGAACGGCGCTCCGCTCAGTGCGGCGCGTCGCAGTTCACCATCCAGCGGACCCCGAACTTGTCCGTGAGCATCCCGAACGCCTCGGCCCAGTAGGTCTTGGTCAAAGGCATGCTCACGTGCCCGCCTTCGGCGAGGTTCGCGAAGATCGCCTGCGCGCGGGCGGGATCGTTGAGACCGATCGCCAGGCTGATGTTGCCGGCGCCCCCGGCGGGATCCGGGCTCGGGTCGTCGCACATCATCATCGTCGATTCGCCGACCTTGATCGTGCAATGCATGATGTTCTCCGCGGGGCCCATATTGGCCATCGGCGATTCGCCGACCGTCTGCGTGAACAGCACTTCGGCGCCCAGCGCGCCCTGGTAGAACGCGATCGCCTGGCGGCAGGTGCCTTTGAAGGCGATGTAAGGATTCACACCCAGCATGGTTCCTCCCGTCGTGCGCCCCCACCGCGGGCGGCAGAGTTTACCGCCGCCGCACCGTTCTAAATTCTATACTGAATTCCGATATGGGCATCCGGAGTCTGATTGCAACTTTCCTGTTGGCGGCGGCGCTCTGCGCGCAGGACACGCGCGGCTACTATCGGTTCCCCGCGATTCACGGCGCCAGCGTCGTCTTCACGGCCGAGGGAGACCTGTGGCAGGTGGGCGTTGAGGGCGGTGTGGCCCGCCGGCTGACTACGCACCTGGGCGCGGAGCGCGGAGCGGCGTTTTCGCCCGACGGCAAGACCATCGCCTTCGCCGCCAACTATGAAGGCCCCACGGAGATCTACACCATGCCCTCCGCGGGGGGACTGCCCACGCGGCGCACGTATTGGGGCAACGCCGCGGTCGCCGGCTGGACTCCGGACGGCAAGATCCTCGCCCTTACCAGCCGCTTTGGAAACCTCTTCGATCCGCAACTGGTCGTACTCGCCGCGGACGGCACGATTGCGCGCGTGCCGCTGAGCCAGGCGTCCGCCGGGACCTATGACGCGGCCGGCAAGACGCTGTTCTTCACGCGCACGCAGTTCCAGGGCTCGCATGCGAAACGCTATCAGGGCGGCACCGCCCAGAAGCTCTGGAAATTCACGCCCGGCGCCGAAGCCGTGCCGCTTACGGCCGACTACAACGGCACGAGCAAGGAAGCGATGTGGTGGAACGGCCGCGTGTATTTCCTCACCGATCGCGACGGTTCGATGAACCTGTGGTCCATGGATGAGGCCGGCAAGACCCTGCGGCAGCACACCAGGCACAACGGTTGGGACGCCAAGGCCGCGTCGCTCTCCCAAGGAAAAGTGGTCTATCAGCTTGGCGCGGACCTGCGGCTCTTCGACGTCGGGACGGGCGTGGACCGCGCGATCCCCATCGAACTGGCCTCGGACTTCGATCACCTCCGCGAGCGCTGGGTGAAAAACCCGGCCGAGTTCGGCGCCAACGCGCAGCTTTCCTGGGACGGGGGAAAGGTCATTCTCACCTCGCGCGGCAAGGTGTTCGTCGCGCCCGCCAAGGAAGGCCGATTCGTCGAGAACACGGCCCGCAAGGCGGCGCGATTCCGCGACGCCGTGGCGATGCCCGACGGCAAGAGCCTGCTCGCGCTTTCCACTGAGAGCGGCGAGGTGGAACTGTGGCGCATTCCCGCGAACGGGATCGGCGCGGGCGAGCAACTCACTACCGATGGCTCCGTCCTGCGCTGGAACGCGGCGCCCTCGCCCGACGGCAAGTGGATCGCGCACCAGGACAAGGACAACCAGTTGTGGCTGCTCGAAGTGGGGACCAAGGCCCAGAAAAAGCTCGCCACTTCGCAGTATGGCTCCAATTCGTTTCCCCAGTTCTCGTTCCGCTGGTCGCCGGACAGCAAGTGGATCGCCTACTCCGTGGCCGCGGCGAATCAGTTCGAGCAGGTGTTCCTCTACGGCGTCGACAGCGCCACCACGCAGCCTCTCACCACGGACCGCTACAACAGCGCCGACCCGGCCTGGAGCGCCGACGGCAAGTGGATCTATTTCCGGTCCGACCGCGCCCTGCGCAGCACCGTGAACGCCCCCTGGGGCTCACGCGCGCCCGAGCCCCACTTCGACAAGATCTGGAAGATCTACCAGCTCGCCTTGAAGAAGGGCCAGCGCTCGCCGTTCGAGCCGGCCGATGAACTCGTGGCCGCCGAGAAGCCCGCGGAAGAGAAGAAGCCCGAGACCGCGGCGGCGGCGGGCGGCGAGAAGAAGCCCGAAGGCGTAAAGGTGGAGATCGACTTCGAGGGGCTCACCCAGCGCCTGACCGAGGTTCCCGTTCCGGCGGGCAACTATCGCGGGCTCACCGCGGCCGGCAAGCGGCTCTGCTGGATCGAATACGACAGCGCTGATTTCTCAAAGAACAATCTGCAGTGCCTGGACATCGCCAACAAAGGCGACAAGCCGGAAACGATCGCCGAAGGGATCAACGGCTACCAGATCTCCGGAGACGGCAAGAAAATGCTGGTGAGAAAGCAGAACGACCTGTTCGTCTTCGATGCGGCGATCCGCGAGGGCGCGGCCAAGACGCCCAAGACGCTGGCCGACGCGAAGGTCGACTTGAAGGATTGGACGTTCTCCGTGATCCCCTCCGACGAGTTCAAAGAGATGTTCGTCGACGCCTGGCGCCTCCACCGCGACTACTTCTACGACCGCAAGATGCACGGCGTCGACTGGCGCGCGATGCGCGAAAAGTACGCGCCGCTCGCCTCGCGCGTGCGCGACCGCGAGGAACTGAACGACCTCATCGCCCAGATGGTGAGCGAGCTCTCCGCGCTGCATCATTCGGTCGGCGGCGGCGACCTTCGCCGCGGCCAGGACAACATCGCCATCGGGGCGCTGGGCGCGCGGCTCCTGCGCGATCCCGCGGCCGGCGGCTACGCCGTCGATCACATCTACCGGCACGACCCCGACCGCCCCGACAAGCGCTCGCCGCTCGCGCAGCCCGGCGTGGAACTCGCCGTGGGCGACGTGATCCTCTCCGTCGACGGCCGCGAGACGCTCGCCGCCGCGGACATCGGGGAACTGCTCCGCAACCGCGCCGGCAAGCAGGTGCTCCTGCGCGTGAAGCCCGCGGGCAAGACGGAGCCGCGCGACGTGGTGGCGAAGGCGATCAGCCTGCAACAGGAGTCCGACCTTCGCTACCACGAGTGGGAGTACACGCGCCGCCTCCAGGTGGAAGAGGCCGCGGGCGGGCAGATCGGCTACTTGCACCTGCGCGCCATGGGCCCGAGCGACATCGCGCAGTTCGCCGAGCATTACTATCCGGTGCACGACCGCGCCGGTCTGATCATCGACGTGCGCCACAACGGCGGCGGCAACATCGACCCGTGGCTGCTCAGCCGCCTGCTGCGCAAGGCCTGGTTCTATTGGCAGCCGCGCCTCGGCCAGCCGTATTGGAACATGCAATACGCCTTCCGGGGCCACATCGTTGTGCTCTGCAATGAATGGACGGGCTCCGATGGCGAGGCATTCACCGAGGGCGTGAAGCGGTTGGGCATCGGCAAAGTGATCGGGACGCGCACCTGGGGCGGCGAGATCTGGCTGACCGGAAGCAACCGCCTGGCCGACCAGGGCGGCGCGAATGCCGCCGAGATCGGCGTCTTCGGCCCGGACGGCAAATGGCTGATCGAGGGGCACGGCGTCGATCCCGATATCGTCGTGGACAACCTGCCGCACGAAACCTTCAAGGGGCGCGACGCGCAACTCGAAGCGGCGATCAGTTACCTGAAGGGCGAGATCAAGGAGAAGCCGGTGAAGCTGCCCGCCGCGCCGCCGTACCCGGATAAGTCGTTCAAGGCGCCCGCCCCGCCCGCGAAGAAGTAGCGGCGCGAGCGGTCAGGGCAGCGGCGAACGGCCCGTCGCCTGCGCGGGCGGCTGCATGCCCAGCAGGTGGGCGGCAAGGGGCGCGATGTCGATCGCTTTCAGCAACGGCCAGGTTGCGCCCTTGGGCAGCCGGGGCCCTTTGCCGACCAGGATCGCGAGCATGTCCGGCCGTGTGGGCAGGAAACCGTGGTTGCCCATGGGCGCTTCCGTGCGGCCCACCACCGGCGCGTCCTTTTCGCGCTTGAACGAGTACCCGCGCGCGAACTCGAAATAGAGATCTCCGCTGTGCGGGCCGCCGATGCCGTACCGCGCTCCGTCCGTCTCCGGGCGGAAGAATTCCGTGAACACCGGTTGGCCGGTCTCGGGATCGCGCACCCGCGCCAGCGCCGCTTGCGCCGCCGCCACCACCGCCCTCTTCTTTTCCGCCGGAACCGTGCCTTCCTTCCAATCGGTGGTGTTTACCACCAGGAAGTTGTAGACGTGGGTCACGCTCCCGTCCAGGCCGGCTTCCCGCAGAACGCGATCGACGTTGACGTGCTTCCAAACCGGTGCCATGCCGTGGTCGCTCGCGAAGAGCACCGTCCCGTCGCGGGCCGCGAGGCCGGCGAAGGCCTCCACGGCGCGGTTCAGGGCGACGTAGCACCAGCGGCGGTAGAACGTATAGCGGTCCTGCAGGGCCTTGGAGACCCCGGGCGTGGAGGCGTGCACGAAGCCATAGAAAGCGTGGTCCACTTCGTCCGGGTAGTTCAGGTACCCCACGAAGAGCTTGGGCGTGAGCCGCTTGGCGAGCCATTGCGCCTGCCGCGTGTTCTGCTTGATGACAAACTCCACGGCTTCCAGGTAGAGGCGCTCGGCCGCGCCGTCGCCGCCTTTGTGCGAGACCTCACCCAGCTTTCCCGTGTTCAGCAAGCGGCTTGGCCCGTTGCCCACAAAGGCGCCGGTTTCGGCGAGCATCAGGTCGCGCTGCAGGTTCGCGTCCGCGCCGCCGTTGTAGAAGCCGAGTTCCTTGAGCGGCGTTTGCAGAAGGAGGAAATCGGAGGCGTCCGCCGTGAGCCCGGTCAGCCGGAAGTGCGCGATCAGGCCCGGCGCCACCGTCAGCCCCAGGCTGAAGTGGCGGCCCAGGGCCCGCTTCCGCGGAAGCTCGGATTCGAGCGGCTGCGACTCGACGCGCACCCGCGCTCCCTTTGGGTCCGCCGCGATATACAGCGCCTGCGGCGTGGCCGCGGCATAGAGGGTGTGCGGCTTCGCCGTCCAGGAGAAACAGCGCACCGCGCCGGGAACCGGCGGCGTGAATGCCCCGCACTCCTCACCCTTCGCATCGGCCGGCCGCACCACCAGGTACGGAGCCACTTCTTCCGTTTGATACCCGTTGATCACCACCGGCGGCGTCTTCTCCCCGGGGGCCGTGTTCACCGGCAGGAACGGATACGCCTGGGTCGCCTGGTAGGCCACCGCTGTCACCCCCTGGCGCGCCGCCGCCGCCCACAGCGGTTCGGCCCGCAGGCCCTCCGCGCGGAACCCGACGGACCACTCGCGGAACGTATGCTGCCCCCGGGGCGTCTTGGGCACTGAGTTCCCCGAGATCCCGTTCACGTCGCCGTAGGCGCCCGTGAACAGCGCGGCGTGCGTGTTCGCCGTGGTGCTCGGCATGTGGGGCACGACGCCCTGCGCCACAACCCCGCTTCGCGCGATGTTCTTGAGCGCGGTCAGTTCGTCCGAGACCGGGTCTTCGGTGAACCGCTGGTACCCCATGCCGTCCAGGCTCACCAGCACGACGCTCGGCTGCGCCGCCGCCGGCGCCACCGCAGCCACCGTCCACCACACCCAGAGACTAAGCCGCACCATGCTTCTTGAACCAGGCCTGCAACCGCTTCCAGCCGTCGTCGGCCATCTCCTTCCGGTAGCTCGGCCGGTAGTCGGCGTGGAACCCGTGCGGGCCCTGCGGGTAGAGGACGATCTCCGACTTCGACTTAGCCGCCGCAAGCGCCTCCCGCATCTTCTCCACCGAGGGCACGGGAATCCCTTGATCGGCTTCCCCATAGAGCCCCAGCACGGGCGCCTTCAACTCCCCGGCCACGTCGATCGGCTGCTTCGGCTGGAGCGGCGAACCGGGCCGGTCGGCCCGCGCTACGAGCGTTCCGTACCACGCTACGCCCGCCTTCAGTTTCGGTTGATGCGCGGCGTACAGCCACGTGATGCGCCCACCCCAGCAAAACCCGGTGAGCCCCAGCTTCGAGGTGTCGCCCTTGCCCGACTTCTCCGCCCACGCCATCGCGGCGTCCAGGTCCGACATCACCTGCTCGTCCGGGACCTTGGAGACCACCTTGGCGAAGATCTCCTGAAAATTCTCGATCTTGCTGACGTCGCCCTGCCGGGCGTAGAGTTCCGGCGCGACCGCCAGGTGCCCCAGTTTGGCGAACCGCCGGCAGATGTCCTTGATGTGCTCGTGGACGCCGAAGATCTCCTGGACGACCAGGACGACCGGAAACCGGCCACCCTTCTTTGGCATCGCACGGTACGCCGGGATCTCCACGTCCTTCGTGGGGATTTTGACCTCGCCCGCTTCCAGCCCCTCGGTATCCGTCGTAATCATGGTCTGACCCACCACCGGCTGCACCGCCAGAGCGAAGCCGGAAATCAGACCGTTCATCACCTGCCGGCGGTCGAGATCCACCTTCGGCAGCAGACTATCCAGTTGGTCTTGCATGCTGCCAATCGTACCGCAGAGGCAGCCTGGTTCGTCCCCTTCAGAAGCGTCGCGGGAAGCCCGAGAATCCGAGTTCCGTCAACTGCTCGCCCGTCGATGTCAGTTGGGACTTCGCAAGCGGCCCCACCAGCACCCGATAGACGTTGTCCTTGACTCCTGGAATGTACTTCGCCGGCAGGTTGCGGCGCTTCAGTACCTCTACGAAGACCTCGGCCATGCCGCGCTCCACGGACCCCACCTGCAGGTACAGCTCGCCGGAAGCCGGCTCCGGATCGGGGTCCAGGGTCATCGTCACGGGCATCGTTGCCGCTTTCCTGGTCACCTCGGGTCTCGGCGCCACCGTCGCCGGGAGAGGCGCTGCCGTCGCCGTCCCGTAGGACGAGGTTGTCGAGGGCGGATCCACTACCAGAACCTGCCCCGGGCCCTTGGACGATACGACGCCGTTCTCACCCCGCGCAAACTGCGCTGCCGTCACCGCGCGCCCCGCCATGTAGGCCACGCCCGCCACCACGCCCATTTGCATCAACAGCAGGAACAGAGTCGTCGCCAGTTGCCGCTGTCCCAATACGATCTCGAACTTGCCTTCTGTCTTCTCGATCATGGAACCTCCGCCTAAGGCACCTATCGGCGGAACCCCCCGGCTCCATTAGAGTCCGTCGTCACCGAAATGAGTCGTTTCCCTGATGGGGATACAGAATTCTCCTAGAGGCCGGGCATTGCGCCCCTACCACAGATAGTCTTTCGCCTGCTCCCGCCGCTCGTAACTATCCAGCACATGCACCACCCGCAGCTTCTTCAACTTCGTGGGCGACAGAGCCCCGATCGGCACATAAAGAATGGCCCGCCCCAGGTGCGCCGCGATCGACCGGAAAATGCTCCTCGGCGGCCTCGCCGCCACATACACCACCAGCCGTTCCACAGAGTAGTCCAACCCCGCCAGCAACAGCCGCTCGGCCTTCGTCTCCGCGAAGTCGTAATCGGAATCGCCCCACACGTCGTACATACGCCGCGCCGGAAGCGTCATCAGGAAGCCGCCGTACTCGGCGCGCCCGATCCCCGGCCCCACCAGGTGATCCCAGGGGTGGGTGGAGTAGAATGCCATGTCCGACTCGTTCTGGCTCTCCCCGAGCCACGTGGTGACGTACGGATACCGCTCATCCGCATCGTCCTGGAAGATCACCACCACCGCCCCCACCTCGCCCTGCACGCGGTCGAAGCGGCGCACATAGATCCGGCCCTGGCTCCAGTTGCGGATCGTCTCGCGCAGATCGACGCCGTCGAAGATCGACGTGGTAAACGGTTCCACGCGCACCCGCTCTTCGCTGATCAGGCTCTTCGCCTTCTGCTTGAGAAAGCGTCCATACTCCTCGATCACCAGATCTTCCGGCGGATACGAACAGATCGACTGTCCATTCAACTCCCGCGCCCAGTCTCCCGGCCGGGCCTCTTTCTTCCGGTCCTTCAGCCCACGCGGCCGCAAACGCTGTTTGGGCCGGGGAAGCCGCCGCCGCAGGCGCAGCTTACGCGTGCGGAGGAACACCTCGTCCCCTGACAAATTGACCGTTTCCAAGTCCGATTCCGCGCGCTGAGGGGGATACCGCTGCGCCGTGGCCCACACTTCCCATCCGTAGTTGTCGTCGACGACGGAGCGTGCGGCCACCGTCAGGTCGAACAGGTTCGCCACCAGCGCGCCCTCCAACTGTGCCAGGTTCCTCGTGTACCGGGCGATCATCCGCCGCTGCCAGTGTTCGATCTTCTGTCCGGTGCTCGTCTCGTACTCCGTTTCCGCATCCCTGAGAAGCGAGTACTGCGAGCGGACCCGGTCCGGCGTCTCCCCAAGGCGGCGGAACTGCTCGTAGCGCCACTGCAGGTACGGGGTCTCGGACGTGATTTCGTTCAGACAGTCGGGGTGCGCATTGATCAGGTCCGCTTCCAGCCGGTGCCGCGGCGGAGCGGGTTCGGGCTGCGGCTGCTCCATCGCGTCGAGCACCGCGTCCAGCAGGTTCAGCGACACAACCACCATCACCCGCGACGAAGGGTCTGCGCCCTGAAGCTTCCAGGCCATCGCCGAAGCGTGCTCGTCCATTTCCACGGTGCGTGCCTGCGGGTAGACGCGGTAGGCCTCCACATAGCGTTCGTATCCGACGTGAGGCAGCGAAGCCGGGTCGGGGTAGGTATCGGGTAAGTGCGGACGCCCTCCCGTGTCCGGCTCCAGAAAGAGCACCTTCGCGCCCAGTTCCAACGCCGAACGGACGGCCTCGGCAAAGGCGTCGCAGGGCTCCACCGGTACATAGATACCGCGGTCTTCGCCGGCCGGATCAGGCCACACCAGCACCGTGATTTCGGGCAGCCGCGCGAGGGCCTCCACATAGGAGGGTCCCAGAACGGCCGGCAGTTCCACCGCCACTACGCCCGGGCGCTCGTTCAGAATGCGGCGCCGGACCTCGGCGGCAAACTCCATTCGTCCGGGCACAACGGGAACGTAAGTGTAGTTGCTTCGAACTAAGGAGCCAGGATCAAATCCGAGGGACATATCGTAACGCTTCGGCTCCCAATGTCTCCTCGATGGCTAAGTGCAGCGCTTCCCGAAGCACCAGGCCGGCGTCCTGAGCCTTCCTCAGCTTCGTCGCGTACCGGCCGATGGTAATCCCGTCTCTTACCGTGTACCGCTCCTCCGCCGCGTGCGCCTGCTGGAGAAACTCGGTGACATAGAGCAGGATCTGCTCTTCGCTGAACGGCAGATTCTCTCTCAGAATCTCGTACTCTTCTTCGCGCTCCGGGAAGTCGATCGTGATCTGCGGCTGCAGCCGGCTGTGAATGTACTCCGGTAGATCGAACGTGGAGGCGTCGTCGTTCATGGTGGCTACGATGCGGAACAAGGGGTGAGCGCGCACCTTGATCCCGGCCACGATCGATTCGACGTAGCGCCGGTTGTCGAGCAGCGGCGCCAGCGAAGCCCAGCTCTTCTCGCTCATCCGGTTGCCCTCGTCGAGGATGCAGATGCCGCCCCGCAGCATCGCCGTCACCAGGGGAGACGCCACGTAGCGGAGCTTTCCCGCCGCCTCGATCACCGGCTGCACCAGCAGGTCTTCCGGCCGCGTGTCCACCGTGGCCTGCATGATGTACACTTCGCGGTTCAGCCGCTTCGCCGCCGCGTACGCCAACGACGTCTTTCCGACGCCCGGCTTTCCGAGCAGCCGCGGATTCATCGGCAGGTCGGCTTCGTCGATCACCAGCCACGCCGCCAGCAGTTGCCGCATCACTTCGTCCTGGCCCACCCATCGCACGGGCAACTCGTCGGGATGCGCCAGGTGCAGCGTGACGCCTTCGATCTCCACGGTCATAGACTCGATTGTAGCGGCGTGCCGCCCCGGCCACCATCTTCCTGCGATCATGGAGGCTGATGCCCTCACTGTGGAGAGCCCTCTTTGGCGCACCGGACGAACCGGAGGACCGCACCACCGCGGCGGTCCGCAAGATCGCCGAGGCCCTCGACCAACTCCCGGCCGATCAGGCCCGCTACCTTGCCGCCTACGCTTACATCCTGGGCCGCGTCGCCAAGGCCGACCACGTGGTTTCCGCCGAGGAATCGCGAGCCATGGAGCGCATTGTGATGGAGGCCGGCGGGCTGACCGAGGCCCAGGCCGTCCTCGTCGTGCAGATCGCCAAGACCCGCAACCAGCTCTTTGGCGCCACCGAAGATTTCCTGGTCACCCGCGAGTTTAATGAGATCGCCACGCGGGATCAGAAACTGCAGCTCCTCGAAGCCCTCTTCGCCGTCTCATCCGCGGGCGACGACATCCTGGTTACCGAGGACAACGAGATCCGCAAGATCGCCTCCGAACTCACCCTCGAGCACCGCGACGTGATCGCCGTCCGCCTGGCCTTTCGCGACAAGCTCGCGGTCCTCAAGAAGCCCCAAGCCGGCCAATGAACCTCGTCCTCGCTTCGCAATCCCCGCGCCGCCGCGAGTTACTCAACAACGCGGGTTTCCCGCACACCGTCCGCCCCGCCCACATCGATGAAACCCGCCTGCCCGGCGAATCCGCCATTGCCTACGTGCGCCGGCTCGCCGAGTCCAAAGCACGGGCGGTCTCGGCCGCGCCGGGCGAGGTCATCCTCGCGGCCGACACCACGGTCGCGGTGGACCAGCAGATCCTCGAAAAACCAACCGGCCCGGAGGACGCCCGCCGCATGCTGAGCCTCCTCTCCGGCCGAGCCCACCAGGTCTTCACCGCCGTCTGCCTGCGCTCAGGCGCCACCGTGGCCGTCGCTCACGAAGAGACCGTCGTCCACTTCCGTCCCCTCGCCGCGGCGGAGATCGACGCCTACGTCGCCTCCGGCGAACCCATGGACAAAGCCGGCGCCTACGGCATCCAGGGGCTGGCTTCGAAGTTCGTCCACCGGGTGGAAGGATGTTTCTTCAACGTCGTCGGATTGCCGGTGGCCCTGGTCTGCACCATGTTGTCGGACGCGGACGCCGGGTAACTCAGAAGGCCGCCCCCGGATGCCGCTTGCGCATCCACTCCACAAACGATTCCGGCGCACCCATGGTCGACAGCCGCCCTTGCCGCACCAGCGCCCAGTCGTCGAACAACCCGCTTGCCTTGATCTCCGCCAGCGTCGCCCCGGGCACCAGGCGGCCGCGGAACTCCATGTCCACCACCGCCGATTTCGGGTTCTTCGGGTCGTCCCGGCCTTCGCTCATCACGCACGCCCAGCCCACCACCCCGCTCACACCGCCGCTGTGATAAAGGAACACTACATCGCCCGGTTTCATCCCGCGAATCGTCTTCACCGCTTGCGGATTGGTCACGCCATCCCAGGTAGTCCGCTTCTCCGTTTCGAACTGATCGACCGAATAGGTGCCCGGGTCCGTCTTGGCCAGGAAGTACGCCATACGCCGATTCTATCCGCGATTCGCCCGTGCTATCCTGTCCGGCACTGGGACACCACGGTCTCGCCCCGGTATGGCTCGCCGCTGAGGAGGTTTCAAAGTGAGGACGCGCCAGCGCAGAGGCAACTCGACCACACGCCACATTCCCGTCGGCTCGCCCGCCAGCCCGCTCGAAGCGCACGCCCATCGGATGGCGTCCACGCAACGGCCCGGGCCGGTTTCTTTCTCCTCGTCCTCGATGTTGGACGGCGCGGGCTCCGCTCCGCCCATCGTCGATCGCGTGGTTTCCTCCGGCGGCTCGCCGCTCGATCCCCATGTCCGTTCCGGCATGGAGACCCGCTTCGGCCACACATTCGGCGATGTCCGCATCCATGCGGACGCCCGCGCCGCCGAGTCCGCCACGGCCGTGGGAGCGCTGGCCTACACCTTCGGCCGCCACGTGGTTTTCAACACCGGCCAGTACAACCCGCGGAGCCGGGCGGGCAACCATTTACTGGCCCATGAACTCGCCCACGTGGTCCAGCAGTCCTCCGGCGTTCCGGCGCACGTGCAGCGATTCTGCTCGCCCGCGGCCATGTGTCCGTCCGCCACCGGCGCTCCCGTGGTTGGATCCGCCCAGGATTTCGGCGACGTCGAAACGGCGCGCGAGGCCGGCCCGCGTGCGCGGCGCCTGCGCATGACTCCCGACCGGGCCCGCGCCTCGGGGCACGCCGGCCGAGCCCTGCAACTGGAGCGTTTTCTCGAGGCCCAGTCGCCCGGCCGCCTCGCCAACATCCAGGGCGTCTTCATCGACTGGGATCTCTCCCCGGGCACGGGCGCGCTCACCACCGATTGCGCCGGTTGGATCGCGACTTCACTGCCGGCGGGCTCTCCCACCCCTACCGGCATGGCCGGCGCGGCCAAGCCCTGCGTCTTCGTCCACGGAGAGTTCAATCAACAGGCCTTCCGGTTCAACACCACCGCGGACGCGACCATTGGCGGCATGTCGCGCGAGGATTGGCGGATCATGGCTCTGCAGCGGCTGACACACGAAGTGCAGCACGTCGTCTACGACGCCGCCGCCCATCCCGTTCCCGCCGGAGTGACTTCGGCGGGCTGCACACCCGCCAACTTCCGGGGCGAACTCTCGGAACTGAACGCCATCCTCAGCGAGTTCCCGTCCATCCACGACGCAGTCCCCGCCGCTGCGCCCGCTACCGATCCCGCGGTCATTCGCCTCAACGACTGGTTCGACTTCAAGGTGCTCACCTCAGGCGAGAACATCTCGTCCATCATGACCGCCATCGGCTGCTCCTGCCATTGTCCGGAGGTCACGGCTCTGGTCCGCCAAAACCTGAATTTCATCGCCTCGGGTTGGCCGGCGGCGCGTACCGCCGCTCTCCGCGCCGGCATCGTCTCCCGAGGCGTCGCCAACTGGCCGGCGTAGGCTCGCTCACTGTGCGAGGTCGAGTTCGATCACGCTCGCGACCGCGTTCGGCGCCGGTCCGGTCAACCGGATGACGCTTTCCGCGCCGGCGGCCTCCACCGGTAACGTTCGTCCGCTCCCCATCAGCCGCGCCGTCGATCCCGCGCGGACGGCGGGAACCCGCAGAGCGCCGTCCTGCGGCCAGTCGAACACGTGCAGGTACAGCCGGGTCCTGCCTCCGGGCAAGGCCTTCTTCGTGACCCGTCCCCAGGCGGGTCGGTCGAACGGGCTCGCCGACGTTCCGTAGATCGAGTCCCCATAAACCTTCATCCAGGCCCCAACCGCCCGCATCGCTTCCACGCTCTCGGCGGGAACGCTACCGTCGGCCTTGGGCCCGATATTCAAAAGATAGTTGCCGCCCTTGCTGGCGATATCGATCAGGTTCCGGATCAGGACTTCGCTCGACTTCCACTGATGGTCGTGCTCGCTGTAACCCCACGTCGTGTTCATCGTCATGCAGGTCTCCCAGTCGACGCCGGGCATCCCCGTGGCGGGGATATGTTGCTCCGGGGTAATGAAATCGCCGTACTTTGGATCCATGCGAGCCGAAATCGCGTCCGTGCCCATCCCGGAGAAGCCGGCCTCGGGAATCCGGAACAGACGGTTGTTCAGGATCGCGGCCGGTTGCCTGGCCCGGACCTTCTCGAGTAACTCGAACGCCTTCCATGCCTCTTCGCCCTGGAAATCCTGCGAGCTGTAATCCCACCACAGGATGTCCACCGGACCGTAGTGGGAGACCAGTTCCTCAACCTGCGCGTGCAGAAACTCGACATACTTCGCGTGGTCGCGCGCGCCGTTCGGGTACGGCTTGCCCTTGAGCGGATGCGGCAGTTGCTTGGAGCGCCCGTACTCGTATTGATCGTGATGCCAGTCGATCACGGAATGATAGAAACCAACGCGCAGTCCTTCGGCGCGCGCGGCCTCCACAATCTCCTTCACTAAGTCGCGCCGCAGAAGCGATCCGGCATCGTAATCGCTCACCTTGGAATCGTGCAGCGCGAAACCCTCGTGGTGCTTGGTCGTGAAGACCACATACTTACACCCGGCCTCGCGAGCCAGCCGGGCCCATTCCCGTGCGAATCCAGGCTTCGGGCGGAACAACGGGATGGCCCGCTGTGCATACGTTTCCGAGTCCGCCTTCACGCGCTCCTGGATCCACTCCATCCCGCCTCGCGTGGCCACCGCCTTGCCGTCCCATGTGCCTGCGAGTCCCGAATAGAGGCCCCAATGCACGAACATGCCAAACCGCGCCTCGCGCCACCACTTCATGCGCGCATCGCGTTGCGCCGCCGTTTCCGCGGCCTGTGCCCCCCAAATCAGCGCCAGTACACTTACCGCCAAACGAAGTTTGACCATCGCCTTACGCTTTCACCGCTTCGTGCTTCTTCACCCACGCCGGATCGAAGTCCACGCCGAATCCCGGACCGGTGGGAACTTTCATCTTGCCGTTCGCCACTTTCAATGGCGAGGTCTTGCACTCGAACTTGACGTGCGTCGAGAGCCCTTTGAACTCGTGATGCTCCCCCGCATTCGCCACCGCGGAAACGAACTGGATGTTGTAAAGGTATCCCAGCCCGCCGCCGGACATGTGGGGAATGCACTGCTTGCCCACCGCCGCGGCCATGCGGGCCACCTTCATCGACCGGATCAGGCCGCCGAAGTAGTAGTTATCCGGCTGAACGATTTCCAGCCCGTCGTTGGCGAGAAGCCATCGGAATCCATAGAAGCTGTAGTCCTGCTCGCCGTTCGCCACCGGGATGGCCAGCGCGTCGGCCACCGCCTTGATCTCCTCGAGGTGATCGAACATCACCGGTTCCTCGAAGTACCGATACTTGTACTGCTCAAGCAATTTCCCGACCCGGATGGCTTCCTTCACCGAGTAGAAACTGTTCGAGTCGGCGTAGAGCGCCATCTTGTCCCCGAAGGTCTTGCGGACCAGCGGGATCATCGCCTCGGTCCGGCCCGGGGGCCCCTGGGCGTACATGTCCGTGGTCATGAACATCAGCCCGCCAACCTTGATCTTCAATGCGCGCACGTCGTGTTCCGCCACCGCGCCCTGGATCAGGCGGATCGACTCCTCCACCGGCTTCTCCCGCCATTCCGTCGCCATGTACACGCCGACTTCCGGGTTGTGGATCTCGCCGATCAACTGGCCCACGGGTTTGCCCGCGATGCGGCCGAGCATGTCCAGAATCGCAAACTCGATGGTGGCTAGTGGCAGGCCCAGTGAAATTCCGTTGTATCTGAAGTTGAACCCGTAGATGAACACTTTCTCCAGAATCAGGTCCAACTCCCGCGCGTCTTTGCCAAGAAAGAACGGTTGTAAGTTCCGCAGGAAAATCGGATACAGCTTGATCATGTCCCCGTGGGCGACGGAGATTCCCTCCGCGCCGTCGCGCGACCGGACCCGGCAGAGAAACCGGTTCTCCAGGCGAAGTAACTCGACCGATTCGAGTATCACCGGCTTGTCGAAGTGCTGCTTCTTCAGAACCGGCTGGGCCAGCACCTGGTCCAGCTTCCGGTAGCGCTCAGCGGCCGCCGGCGGCGCGGCCGCCGCCGCGGCTCCACCGGCCGCCGCCGCCAGAAACCCGCGCCGTCCGATGGTCATTCCGCGAACCCGTGCTGCTTCCGGTGATGGCCTGCGTCGAAGCGCTGTGTGGTCTTGAACATTTCGTAACGGCCGTCGCCCGCCACCGCCTTCAAACGCGCGGACATGGTCTTGAGCTCATCCGCCGTCATGGGCTTGTAGGCACGCGCGATTTCGATCGCTTTGTTGAGGTGCTCCATCGAAGCCAAACCCACCACCTGCGTGCTGATCGGCTGCGAGAGGAAATAGCGGTAGCATTCCTCCACCGTCACCACGCCGTCGGCCAGCATCCGGGCGTCGCCGCCACAGCCCTTCATTCCAATCGTGCCGATCCCCCGCCGGTTGCACTCCGTCACGACCTCATGCCGGAAACTCTCGAAGCCATGGTCCATCACGTTAATCGGCATCTGGCACGCGTCCCAGGGAAAATCGAGCGCCAGCATCTTCCGGTGTATCTTGGGATGTTTGTGGCCGGTAAATCCGATGAAGCGGATCTTACCCTGCTTCTTCGCCTCCAGCGCGGCTCGGAGTCCGCCTTTCTCCTGTAAGTATTCGGCGTCGTTGAAGTAGTTACATTCGTGGAACTGCCACAAGTCGATAACATCCGTGCGCAGACGCCGCAGGCTATCTTCCAGGTGCTTCATCGCCCCGTCGTAATCGCGGTCGCAAACCTTGGTCATCACAAAGGCCTTCTTGCGATACCCGTCCATCGCAAGCGCCTTGCCCATCACCTCTTCGGCCCGCCCGTTGTGGTAATCCCAGGCGTTGTCCATGAACGTGATCCCGTTGTCAATCGCCGCGTGCACGATCCGGAAGGACTCGCTTTCCTCCTTGGGCCGCGCCTGGTGGTGCCCGCCCAATCCGAGCGCCGAAACTCGCACGCCGGTCTTTCCCAGCGGCCGCGTCGGAATCCCCGCCGCCCCGCCCTGCGCCCCTAATGCTCCGGCCAGCGGCCCCATCGCCGCGCCCGCCAAGAATTCGCGTCGTGAAGTGAGTTCCATGTTGCGCCTCGTGCCGCCCATTGTAAGAGAAAACAACGCAGGACGAAACAACGCATCGTGGGCCGGACTCCGCCCCCACCTGCGCTCGGCGCGCTATCGCGCGATCCGCGCAGTCTCCACCTGAACGGTTCCTATGCGGCCCGAAGGCGCATCCCGGACGGCGATCACCAGCTTGTGAGCCGCGGCGTTCGCGGGGATCGTGGCTTGGTACACGAAACCGTTGCGAAGGGCTTCGTCCCGATTGGCCGCCGTGAGTTTCAGCGGGACCTCCTCCTCGCTGCCGCCCATGCTCTGTCCCTTGGCGTCGAAGTACACGCACACGACATCGACGTGGCCGAGCCAGGCGCCCTTCGATTCGCGAAGACTGACCGCCGCGGGGTCCACCTTAAGGGCGATCCGAAGAGTTCCTGGCTGCGGTGTGAGTTGAACGGCAAAGGGCACGGCGGCGAGTTCGAGCGGAGCGGTCATGGCCTCCAGGAGCGCTTCCCGCTGCCGCTCTTTGCCGCTCGTCGCAGGCTCATCGGCGAAGTAGCCTTCGCGGTGGCGGACCACCAGGCCGGGACGGCTCACTTTCACCTGCACCTTGCGGAACCGGCCGTTGTCTTCGTACTCCGCGGGCGAGTAGGCGAGTGTGTAGCTTTCCGCGCCTTCGTCCAGGGCCTCCCGCACCAGCTTGCCCGTATCGTTGGAGTTGAAGAACGCCCGGCCGCCCGTGCGCCGGGCGATCTCCAGCATGATGTCGTGGTGCGATTCCGTCTCGTCGCGGTCTCCGAACACCATCGGGTCGGGGTTGGTGAACGTGGCGCGTCCGCCCCGCCGGCCGCCGCGGCTGCGCGAATTGCCGATCACCTGGGCCATGGCGTAATCGCGGTACGGAGACTTCGCCTTGTAGAGCGGATCGACCATCACGCCGCGAGCGTCGATCGGGTAGACCGAGACTCCGGCGTTGGCGATGGCCCGCGTGGCGCGCTCGGCCGCCAGGCCGAAGGTTTGCGGCGAGCCCGTGCCGGTGCGGATATCTGTCCCAACCACCATCGGAAACGCAGCCGAGACCCACAGCAGGCTCTTGCGGCCCGGTACGGGCGCCAGGTGCTGGGCGATGGCTTCCACCGCTCCGAAGGTTTTCTGGATGCGGGCCGTCAGGCGCGTGAGTGCGATCGACTGATCGGAGGAGATCTGCATTTCGGCGCTCTCGCGGTCGCCGGCCATGTTGAGCACCTGCGTCAGCTTGCTGTTGTTGTTGAGTAGCTGCGCGAAGCTCGATTCGGTCTCCGGCTGAGCCAGGAGGCTTCCCCCGCCCAGGTTGAACGCTTCCAGCAGCGATGCCGCGCTGCTCGAATAGTCGTGCAGCACGTGCAGGCGGCTGCCCAGGACATAGAGGCCGACGCGGTCGGTGGGCTTAAGACGGGCCAGCAGCCGGAGGATCTGGAGTTTGGCATAGCGCTGGTCCTCGATCGGCGTATTGAGTCCGTCGAACAGAATCACGGACACCGCGGGTGGAGTCGAGCCGGCCGAGGAGGCGTTCGAAAAGACCGAGGGAGGCAGCTCCGGCGGCAATCCGAGCCGGGAGGCGGCGCCCGTCTCCGATCGCTCCGGCGCCGTGGCCCCACCCAGGCGCCGGAACACACGGACCACCTGGGGCTTGCCATCGTCGAACACCGTGAACTCACCGGCGGAGAGATCCCCTACCGGCTTCCCGTCTTTGTCGCGAACCAGTACGTCGAGCGACACCAGCCGCGTGGTGGCGCGAAACGCCGGTTCGGGTTGCGCGGCGACGGTGGCGCAGGAGAGGACGGCGGCGGCCAGGATTCGCAGCATGCTGATTCGATGATCGCATCCGGGCGTGCCGGCCTGCGCCGTCCGCCCTGGCTCGTCGTCGCGTCGTCGCAGAATACGCGCGAGTCCCCGCCCAGGATCAGAACCCGGCCCTGCAGATGTCCGCGTTGAAGAAGGCCGGATGCAAGGCGATCTTCAAAAAATTCCTGTGCAGCATTCTGGATGGGTGTGGCCGATACATCGTCAACTGGGATCTGCGGGAGTCGATGACGGAGGCGGACATCGAGATCATCCTGGAACGGGCCAAGGAACTGCACCCGGATGCACGGCCCCGGATCATCTCCGACGATGGCCCACAGTTCATCGCCAAAGAAAGCACACGTCCAGAGTCGCGGGTGAAGGGGATAACTTCCGAATCGCCGACGACCCGCCCGTTGGTGAGCTTGACTCGATTCGATCAAGTCGCCAGCGAGCCACTGAGGATTGTAAAATCGCTCGTTTGCGCAACTGGTTGGTAAGGGCGCGCCGCGAGTACCGGTCTCCGCATGCCTGTGCCGTTGATCGCGACTTGATGGTGTCAGAAGAGTTCCGCGTAGTTTAGACTGAAGCATATGGCAACCGTTGCGTCGTTCGACCGCATTACCGTCGAGCCCGGAAAGTGTGGCGGGAAGCCTTGCATCCGCGGCATGCGGATCACAGTTCGGCGCGTACTGGAGTTGCTGGCATCCCATCCCGATCGCACTGCGCTGCTATCCGAATACCCCTTCCTTGAACCCGAAGACCTCAAGCAGGCGCTGCGCTACGCGGCAGCCACCGTCGACGACGAGAGTCTTGGAATCGA
The DNA here is from genome assembly GCA_031969915.1 of Bryobacteraceae bacterium. Taxonomy (GTDB): domain Bacteria; phylum Acidobacteriota; class Terriglobia; order Bryobacterales; family Bryobacteraceae; genus DALYJJ01. The sequence continues at coordinate 20,073 of DALYJJ010000030.1, read as the reverse complement.
TCGCGTTGCATGATCGCACTCCTGCTGGACCAGGGACTAGCGCCTGGTGCAGCAGCAATCTTGCGAGAGCGCGGTTTTGACGCGATCCACGTGATCGAGATTGGCCTGGACCGGGCCGACGATTCGGACATTCTCGCCGCGGCTCGCCTCCAGAATCGGACCTGTGTGACGCTGGACCACGATTTCCACACGCATCTGGCTGTCGCCGGTCAAGGCCGCCCTTCTGTCATTCTGCTCCGTATCGAGGGCCTCGTTGCCGCGGAGCAGGCTGATCTGATCGGCTCGATCTGCATCAATTGCGATGCCCTCCTGACCGAGGGGGCCGCCGTGTCGGCGGATGGCCGGTCTCTGAGGGTCCGGCGGCTGCCGCTGAGATAAGGGGGGGACCTCATTGTCCAGAATGCCGACGATCAGGGATATAGCTCAACCCTGCGCCGTTGATCGTGATCCAATCTGGAGGAGGCCAACGGGATATGCAGCGAGCAATCGTCTAATCGCCACGGAGGCTTTCTATGGGGTTCACCATGGCGGCCCGGCGAGCGGGTAACCAACTTGCCAACGCGGCTGCGCCCACTAGTCCGCTCAACGCGAGCACGTAGGTAGCCGGATCGGCAGCGCCGACCTCGTACAGAAGGGACTGGATCAGTCGGGTTGCAGCCGCCGCGCCAGCAAGGCCAACGCAAGCGCCAATGAGAGAAAGAACGACGCCCTTACGTAAGAAGACGCGGACCACATCCTGTGGCCTGCAGCCAAGCGCGAGGCGAATCCCTATTTCGCGAACTTGTTTGGATACCGAGTAGGCGATCACGCCGTAGATCCCAACCAGGGCAAGGAGCAAGGCCACCGTAGACGCGATCGCTAGCAGCGCCATGGCAAACACCGCCATGGCGAGCGATTTTCGATAGATCGACTCCAGCGTCCTGATGTTCGCGAGCGGAACATTCGGGTCTATCTCTCGCAGGGCAGCTCTGAGCTCTTGTACAAAAGCCTCCGATCCTGAGCGTTGGCTACGAACGAGAAAATCAACGTTCCGAGGCAGTTCGACCCGATCTCCACTTCTCATCACCAAGGGCCAGTAAACACCCTTAGGAGCCTCATTCCGAAGCCCATCGTCGCGCAAGTCCGCAATGACGCCGATCACCTCGCTCCACTCATGGGTTAGCGATTGGCGGACTCGTTTGCCCACCGCTTCATGCGGGCTACCCCAGACCTCTCGCGCGAGATTCTCCGACACCAGGACGCAGGGCAGGCCATTTCGCAATTCTTCCCACCGAAAATCCCGTCCCGCAATGAGGCGGCTGCCGATTGAGCCTGGGAAGCCCGGCGATACATTCCGCCAGCGTCGCACAGGCGGAACTTTGCCTGGGCTGTAGTCGTGCCCTTCGACGAAGATGGGGTTGCTGGCTCCACCCTCCATCGGAACCGCAGTTGTGATGGAAACGGAGTCGACGCCTTCGATCGTTTCGAACTTGCCACGCACGGCCTCATACAGCTGCATTACCCGAAGTTGCTCCGCCACATGCGCCGCCGGTACTGAAATTCGAACCGCCTGCACGGTTTCCGCGTGTGAGAAGCCTGGGTCTACGTTCCGCAGGGCTTCGACGGTTCGAAGCATGAGGCCGGCTCCGATTAACAACACCATCGCCAGCGCAATCTGAGTAACCACCAGCCCATCGTGCGCGAGCCGGCGCTCCCTGGGTTCGGTAGTCCATCGTCCCGTCGCCTGTTCCGCCCGCGGTCTTGCGTATCTCCAGACGGGGATCAATCCCATAACGACGCTCGCAGCGCATGAAGCGGCCAGGATCAACCCGAGCGTCCCCGCGCTCATCGAGATCTCCGACATGCGAGGAAGGTTGACGAGCCCGGACGACTTCAACAGCGGAAGTGTCACGGCGCAGAGTGCTACTCCGAGCCCCCCGCCTATCAGACCGAGCAGCGATGACTCCAACAGCAGTTCCCTAGCCAGACGACCCCAGCCGGCGCCGAGTGCCGCACGGACGGCCAGTTCGCGCTGCCGTCCATCGGCGCGCACAAGCAGCAGATTCGCTACGTTGGCACAGGCGATCAACATGAGTACAAGGGCGGCGCCCATGAGCACGAACAGCGTCTTTCCCACGTCCCCAAGCAGTTCATCCTTGAGATGCCGCGCCTTGGGAGCGATTCGAGCTGCTGTGAAGGCGCTGGCGGCAAATCCCCGATTCAGCGGAAACTTTGATGGCGCTAGCTGGATGCAACGGGCCATGTCAGAATTGGCCTGTGACAGAGTTACACCTGGCTTGAGGCGGGCGATTCCGGCATCGCCAAAGCCAATCAATCTTACGCCATTCCGTCTCGGGCGCATCGGGATTACCAGCGAGATCTTCTCATCGAGAAACTCGAAACCCGGCGGCAGAACCCCGATCACTTCGTGAGAGTTACCATTCACCATCAACCGCCGGCCCAACACGGAGTGGGAAGCCCCAAATTTCTGCTTCCAGTACCCGTCGGAGAGTAGGACAGTGCGTTGCGCGTCCGCGTCGCCGTCCAAGGCCGCGAAGTCACGCCCAATCGCTGGTCGGACGCGCAGTGTTTGAAGGAAATCATGCGTGACAAAAAGCGTTGGTACTTCTTCCGCGTCGGCCACACCGGTGACGGTGGCCCGGTTGCCGTTCCACAGGGCCAAGTTCTCGAAGACGCGTCCTTCCTCTCGGTACGTGAAATAAAAGGACAGCGACATGCGAAGCGTCTCGAGGTTGATTCCTGGAGCCGTGTGCGTGAGCGCGATCACTCTGTCTGGCTCAGGATAGGGTAAGGGGCGCAGCAACATGCTATCAATCGCGGTAAACAGCGCCGATGCTCCTCCAATTCCCAGCGCGAGCATTGTTACAGCGGCGGCGGTGAAACCAGGGCTTCGAAACAAGCGGCGTAGCGCCTGCCGGCAGTCGCTCGCGAAACCAGATACGGCGTTTTCCCAATGAGACTCTTGCACTTGTTCCCGGATCGCGATCAAGCTGCCCATTTGCATTCGGGCAGCGCGCTTGGCTTCGTCCGGCGACATGCCCTTTTCTTCCAAGGCGGAGGTGAGCTCGTAGAGATAATGCTCAGCCTCCTCATTGAGTTGGGCTGTCGTCGCATCCCGGCTCAGGAGGCTTCGAATCCCGTGTTTCAATTGCATCCACAGTCGCATGGCCATCAAACCTCCGTCCGGAGCAGGCGTGTGATTGCGGTAACTCGCCTCGTCCAATCCGCCGTTTCGACGTCAAGCCGTTTCCGGCCCGTCCGTGTCAGCGAGTAGTATTTCGCCCGCCTGGCGTTGGGTGTCCGCCGCCACTCCGATTCGAGCAGGCCGAGGCGCTCCAGTCGCTGGAATGCGGTCAGAAGCGAGCCAGGATTCACTCTGAACACGCCCCGCGACACCTGTTCTATCCGTTGTGCCACGCCAAAACCATGCATCGGCTCCAAGCTCAGGGTCTTGAGAATCAGCATGTCGAGCGTGCCCTGGATGACGTCGGTGCTGGGTTCAGTCATGGCGCCAGCGTACCACTCGTACTCTTGTCTGTCAAGATGTGATAGACAACAGTTGTGCGGCGCTGCGCCTGGGTAGGTAATGGCTAGTCGCGCAGTGTTGAGCTATCCACGCCAAGGAGCTCTCTTCGACGAAGCGTTGGTTGGATGACGCGCCATCCGGAAGTTGGCCGCGCCGGTGGCAGCGGCGCTACAACGATTTTGCCGGGCGAAGCGGAAGCGGCACTGCGGGGACGCAACCATGCTGAGGGATAGTCCAAACGGCCTGCGCCGTCAGCGCCAGGTGATCCGCGTGCCGGGCGTAATCCAGCGAAGCAACTCCAGCAGCGCCGGCTCGGGCATGGCTGTGCACCCGGCCGTCGGTTTGCCGATCGAATCGGTCACATGCAGGAAGATACAGCTTCCGGCGGCAGGTTGGGGCGAGGCGGTGTTGTACGAAATCACCGCGCCCCACTGGTAGTCCGGGATCAACATCGCTTCCGCCGATTTCCAATCCTTGTTCACTGGCGTCTCTTCAAGGATCCGGTTGTAGTTCCGAGACGCGGGATCGTCGACGCAGCGGGTCAACGGCGTGAGCTGGCGGTAGGGGAGTTGGAAGCGATGGCGCGCGGCCGCGGCGGCAGAGGCATGACCGAAGATCGACTCGACGCGGTAGGTCCCGGCCGGCGAATGGCCGTCGCCCTCCTTCTTCGAAGCGGCGACGCCGGCGCGGCCAACCGCGACGCGAACCGCCGGGCCCGCCGGTTTGCCGCCTTCGAAGCGTTGCAGCGTGGCCTGGGTTGCGCCGGGGCCATCCGCGATCACCCGGATCTCGCGATCGGCCGAAGCCAGCAACAGAACCCACAAGAGCGCGGTCATGCTTGTCCGATCACCACGGTGTGTGGGCCGCCCGGAACGGGTTGGCCGGTCACGCCCAGGAAGCCGGCCTCCCGGTGCATCCGCTCATACTCGCTGAGCGTGTAGGCGTCTCCGCTCGCCGTGGTCGCGAGCATCACCAGCGCGAACGCCGCGCAGGCGGGCGGCGAGACGCGGTCTTCGTTCGGCACGAACTCCAGTGAGGCAGCCTTGCCGCCGGGCCGCAGCGCGGCACGGACCTTCGCGAGCAGGCTGACGCAGGTCGCCCAGTCGAAGTGGTGCAGGAAGTTGGTGAGCAGAACAAGATCGTACGGCCCGCCGAAGTCGACGTCGAACGCGCTCCCGGGAAGCAGCCGGTAGCGGTCCAGAGTCCCCGCCTTCGCGGCGTTCGCCCGGGCGACCTCCAGGACACCGGGCCAGTCGAGAGCCGTGACCACGGCGCTGGGGTTCGCTTTGGCCACCTCGATGCCGAACAAACCGTGCCCGGCGGCGATGTCGAGCACCTCCATCGGCCGCCGCTCCCCGTTCAGCACGATGGCCGCCAGCGGCGCGGCCATCGGGCCCATCATGGGCGCCATGCTGTGCGCGAACTCGATCCAGACCGGGTTGTCCGGGTCCACCGTACCTTCGCCCGGCAGCGTCGTGCGGCCACGCCGCACGATCGAGGCGAGTTCGAAGAAGGGCTGCGAGATCACGGGGCCGTTGGTGAACTTGGCGGTGCCCGCAACACAAGTAGGAGAGCGGGGATCGAGATAGGCGAGACTCGTGGGCGTTTGCGCGTAACGGCCCTCCGTCTTCCCGAAGAAACCCAGCAGCGTGAGGTAATCGCAAAGGATGCGAACGCCGCGCTCGGGGGCGTCCAGCCGCGCCGCGATCTCCGCGGCCGAGAGCGCCCCGTCGCCCAGCAGGCGAAAGAGATCGAGTTCGATCGCCGCTTCGAGTGCCGCCGACCGCTGAAAGGCGCTCAGAGTTTCAAAGACAAGTTGAGGAGAAGGCCGTTGGGGAGACGTGTCCATCCCATCTAGTAAACCTGAAAACAGAACGTCTGGTTGGAGCTTTCCGGAGAGAGGCAGTACTCGCCGTTCGCCAACGTCTCATTGGCCTCAATGCGATAGAGGCCCTGTTCGAGGCGCTTGACCATCAGGTAGAGCGGCCGCTGGTTGTCCTTCGGCTTGCGCTGGTTGAACGCGATCTCCCGTGCTCCGCCCTTGGCGTCCATTTTGTAGAGCACCAGCTTCTCTGCCGGGATCTTCTCCGATCGCATCAGGAAAATGGGTTCGGGAAGCGGCGTCCGGACCGGTGAGGACGCACCGGCCACCGCGTACACCGTCAATTCTTTCCGCTCCGACTGCTTGGCCTCGCCGGCCTCGGTTTCCACCAGCGACGCCGCATGCAGAAGGAACGGGACATCGGCCTTCGGGGGCCGCGGGCCGTCGTACTTCGCGGCCTGCTGAGCGGACAAGGCCGCCGCGGCGGCCAACAGGAGAAACCCAGCTCTCGTCATCTTTGCCCTCTCTTTGTTGGGACGGCGTCGTGCGATCCGCCGTTACCGAGCCATTGCGCCAGGCGGGGATCGTCGAAGCCCGCGATCGTGAAATCGACATCGGGGAACGTCTCGTGGCTGGTGGTGACGCCGACCACCCGCGCTCCGGCGGCCCGCGCGGCTTCAGCCCCCGCGTAGGAGTCCTCGAACACCACGCAGTCCTTGGGTTCGGCGCCCACCAGGCGCGCGGCTTTCAAATAGATCTCCGGATGCGGTTTGGGGCGCTCCACCTGGTGACCGTCGACCACCGCAAGGAACCGGTCGCTCAAACCGGCGGCGTCGAGCACGAACGCGACGTTCTTCGGCTCGGCGTTGGTGGCCAGCGCGGCGGGCACTTCGCGCCGCGCCGCGAGGAAGTCCAGAACGCCTGGCACCAGGCGGCTCGCGATCTGCGGGCCCATCAGTTCGCGATACAGCGCTTCCTTGTTCGCGCCGTGGCGAAACACCTCTTCATCGGTCAAGGCCATGGGGAAGAAGTCGCGGATGATCTCATCGTTGCGGCGGCCGAACATACGGTCCTCCAGGCCCGGGACCACGATCCCGAAGCGATCGAGATAGATCTGCCACGCCACCGTGTGGACGGGGTTGGAATCGACGATCACGCCGTCCATGTCGAAGAGGAATGCCTGCACACTCCCAGGGTAGCGGTTGACGGCCCCGGATGCGAGAATGGCTGCGATGGCAGTCGCAGCGGTGGCAGTCGTAGCGGTGATTATCTCGGTGGCGGTCGTGCTGATGGTCAATCCCCCGACCGCATGGCTGAACGGGCGGCGGAAGAAGGACTAGTCGAGGACCAGCCGGAACTACCCGCCCGCGAGCGTGGGCGTGCAGGGAAGGCTGCATGTGGCGTTGCGCCCGCCCCGCTTGGCCTGGTAGAGCGCTTCGTCGGCGGAGTGAATCAGAGCTTCACTGGCGATGTTCAACCCGGGCGGCACGCAGGTGACCCCGAAACTTGCGGTCACTGCGGCGTCGCCATGAGGCAGCGCGAAGGGGTCGGCCATGAAAGCTAAACGCAAGCGCTCGGCCTGCGCCAAAGCCCCAAACTCGTCGCAGCCCGGCAGGATGAGCAGGAACTCCTCGCCCCCATAGCGTGCCAGTGCGTCGTACGGCCGGATCTGGGCGCCCATGCGCCGTCCCGCTTCCCGCAACACCGCGTCCCCCGCCGCGTGGCCCCAGGTGTCGTTCACCGTTTTGAAATGGTCGATGTCGGCGAGCACCAGCCCCAACCAGACACCCTCCCGCTGGCTCCGGGCGAGCTCCCGGTCCAGGATCTCAAGAATCGCGCGGCGGTTCCAAAGCCCCGTCAGCGCGTCACGCGTGGCCTGGATGCGCAGCGCCTCGCGCGCGCTCACCAGCTCCCGCTGCAGGTCCAGAATCCGATGGCCCGCGCGCAGGCGGACCTTCAGTTCGTGCTGGTCGAATGGCTTCACCAGGTAGTCGTCGGCGCCCGCCTCCATGCCCGCAATCAGGTCTTCTTTCAACCCTTTGGAGGTCAGCAGGATGATGTACGTGTACGGCTCCTGGCGCTTCTGGCGGATCAGGTGGCACAGCTCCAGCCCGGTTCGCCCCGGCATCATCCAGTCCAGGATGGCAAGCAAAGGGGCGTCGGCGCGCTGCAGCGATTCCCACGCCGCCTCGCCGTCGCATGCGACTTCCACCTCGTAGTTCCAACGCACCAACGTCGCTTCCAGGAGCCTCCTGGAGACGCTGCTGTCGTCGGCGATCAGTACTTTCATCCCGGTAACCGTCTTGGAAGCAAACAGCCCCTAACCAAAGTATCGGCCGATCCCGTTCTCTGCCATAGAGAAAATTTCGGCACGCTGCCGCCAAGCCAGGTGCTGATTTGGCTAGTGTAACTGGAAAAAGGACCGGAAGGAAATGCTCCCCAGGGTGCTTCCGGGGGAATGCCGGCTGGACCGGCCAGCCGGGGATATCATTGAGAAATCGATGCCAGACACCACCGTCCTCCGCCTTCTCGATAGCGGCGATTCCGCCGCCCTCGACGTTCGCTCCAAGGCCCCGGGGCCGCAGGGCAGCGTCCCCTATACGCCGGAGATGTTGTTAAACCTTCCGTCCGGAGACCTGTTCGGTTGGACCCAGAACGCCGGGATGGGCTGGGAGCCCGCCCGGCTCGGTGGGCGGGAAGTCGTCCTTCTGAGCACGCACGGCGGCATTCGCGCGGCCGACGGCTCCCCGATCGCGCTCGGCTACCACACGGGCCACTGGGAAGTCGGGCTGCTGATGCAAGCCGCGGCGGAGGAACTGAAGGCGGCCGGCGCCATCCCGTTCGCGGCCTATTGCACCGACCCCTGCGACGGCCGCACCCAGGGCACGCCCGGCATGTTCGATTCCCTCCCGTACCGGAACGATGCGGCGGTGGTGTTCCGGAGGCTGATCCGCTCGCTACCCACCCGGCACGGCGTCGTCGGCTTCGCCACCTGCGACAAGGGCCTCCCGGCGATGATGATGGCGCTCGCCGGCACGCCGGACCTGCCCTGCGTGCTCGTTCCCGGCGGCGTCACGCTGCTCTCCGAGCAGGGCGAGGACACCGCGCGCGTCCAGACCATCGGGGCGCGCTACGCGCATGGACAGATCACCCTCGAACAGGCGCAGGAGGCCGGCTGCCGCGCCTGCGGGTCGCCCGGTGGCGGCTGCCAGTTTCTGGGTACCGCGGCCACCTCGCAGGTGGTCGGCGAGGTCCTCGGGATGTCGCTGCCTCACTCGGCGCTCGCGCCGTCGGGCGAGCCCGTGTGGCTCGATATGGCGCGCCGCGCGGCCCGGGCGGTCCTGGCGCTCGAACAGCGCTCCCTCACCATGCGCCAGGTCCTTACGCCCGCCTCCTTCGAAAACGCGATGGTGGCCCACGCGGCCTTTGGCGGCTCCACCAACCTCATCATTCACACTGCCGCCATCGCGCACGCCGCGGGGGTGCGCCGCCCCACGGTCGCCGATTGGACCCGGATCAACCGGCAGGTTCCCCGCCTGGTGGACGCCCTTCCGAACGGCCCCACCCACTACCCCACGGTGCAGGTTTTCCTCGCGGGCGGCGTGCCCGAGGTGCTGCTGCATCTCCGGCGCGCGGGGCTGCTGAACACAAAGGTGCTCACCGTGGCGGGCATCACGCTCGGGGAGTGCCTCGATTGGTGGGAAGGCTCGGAACGGCGGGCCCGGCTGCGCGCCCAGCTCAGAGACCGCGACGGGGTCGACCCGGACAACGTGATCCTCGACCCCGGCTCCGCCCGAAGCCGCGGGCTCACCGCCACCGCCTGTTTCCCCACCGGCAACCTCGCGCCTGAAGGCTCCGTGATCAAGAGCACAGCCATCGATCCTTCGGTGGTGGGAGAAGACGGCGTCTATCGCATCACCGGCCCGGCCCGCGTCTTCGAGACCGAAACCGCCGCCATCGCCGCCATCAAGCAAGGCCGCATTCGGGCCGGCGACGTCATGGTCTTGGCCTGCCGCGGCCCCATGGGCACGGGCATGGAGGAAACCTACCAGTTGACCAGCGCCCTGAAATACCTTCCCTTCGGCAAGCACGTGGCCCTCATCACCGACGCGCGGTTCAGCGGCGTTTCCACCGGCGCCTGCATCGGACACGTTTCGCCCGAAGCCTTGGCGGGCGGTCCCATCGGCCGCGTCGAAGAGGGCGACCTGATCGAAATCGCGATCGACCGCAACCGCCTGGAAGGAACCGTGAATTTCGTCGGGAAGGAAGGCGCACCGGCCGGCGCCGAAGAGGGCGCGCGCATTCTGGCCGAGCGGCCGGCGCGCCCGACCCTCGCGCCCGACCCCCTGCTGCCCCCCGATACAAAACTCTGGGCGGCGCTCCAGGATGTGAGCGGCGGCACGTGGGGCGGCGCGGTGTTCGACGTCGACACGATCGTCGAAACACTGCGCGCCGGCCGTGAGGCGCTGAGCCGCAAGCGGGCCTCGGAAGGCGCCTATGTGGCGGGATGACGCCGAGTTGTTCGCTCTGCTCCGCGAGAAGCTGTTCACCGCCGTGGTCGGCGACATCCTCGATGGTCTGGGCTTCACGCGCCAGTTCCTGCCACCCGGGATTCAGCCCCTCGACCCGGCCATGACCGTCGCCGGGCGGGCCATGCCCGTGCTCGAAGCCGACTACCCGGAGCAGGAGGGGGGACGGCTCGGCGCCAAGCCCTTCGGCCTCATGCTGGAAGCCCTCGACGACCTGAAGCCGGGCGAGGTGTACGTCGCCACGGGCGGTTCGCCGAGCTATGCGTTGTGGGGCGAATTGATGTCCACGCGGGCGATGAAACTGGGGGCGGCGGGCGCCGTCCTGGACGGCTACTCGCGCGACACGCGCGGCATTCTGAAGCTGGGCTTTCCGGTGTTTTCCCGCGGCCGCTACGCCCAGGACCAGCGGGCCCGCGGCAAGGTGGTGGATTTCCGGCTGCGGCTGGAGGTGGGTGGCGTCACCGTGCGCCCGGGCGACATCGTCTTCGGCGACCTCGACGGTGTGGTCGTCGTGCCCCGCGAAGCCGAGGCCGAGGTCTTCCGCCTCGCGCTCGAGAAGGCGTCCACCGAGAACCGCCTGCGGACCGAGATCGCCGAGAACGGGATGGCCGCCGCCGAGGCGTTCCGCCGCTTCGGCGTCATGTAACCGCAGCTTCGCGTAAACCGTTGTTCGAATTGATGGAAAACGGCTCTGTATGATACGCTTGAGTCGAGGTTCGGTACCATCTCGACCTCCCGCAAAACGGTTTCCCTGCACGCCGGGAGACCGGTCACGTTGAGACCCACTACCAGAATCAGATAGGAGTCGTGAAAGACCCGCCGATGAATCTCCGCTCGCTGTTCAGCCTGTTCTCCTCGGACCTTGCCATCGACCTTGGCACCGCGAACACGCTTGTCTATGCCAAGGGCAAGGGCATCGTGGTGAACGAACCCTCGATTGTCGCTATCAACAAGACCACGGGCGAAGTGGAGGCGGTGGGCCGCGAGGCGAAGGAAATGCTCGGCCGCACGCCCGGCAACATCGTCGCCATCCGCCCCATGAAGGACGGTGTGATCGCCGACTTCAAGGTGACCGAGCGCATGCTGAATTACTTCATTCAGAAAGCGCACGGCCGGAAGATGCTCGTGCATCCGCGCATCGTCATCGGCGTCCCCAGCGAGATCACCCAAGTCGAAAAACGGGCCGTGATCGACTCCGCCTATCGCGCCAAGGCGAGCGAAGTGCACCTGGTGGAGCAGGCGATGGTGGCCGCCATCGGCGCGGGCCTGCCCATTACCGAGCCCTCCGGCAACATGGTCGTGGACATCGGCGGAGGCACCACCGACGTGGCCGTCATCTCGCTCTCCGGTATTGTCTATTCGCGCTCGGTGCGCGTCGCCGGCAATGAGATGGACGACGCGATCATGCAGTACCTGAAGCGGAAATACAACCTGCTGATCGGCGAACGCACGGCCGAGCAGATCAAGATCCAGCTCGGGTCGGCTTATCCGCTCGACCGCCCGATCACCATGGAGATCAAGGGCCGCAATCTGATCGAAGGCGTGCCGAAGACCATCACCATTGACGACAAGGAAATTCGCGAAGCGCTCTCGGAGTGTGTGGCGACCATCCTGAACGCGATCCGCGTCGCGCTCGAGCGCACGCCTCCCGAGTTGAGCGCCGACATCAGCGACCGCGGCATCGTGCTCACCGGCGGCGGAGCGATGTTGAAGAACCTGGATAAGCGCATTCGCGAAGAGACCGGCCTGCCGGTTTCCATCGCCGAAGAGCCGCTGGCGAGCGTGGTTTTGGGCACGGGCAAGATGCTCACCGACTTCAAGCTGCTGCGAAAGGTCGCCATCGAGTAAAGCGCGGGGCGGGTCCCGCTCGGTATGGAGATTCTGCTCAGCCGGTTCCGCAATCTGACGGCCCTGCTGGTGATCATCCTGGCCCAGTTGGTGTTGCTGGCCTACCAGGTGAAGAGCCGGAAGGACGTGCCGCTGATCCGCGTGTGGGCGGTCACCGCGGTCACGCCCGTGGCCCAGGTGCTCGAAACCGTGCGCAGCGCCACCGTGGGTTTCTTCCGGAACTACTTCTTCCTGCGCGATACGCAGGAGGAGAACCGCCGCCTGCGCGAGGAACTCGGCCAACTCAAGCTGCAGAACCAGTTCCTGCGGACGGAACTCGAAACCGCCGACCGCGTGCGCGCTCTCACCGCGTTTCGCGAACAGACCCCTTCGAAGACCATCGCCGCGCGGGTGATCATGTCCGGCACGGGCGCCAGCTCGAACGCCGTGTTCATCGACCGCGGATCCACCAGCGGCGTTATGGCCGGCATGGCCGTGATCACGCCGGACGGCATCGTGGGCATGGTGCTGAACGCCTACCCCACGGCTTCGCAGGTCTTGCTGGTCACCGATCCCGGATTTGCGGCGGGCGTCATCACCCAGAAAGGGCGCGTTCACGGCACGCTCAAAGGGGGGCCGGGCCGGGCGACGTGCCTCGTCGACCACGTCCAGAACGAAGAGAAAGTAGAGCCCGGCGAGATGCTGTATACCTCCGGCGACGATCGCGTGTTTCCGAAAGGTCTTCCCGCCGGACAGGTGCGCGCGGTCCGCGAAGGACGGCGCCTGAAGGAGATCACCGTCACACCCACCGGCCTGCAATCCGGCCTGGAGGAAGTTCTCGTGGTCGTGGAAGGCGTGCACCAGGAACTGCCGGATCCCAGCACGCAGCCCGCCCGCGAATTCAGCGTCATGAAGCCGCCCCCCGCGCCGGAGACGGCCGCGCCGCCGCCCACCGCCGGCGGGGACGGCACGCAGACGCCGCCCGTGACGCCGCCGAATCCGGCCGCCGCCAAGTACAACACCGAAGCCGACCGTCTGCGCGAGAAGTATCAGAAGATCGGCGAGGCCCAGAAGCACGTATATGGGGAAGGCGCGCCGGGATCGAAGCCGCCGGACTTCAACCTGAAGGTTCCCGCTGCCGCACCCGCGTCCGCCGCCGGAGCCGGAACCGTTTCCCCCGCCCCCGCCGGCGCCAAGCCGCCCGCGCCCGTTCCCTCGCCCGCCGCCAGGCCGAATCCGACGGCCGCGCCGCAGACGGAAGGAGTGAAGCCGCCCGCGCCTCAACCGCGCGGCGCCGCCCTTCCATGACCGACCTCAGCGAGCACATCCTTCTCGATTCGCCGCGCCGCACCCGGTCGTTCAGATACCGTCCCGCGGTCCTGATCCTGATCCCGCTCGCGGCGATCCTGTTCCAGGTTTACGTTCCCAAGTTCGTGCCCGCGCTCTCCTACCTGGACCTGCCGCTGCTCGTCACCGTCTACTTCTCTCTCATGCGCCGCAAGCCGATCACCGGGTCGCTGATCGGTGCGGCCATCGGACTCGTGCAGGATTCGCTCTCCCACCAGCCGCTCGGCATGTTCGGGATCGTCAAGACCCTGGTCGGTTACTTCTCCGCCTCGGTGAGCCTCCGCTTCGACGTTGACAACTACGCCTTGCGGTTCTTCCTGAGCCTGTTCTTCTTCGCCTTCCACCAGTTCTTCTACTGGGTCATGACCAGGGCTCTGCTCAACCAGATGGTGGACTTCGATTACACCCAGGCCGGGATTTTTGGCCTCCTCAACGCCATCGTTTCTCTTCCCCTGTTCGCGGTATTGGATAAACTGAAGGAGACGGCTTAGCCCGGCGCCGTGTCACTGGTCCCTGCCCAACCCGAATCGCCCGCTCCGCCTCACGGCCGCTTCCGTGAGGACAAACACTTTGCGTCTGGAAAAGTGGCCGTGTTCCAGTACGCCACCGTGGCCGTGTTTCTCTTCCTGATCGCGGGATTCTGGGAGCTGCAGGTTCAGAACGAGGACGTTTACCACGAGCGCGCCGAGAAGAACCGCATCAAGTCCGTGCCCATCCTGGCGCCGCGCGGGAAGATCCTGGACCGCGACGGGCGCGTGATTGTCGACAACAAGTCCAGCTTCAGCTTGCTGCTCTCGCGCGAGAACTTGAACGAGGAGCACCTGAAGCCCATCGCCGAAGGCCTGGACCTCGATTACGGCGAGTTGGCCGCCCGCCTGCGCCGCTTCCGCAAGCGCCCCAAGTACGAGCCGATCGTCATTAAGGAGGCGCTGACCGCGGGCCAACTGGCGTTCGTCGAGTCGCACCGCGAAGCGTTCCCGGAGATGGAAATCATCGAGGAGCAGCGGCGCCTGTACCCGGCCAGCGGGCTCGCGGCGCACCTCATCGGCTACGTCGGCGAAGTCAGTGAGACGGAGTTGAATAGCCTCGAATTCACGCGCTTCGATTCCGGCGACATCGTCGGGAAGTTCGGCCTGGAGCGGCAATACAACGATACGCTGATGGGCGTCGACGGGCAGCGGCGCGTGATCGTAGACAGCCGGGGCAACCAGCGGCAGGTCTTCTCCACGAAAGAGGCAGTGCCGGGCCGCAGCCTGCAACTCACCATCGACCTCGACCTGCAGGTCGTCGCGGAATTGGCCATGGAGAACCGGCGCGGGGCCGTGGTGGCCTACGATCCGCGCAACGGCGAGATCCTCGCCATGGTCAGCCGGCCCGCCTTCGACCCGAACAAGTTCGCCGGACGCATCCGGCCCTCGGACTGGCGGGAGATCATGGACAACCCCTACCGGCCCATGCTCAACCGCGCGATTCAGGCACAGTTGGCGCCAGGCTCAACGTTCAAGCCCATCATGGCGCTCGCAGGGCTCGAAACCGGAACCATCGACGAGTCCTTCGCCGTGAGCTGCGGCGGCGGCGCCACGTTCTACGGCCGCTATTTCAAGTGCCACGAGAAAAAGGGCCACGGACGCGTTTCCCTCCACCGGGCGATGGCGCAGTCCTGCGACGTGTACTTCTATAACGTCGGCAACAAGCTCGGCATCGACAACATCGCCCGCTACGCCGAGGCGCTGGGAATGGGACGCGCGACCGGAGTCGACCTGCCGGGTGAGGCCGCGGGCGTGGTCCCCTCGAGCCAGTGGAAAGTGCGCAACTTCCGTGAAAAGTACTACGCGGGCGAGACGATCTCCGTCTCCATCGGACAGGGCGCGCTCACGGTGACCCCGCTGCAACTGGCCGTGGCCACGGGCGGGATCGCGACCGGCGGTGTGGTCATGCGGCCCCACCTCGTGAAGGAACAGCGCAAGTTCGAGCCGGCCGCGAAGATGACCGTCGACTTCCTGAACATCAATCGCGTGATCGAAGGCATGTCCGCCGTGGTCAACGGCGGAGGAACCGGCGTCCGCGCCCGCATTCCAGGCCTCGAAGTGGCCGGCAAAACGGGCACCGCGCAGCTCGCCTCGAACGACTATCTGAAGAGCCAGAAGAGCCACACCTTGAAGGACAACGCCTGGTTCGTCGGCTTCGCTCCCAAACAATCGCCGGAAATCGTGGTCGTCGCGCTGTTTGAGAACGGTGAGCACGGCAACCTCGCCGCGCCCATCGTGCGCGACGTGATCAAAGCGCACTTCGATAAGAAAGCCCGCCGGGACATGCCGCCGGAGCTGTTGTCCCAGGTGATGTTGAGGTAGCATGGCGGCCTACCGCTCGATCCGCGACCTCGACTGGACGCTGCTCACCATCACCCTCGCCATCTGCGGGCTCGGGGTTTTGCAGATCTACAGTGCCACCTACGCCACCAAGTGGAGCGACGCCTGGTGGAAGCAGATCGTCTATGTCGCCGCGGGCATGGCGGTGATGTGGGTCGTCACCAAGTTCGATTATCACTGGCTGATGGAACAGGTCCCGCTGTTCTACGCGGTCTGCGTGCTGCTGCTGATCGTCACGGCCGCCTTGGGCGCGACCGTTTTCGGCTCCAAACGCTGGATTCCGCTCTTCGCCGGCTTCCACCTCCAGCCTTCGGAGTTCGTCAAACTGGCCCTCGTGCTCTTCATCGCCCGCTACCTGAGCGACCTCAAAACCGAGCAACTGGAACTGATCGATTTCGCGAAGCTCGGCGCCATGGTGGGCGTTCCCATGGTCCTGGTGATGAAGCAGCCCGACCTCGGCACGTCGCTCTGCTACCTGCCCATCCTGGCCATCGGCGTGTTCCTGGCCGGGCTGCGCTGGCAGTACGCGGTGGTGATCGTCGTGGTCTTCGTGCTGATGCTGCCGCTCGCCTGGCAGTTCTATATGAAGGATTATCAGAAGGCGCGGCTGATCTCGTTCCTCGATCCCGAGGGCGACCCGCTCGAATCGGGCTACCAGGTGATTCAGTCGAAAATCGCCGTCGGCGCCGGCGGGGTTTGGGGGAAGGGTGTCACCCGGGGCACCCAGACCCAGTTGCAATTCATCCCCGTGCCGCACACCGACTTCATCTTCTCCGCCTTCGGCGAGGAACACGGATTTGTAGGCGTCGTGGTTGCGTTAGGTTTATACTTTGTGCTGTTGATGAAGATCGTCCAGAACGCCCAGATGTCGCCCGATCGGGCGGGGATCTATATCTGCATGGGCGTCGCCGCGCTGCTGTTGTTTCACCTTTTCGTGAACGTGGCGATGGTAGTGGGAAGGATGCCGGTCACCGGCATTCCGTTGCCTTTGATGAGTGCGGGCGGTTCGAGCACCATCTCGTTTTTTGTCATGTTGGGGCTGGTGAACAATGTCCGGCTCCGGAGATTTGTGAATTAGCGGCAATCGGGTGCGCCTGGATTGCGAGAGTTTGGCCCAAAGTTCTGTAGAGTGTTTCGAGGGTGACGGCGACGCGCCGAGAATGCGCTGCAACGAGCGCCGTCACCTTTCGGGCTGTCAGCGGACGTTTCCGAGATTCGCTCCGTCCACACCCGGCCGGCATCCCCGGCCGGGCGGCTTTCGGCCCCCAACAGGTTTCAAGGAACTCGCGGAACGGGCGGGAGAATCACCCCGCCTAAGCGCGACAGAACAGCAGCCCGCCTCTCAACGTCGCCAAGCGCCCGGCCCGCCGCCGTGGAGCGTTGAATGAGCAAAGAGTTAGTGATTTCCTCCAATCGCCACGAAACCAAGGTGGCGATCCTCGAAGACGACCAACTCGTGGAAGTCTTCTTCCAACGCGCCAACGAATACTCGTTGGCGGGCAGTATTCACAAGGGCCGCGTCACCCGCGTGCTGCCCGGCATGCAGTCGGCGTTCGTCGATCTGGGCCTGGAACGCGATACCTTCCTCTACGTCTCGGACTTCTTCGAAGAGAACGAAGAGTACGACACCCTGCCCGAAGAGAAGGGTGGCCGCCGCGAGCGCGGCGCCGAGCGTGGCGGTGAACGCGGCGAGCGCAGCGAGCGCGGAGACCGTGGCGACCGTGGCGACCGTGGAGAACGCAGCGAACGTGGCGAGCGCAGCGAACGCCCGGAAGCCCGCGACCGAGGGGATCGCGACCGCCCCGAGCGTACCGAGCGTACCGAGCGCCCCGAGCGCCCCGAGCGCGAAGCCCCCATCGCGCCTCTCAGTATCACCAGCGGCGCGGAAACGCTGCCCGGACTGGTGAGTGAGAAGCCGGCAGCGGCCGCGGCGCCCCCCCAGGAACGCACCGACGAGGACCGCGGAGACCGCCGCGGCGGCGGCGGCGCAGGTGGCGGACGGCGGGGCCGGCGCCGGCGCGGACGAGGCCGGGGCTTCCCCGATTCGAAATACGCCAGCGCTTCCGCCGAGCCGTCCGAGGAGCCGGTGGCAAGCGAAGCCGCGCCCGCCACGGACGACGACTTCATGGTGCTGCCCGGCGAATCGCTCGCCAAGTATCGCCGCGACGATGGGAGCGAGGAGGATGAACCGGCCGCAACCGACGCCGAAGCTTCCGCCGATGGACCCGGCGATGACATCGCCGCCGAAGACGAGGCCGCCGGCGACGAGTTGTCGATGGCGATCCTCGACCAGGTAGAGGCGGAAGAGGAGAAGCGCGCCGCGGTGGAACCCGCCGAAGCCGAGGAGCCGGCGCCGGCCCCCGCATCCGTGCCGGAAGCGGAAGTTGAAGTTGAACTTGAAGCCGAAGCCGAGCCCGAAGTGGACGAAGAGGAACTGGCGCAGGCGGCGGAGTTGCTGCGGGAGGCCATCCACGAGAAGGCGCTCGCCGATGTCGCCGAGCCTGAGGACGATCTGGCCGGCGAGGCCTTGGACGAGGAAGCCGAGCCGTCCGGCGATAGCGCCGGCCTCGAGGCCGAAATCGAAGGCGAGGATGCCGCCGAGGCCGGGGAAGCCGAGGCTTCCGGTGAAGAGCCCGCGCCCGAGTCCACCGGCGACGATCCCGAAGCCCCTGAGCCCGCACGCATGCCCCAGAGCCTCACCGCCACCCTCCGCGAACAGGGCGGACGGTATCCGCATCGCGGACCCGGCGGCCGGCGCATGCGGCGCCGCGGCCGCGGCGGTTTCGGCGGCCCCCAGCAAGGCGCCGAGCAACCCGCGCCGCCCCCGCGCAGCGAACCGCGCGCCGATGCCCCGCCGCCGGCCAAGACCGTACAGCGCCCGGAGCGTCCGGAACGTCGCGAGCGCGACGACCGTGCCGCGCAGCCCTCGATTACTGAGCTATTGAAGGAAGGCCAGGAAATCCTGGTTCAGATCGCCAAGGAGCCCCTGGGCCAGAAGGGCGCGCGGATCACGTCGCACATCGCACTGCCCGGCCGCTACGTAGTCTACATGCCGACCGTGGAGCACCTGGGTGTCTCCCGCAAGATCGGCAGCGACGAAGAACGGCTGCGCCTGAAGCGCATCCTGCAGGCCCACCGCGCGGGCATGCCCGGCGGGTTCATCATGCGCACCGCCGGCGAGGGGAAGAGCGAGCAGGATCTCGCCTCCGACATGCAGTACCTCGTGAACCTCTGGCTGGACATTCGCCAGAAGGCCGAGAGCCGGCCCGCCCCTGCCTTGATCTATCACGATCTCGAAATCGTGCAGCGCATCCTCCGCGACCAGGCGAGCGACGAGTTCAAGTCGGTTTGGACCGACAGCGAAGAGATCTACGAGAGCGTGCTCCGTTTCGCGCAGCGATTCCAGCCGAACATGGTGAGCAAGATCAAGCTCTACACGCGGCCCACCCCGATCTTCGACGCCTTCAACGTCACGCAGGAGTTGGAGAAGGCGCTCCGTCCCAAGGTCTGGCTGAAATCCGGTGGCTATATCGTCATCAACCAGACTGAGGCGCTGGTGGCCGTCGACGTCAACACCGGAAAGTTCGTCGGCAAGTCGAACCGCCTGGAGGACACCATCGTCAAGACCAACACCGAAGCGGTGAAGGAGATCGTGCGGCAGATCCGTCTGCGCGACCTCGGCGGGATCATCGTCGTCGACTTCATCGACATGGATGAGCGCAAGAACCGCCAGAAGGTGATGCAGGCCCTCGAAGAGGCCATGCGCTCGGACCGCGCCCCCTACAAGATCCTGCAGTTTAACGATTTCGGCCTGGTCGCCATCACCCGCAAGCGCGTCAAGCAAAGCCTGGAGCGCACCCTCTGCTCGCCCTGCCCCTACTGCGAAGGCGCCGGCTACGTGAAGAGCGTGGGCACGGTCGTGGGCGAGATCCTCCAGGAAGCCCAGAAGATCGCCCGCGCCGTGGAGGATCAGAAGGACTGCATGCTGCGCGTTCACCCGGAGGTGGCCAAGCTGCTGAAGTCGACCGGCAACCAGTATCTGGAGGAGTTGGAAGGAATCCTCCGGCGGCCGGTGATCGTGGTCGGAGATCCGGCGCTGCATCAAGAGAAGTACGACCTGGCGTGAAACAAGGTCTGCTCTATCTGCTTTGCGCGGCTGCGCCGGTGGCCGCGCAATCGCTTACCGTCCGGTCGGAGTATTCGCGCGTCGATCCGTTCGGCGAGACGGTGCGGCAGGACCGGACCGGAGAACCGCGAGAAATCCTCTCCCCCGCCGTGGGCCGCAACGGCTTCACGTCCTACCGCCTGCTGGTGGAGTTCCCGCTCGAACGCGAATTCACCATTCACATCGCACAGAATCCGGACAACACGGTGAAAGCGGCCCTCTATCGGGAGATCTACGCGAAGGCGGGCGACGGCTGGGTGCCCGACAAACTGGAGCCCGTGCCCTTGCCCTATACCGGCAAGATCGCCGACCCCGGCCGCGCCATCGCCAACCAGAAGACGCAGTCCTTCTGGCTGGACGTGTTCGTGCCCCCGGACGCGCCCGTGGGCCGCTTCCGTCTGGAAGTGCAGCTCTGGACCGGTGACCGCTGGATCATCTACCCCATGGAAATTCGCATCCAGACGCACATCTATCCCGTGGAGCGGCCG
>DALYJJ010000029.1:45553-52237 GCA_031969915.1 Bryobacteraceae bacterium | reverse complement strand
CGTGCTCATCCCCTATCAATCGATCGCCGGCGTGGAGGGCATCGTGCCGCAGTGCAACTGCGGGCGGGTGGGCGATCTGGAATCGATGTGTTCGCTCACAGCGATCGAGAAGACGCTGCTGCCGTATTTCCTGAAGGCCGCGCCGGACCATGAACTGGCGAAGATGGGCGACCTTCACAAAGCGGCCAAGCTGGTTCGCGGCATGGCCGAGAAGGGCGACCCCGTTTCGCGCAGCGTATTCCGCGCGCAGGCGCACGCGCTGGGCCTCTTCTTCGACGAGATGATCAACACGTTCGATCCGGATGCGCTGATTGTGGGCGGCGGAGCGATTGAAACGGGCAAGGAGTTCCAGGATTGGTTCCTGGCCGAAATCCGCAGGGCGATGCCGCCGCAGCGGGCGGAACAGCGTGACATCCCGATTCACATCATGCCCAACGGCGACACGGCGGGCGCGCGCGGCGCAGCGATCGAAGCGTTGAAGCTGGCGCGGGAGCACGGCTTGTTATGACGGTTTCCCGGAGGATCTTCTGCGCGGCGGCGCTCGCGGCAACAACGGCGCCTGCGCGCGGGGAGGCTCCGGTCCGGGCGATCACGAAGGGCCCGAAGCATCACTGGTTCGGTTACTACGACAAGTTGCAGTTCGATCCTTCGGGTCGATTCGTACTGGCAAACGAAGTTGACTTCGAGCACCGTTCGCCGCGCGCCGCCGATGAGATCCGCGTAGGGATGGTCGATCTCGGGGACGGCGATCGCTGGACCGAGCTGGGGCGGTCCAAGGCCTGGAACTGGCAGCAGGGCTGCATGCTGCAGTGGTTGCCCGGGTCGCGGGACGAGGTGATCTGGAACGACCGCGTGGACGGCGCGTTCGTGTGCCATATCGTGAACGTCAAGAGCGGAAGACGCCGCACACTGCCGGCGCCGATCTACAGTGTGAGCCCGGACGGAGGTTGGGCCGTGTATCCGGACTTCCGGCGGCTGAACCAGACGCGGCCGGGTTACGGGTATGCGGGCATACCGGATCCCTTCGAGGCTGAACTGGCGCCCGAGCAATCCGGCTTGTGGCGGCTGGATCTGAAGACCGGCGCGAGCCGCCTGTTAATCTCGTTCGCCGACGCGGCCCGCACGCCGAACCTGCACTCGCCGTGGGAGCCCACGGCGAAGCACTGGTTCAACCACCTGCTGCACTCGCCCGACGGGAAGCGGTTCATCTGCTTGCACCGTTGGCGTGGACCGGCGCAGGGCGCAGGCTTCGGGACGAGGCTGTTCACGGCAAACGCGGAGGGCGGAGATCTCTACGTTACGGACCCCTACGGCGGCACATCGCACTTCGTGTGGCGCGATGCGGCAACGATACTCGCCTGGGCGAAACATCCTTCGCACGGGGAGAAGTTCTACCTATACACCGACAAGTCCGATCGGGTGGAAGTTATCGGCAAGGATGTGATGACACGCAACGGGCATTGCACGTACCTTCCGGGGAACCGCTGGATTCTGAACGACACCTATCCGGATGCGGCGCGAATGCAGCAGTTGTACCTCTATGAAGTGGATACGGCACGACGAGTGGACCTGGGCAGGTTCCATTCGCCGAAGGAGTATGCCGGCGAATGGCGCTGCGATCTGCATCCGCGATCGAGCCCGGACGGCAGGAGCGTGATCATCGATTCGACGCACGGCGGGAACGGCCGCCAGATGTACCTCGTCGATGTTTCGCGCGTGGTATAGTCCGAGCGAAATGGTGCCTTTGCGTTGCTTGGCCCTCCTGGCGTGTGCGGCGTGCGCGGCCTCCGCGCAGGAGGAATGGCGTCCCCTCTTCGATGGAAAGAGCCTGGCGGGGTGGAAAGAAACGCCGTTCACGGGGCGCGGCGCGGTGAAGGTGGAAGGCGGCGCGCTGCTGCTCGGGTACGGCAATCCGATGACGGGTGTGACGCGCACAGAGACCTTCCCGCGGACGAATTACGAAATCCGGTACGTGGCGGCGCGGCGGGGCGGCGGGGACTTCTTCGCGACGGTGACCTTTCCCGTGGGCGAGTCGCACTGCACGCTGGTGACGGGCGGATGGGGCGGCGACATTGTCGGACTTTCGAGCATCGACGGGTGGGACGCGTCGGAGAACGAGACCCGCCAGTACTTCACCTTCGAAACCGGACGTTGGTATGTGGTCCGCGTGCGGGTGACGCCGGGCCGCATCAGCGCCTGGATCGACGATCAGCGAGTGGTGGACGTGAACATCGAAGGGCGGAGCATCGGACTGCGCCACGGCGAAACGAAACTGATGGCGCCGCTCGGTTTCGCTTCCTACAACACGCTGGGGGCAATTCGGAAGATCGAGTACCGCGTGCTACGGTGAGAGCGATGGCCTCCTCCTCGCCGGCAATCCCCGGAGCCGGCTTTCTCCGGACCCTCTATGCGCGACGGACGCTGCTCTATCAGATGGTGCGGCGCGATTTCGAGACCCGCTTCGTGGGCTCGGCCGCGGGATGGCTCTGGGGCCTGATTCATCCTCTGGTCCTGCTGCTGAGTTGGACCTTCGTATTCCAGTGGTGCCTGAAGGTGCCGCCGCCGCCCGACGCGCTGACTCAGAACTACACGGTGTTCCTGTTTTGCGGCTACCTGCCGTGGCTGCTTTTTCAGGAGACGGTGCAGCGCTCGGCGAACTCGCTGCTGGAGAACCAGAACCTGATCACCAAGACGGTGTTTCCCTCAGAACTGATTCCGGTTTCGATCTTTCTCTCGGCGCTGCTCACGCACGCCCTGGCGGTGGTTCTGGTGATCGTCATGGTAGCGCTGTGGCTGCATTACGCCAGCGCGATGGTGGTGTTCCTGCCGGTCTACATGCTCCTCACGGGTTTTCTGGCGGTGGGCTTCGGCTGGATCTTCGCCGCGCTCCAGGTGTACCTTCGCGACACTGCGCACGTAGTGATTGTGATCCTCACCGGCTGGTTCTGGTTCACACCGATTTTCATCGACGCGAGTCAGATGCCGGAGGGGTTCCGGTTCCTGGTGAAGCTGAACCCGATGGCGCACGTGGTGACCGCCTACCGCGAGCGCATGCTCTCGCACAAGCTGCCCGACCTGGAAGAACTCGCGATTCTCACGTTGTATGCCGTGGGCGTGTTCGCGCTCGGCGGCCTGGTATTCAAGCATCTCAAGAGTGGATTCGCCGACGTCCTATGAAACTCCTCTGTCTCCTCGCCGGTTTCGCCGCGGCAGCCGCCGCACAGGTCACGGTGCGCTTCAGCACCGACGACCCCGCGCCCGGTCCCTTCCCCTCGGACGCGTTCACGGTCTCCGACGCCCGCCAGAAGACGGGCCGCCGCGTGAACCTGCCGGTTCCCCTGTGCCGCCAGTTTCCCACCGACTGCGTGGAAGTGCAGGCGCTCAACGAACTCGACGGCTTCAACCGATTCCCGCGCATGCGGGTGTCGTTCTCCGGGCCGATCGATCCGGACACGCTGCGGCAGGGGATGGTGCTGGTGGCGCTCGAAAACACCACCGAAGAGGAGTATGGGATCAACCGCTACTACCAGGTGATTCCCATCAACCAGCCAGTCTGGGATCCGTTCTCGCACACGGCTTCGTTCAAGCCCGACGCCCATCTCGACCAACACCGGCGCTACATTCTGCTGGTGACGGACGGCGTTCGGGACACGCGTGGCGAGCCGGTGCAGGCCGCTCCGGAGTTCACCGAGTGCCTGGTGCGGAACCCGAACCGCTACTGCCGCAATCTGCGCGATGAGATCAACATGATCCAGGCGGTGTCGGGTCCGAACCCGTCCGGTATCGCCGGAGCGGCGCTGTTTACGACCATGTCGACGTCGGCGTGGATGGAGTCGGCTCGAGCCGCGCTGGGCAACTCGCCGTTGGGCTTCGAACGCCCGGCCGGCCGCAGTGTGTTCCCTTTGGCGGACATCGCGCGGCTGACGTATCGGCGGCAGATTTCGCTGCGCCCGGCGGCGCCAACGGAGGATTTCACGCTGCCGCTCGGCTTGGTCCAGGGTGTCCGCGCCATCGCCTTCGGATCCTTCCGGTCCCCGCGGTGGCTCGGGCGCGACCTCACGATTGCGCACGCGCCGACGCGAGAGCGGGCGGCCTTGCCGGCGGCCGCGGAGACGATCGGCTTTCACACATGGTTGCCCAGTTCGGCGAAGCCGGCGGGGGGCTATCCGATCGTGATCTTCGGCCACGGCCTGGGCGACAGCCGCTTCGGCGGGCCGAGCGCGGCGGCGTTGACGATGGTGCCCGCGGGCTACGCGGTGGCCGGGATCAACGCCTTCGGCCACGGTTCAGGGCCGGAGAGCCGCGCTACCTTCGACCTCCGCGACGGAACCACCGTGACCATACCGGCGGCGGGCCGCGGCGTGGACTTCGACGGCGACGGGCAGTACGGACCGTTTGAAGGCTGCGTTGTTCCGGGGCCATTAGCGGTGGCGATGCGCGATTGCCTGCGGCAGACGGCCCTGGACCTGATGCAGTTCACGCGCCTGCTCCGGCAGGGCCTGGATATCGACGGCGACGGCTCCCCCGATTTCGATCCGAACCGGATCTACTACATGGGGCAGTCGCTCGGCTCGTTGTACGGAACGATCTTCTCCGCGGTGGAGCCGGACGTACCGCTTTCCGTGCTCATGGAGGGCGGCGGGACGGTGGTCGAGTTGGCGCGGCTCAGCCGCTCGTACCGGGAACTGGCGCTGGGAATTCTCCGTGTGCGGCAGCCTCCGATCGTGGATACCAGCGGCGATTTCGACGACGAGTGGCCGCTCCGATATCGCGAAGTGCGGGTGCTTTCTTCGCGCCGCGCGGCGGAGTTTCAGGAGGTCTTCGAGCGGCTGGAATGGCTGCACGCGGCAGGCGATCCGCTGTCCTTCGCACCGCATCTGAAGTCGTCCACGCTGCCTGGGACGCCGATCAAGAACGTTTTGTGGATGTACGGCATCGGCGATGAGACCGTTCCGAACGTCGTGCAAACCGCGCTGGTGCGGGCGGCGAATATGCGCGACACCACGCGCGTCTACCGGCACGACCTGGCCCGCGCCGCCGTTCCCCGGCTGTCGCGCAACGCGCACGCCTATACGGTGAACGTGTTGGACCTGGCGGGGGCGGTCATCGCGCTGGCCGCGCAGCAGGAGGCGCTGGGGTTCATTCAATCCGGCGGACGGCAGTTCTTCAACGCGAACCCGCTGGTCCGTCCCGTCTTCGGTCGGGACCTGTTCGAGTCGCCTGAGTTCCTGACCGAGGATCTGAACTACCCGCCGCTGCCGCCGCGCCCGTAAGCGGCTGGCGGGGGCGGACTCCGCAGGCGTTATTCTGGAGGGTGAAACCGATGTCAGTCACCCGCCGCAGTTTCCTGGGCGCGGCCGCCGCCGCGCCGATCTTCGCTCAACGCCGGGGCGCGCCCGAGCGGCCCAACGTCCTGGTGATCATGGCCGACGACCTGGCCGCGTGGATGCTGGGCTGCTACGGGAACCAGGAGATTCGCACGCCGAATATCGACCGGTTCGCACGCAGCGGCGTCCGGTTCATCAACAGCTTCGTGACCACGCCGATCTGTTCGGCGAGCCGGGCGACGTTCTTCACCGGACGCGTCCCGCGCCAGCATGGGATCCAAGACTTCCTCACGGCCGAGCCCATCGAGAACCCTCCGCAAGGACAGGCCGCGCCGCCCGCCTCGTTCGCCAACGAAACGATGATTTCCGATCTGCTAGCCGGCGCCGGGTACAACTGCGGCTACGTCGGCAAGTGGCATCTGGGCGGAGACACGAAGCCGGGCCACGGCTTCTCCTACAGCTACACGATGTCCGGCGGCTCGCGCAGTTACACCGATCCCGAGATGTTCCTGAACGGCGAACGGGTTCAGGAGCAAGGCTACCTGACCGATCACATGACGCGGCGGGCGACGGAGTTCCTCGACCAGCAGAGCGCGGGCAAACCGTTTTTCCTCACGGTCGGCTACCTGAATCCGCACACGCCGTACAGCGGACATCCGCAGAAGTACTACGACCTCTACGCGAAGACGAGCTTCGATACCGTGGGCTGGGAAAAGCCGGCATCCAACGCGCTGCGTGAAAAGGAAATGCTCAGCGACATCGTGGGCAACCTGCGGAAGGCGGCGGCGTCGGTGAGCGCGCTGGACGACCAACTCCCTCTGCTCATCCGGAAACTGCAAGACAAGAAGCTGTGGGAGAACACGCTGGTGATCTTCACCGGCGACAACGGCTATCTGCACGGGCGGCACGGGCTCTGGAGCAAGGGCCTGGCCTCCGACCCAATCAACATGTACGACGAGGTGATGCAGGTGCCGATGATCTGGAGCTGGCCGGGCCGCATTCCCGTGGAGGGCGTGCGGCCGGAGATGATCTCCTTCTACGACGTGATGCCCACGCTGTGCGAAGCGGCAAGCGTGACGCCGCCCGCGCGGAAGCTGTGCGGCAAGAGTTTTCTGACCCCGGCGCGAGGATTGCCGCTTCCGAAGAAGGAAGTCTGGCCGACCACGGTGTTCGGCCATTTCCGGAACACGGAAATGGCGCGCGATACTCGGTACAAGCTGGTGCTGCGCAACGAGGGCGAAGGGCCGAACGAACTCTTCGACCTGAAGGGCGATGCGCGCGAGCGCGTGAACCAGTATGAGAACGCGCAATTCATCACCGTGCGCGACAAGATGATCGGCGAACTGCGCGCATGGAT
>DALYJJ010000029.1:17805-45543 GCA_031969915.1 Bryobacteraceae bacterium | reverse complement strand
GGCGAAGACCTCGTCCTGACCGGAAGCCATGACTGTCGATGAGTATCTGGCCGCCCTACCGGAACCCGCGCGCACCACACTCGGCAAGCTGCGCGCGATGATCCTTGCCGCCGTTCCCGCCGGGACGGTGGAAACAGTGACCTACCGCATGCCGGCATACAAGTACAAGGGCATGCTGGTGGGCTTCGCGGCGTTCAGCAACCATTGCAGCTTCACGGTGATGAGCGCGACGACATTCGACGGATTCCGCACGGACCTCGCGGGCTACGACACCTCAAAGGGCAGCATCCGTTTCGCAGCGGACAAACCGCTGCCCAAAGCGCTGGTGACCAAGCTGGTGAAGGCCCGCGTGGCGGAGAACGAGGCGAAGAAGCGGCGCTCCTGAGCGAAACTTCGACTCCAGGGATTGCGCTTCGATGTGCCCGGGCGCTCCGGCGCTTCCGCTTTTTGTACGATTTCGGTTTGCACCGCAGGACGAAATAGGATATATTGCTCCGCAACGCGTGATTTGCTAACGGGGAGGTTATCCATGATGCGTCCGCTGCGCGCGGCCTTGCTGCTGCTGTGCTTGCTTCCATTTGGTCTTTTTGCCCAGGAGACGCGATCGATGCTCTTCGGGCGGGTACTCGATCCGCAAGGAGCATCGGTCGTCGGTGCCACGGTGGTGCTGCGCCACGCCGAAACGGGCGTCACACAGACCATCAAGACGAACGACCGGGGTTACTACGAAGGCAACCTGCTGATGCCCGGCCCGTACGAGATCACAGCCGAGATGCAAGGTTTCAAGAAGCTGTTGCGCAAGGGCATCGTGCTGCCTGTGTCGTCACGCATTGAAATCAACCTGGCGCTCGAAGTGGGCGGGCTCACGGAAACGATTTCAGTAACCAGCGAAGCGCCGCTGCTCGAAACGAACGCCGTCTCGACGGGCCGCGTGATCGACAACAAGTCGCTCATGGAGTTGCCCGTGATGGGCAACAGCGCGATGCTGCTGGTGAAGCTGAGCCCCGGCGTGCAGACCGGCGGGGTGAACAACTATCTCGCGCTGCACTCGAACGCGGGCGGCTCGGACTACTCGGTGAGCGGCAACATCGGCGGCAACGCGTGGACGCTCGACGGCTCGCCGAACCAGGGCCCGGGGCGCCGCACGGCGTATCTGCCGTACACGGACGCGATCGCCGAGTTCAAGGTGGAAACCAACAACTTCGACGCGGGCATCGGGCAATCCTCGGGCGCGGCGATCACCATGATCTCGAAGTCCGGGACCAACGGCTTCCACGGCACGGCCACCTGGCAGCATTGGCAGCAGCGGTGGCAGGGCACGCCGTTCTTCGTGAAGCAGAACTACTTCCGCCGGATCGCGGCGGCGGACGCGGCGGGCAACACGACGCTAGCCAATCAGCTCCGGGCCACGGATAAGCAGCCTACGGGCCGGTCGAACAACTGGGGCGCCTCGGGCGGCGGGCCGGTGATGATTCCGAAGATCGTGAACGGCAAGAACCGCCTCTTCTGGTTCTTCACCTACAACGCGTTCAAGGACGTGAAGGTGGAGGACGCCTCGACTTTCAATCGCACGGTGCCCACTCTCAAGAACCGCGAGGGCGATTTCAGCGACCTGCTGCAGGTGCGCAACAGCCCAGCGCGCTACATCATTCACGATCCGACCACGATCACGCGCGACCCGGCCCGTCCGAACAACTTCATCCGGACCCCGTTCCCGAACAACATCATTCCCCGGGCGCGGTTCGCAAACCCGTCGTACAACACCTATCGCGACATCTACCCGTTGCCCAACGTCACGCTCGATGCGGGGGCGGATCCGATCAACAACTACCTGGCGTCGCAGACTCCCTACAACTGGGATTATTACGCCTACTCCAACCGCGTCGATTACCAGATCAGCGACCGGTGGCGGATGTTCGGCCGGTGGTCGATTAACAACTTCGGTCCCGAAGACCGCGCCGACTGGGTGTACGAAACGGCGCGCGGGCTGAACCTGAACGGACTGGTCAGGAACAACAAGGGCGGCAACATTGACCTTGTGTATACGCAGACGCCGACCACGCTCTGGAACTTCAACGTCGCGATCAACCAGTTCCGCGAGGGGAACATTCAGCCCAAGGCGCTAGAGTTCAAGCCGACCAGCGTCGGGCTTCCGGCGTACATGGACGAAAAAGCGGGCGCCCTGGCGCTGCTGCCGCAGATGACGTTCGGGACGAACAGCTACAGCACGGCCAGCCCGGGCGGCTTCACCAACTGGACCCGCACCCGCCAGGCAACGATGAAGCTCGAGGGAACGTTCATCCGCGGCAAGCACTCCTTCCGCGCCGCCTTCGACAATCGCAACCAGTTCCGCACCGGTGGGGGCGGCGGCAACACGAGCGGCAACTTTAGCTTCAACCAGAACTTCCTGCGACGGAACGACGACGGGCTGACGCCCGCCACGGACCTCGGGCTGTCCTGGGCGGCCTTTATCCTCGGCATCCCGTCGGGCGGAAGCGTCGCGACCAACGACACCTTTGCCACG
This sequence comes from Bryobacteraceae bacterium, assembly GCA_031969915.1. Lineage (GTDB taxonomy): Bacteria > Acidobacteriota > Terriglobia > Bryobacterales > Bryobacteraceae > DALYJJ01. The sequence continues at coordinate 43,019 of DALYJJ010000029.1, read as the reverse complement.
CACACTCCCTACTACGGCTGGTTCTTCCAGGACAGTTGGCGCGTTTCCAGCAAGCTGACGATCAACCTGGGCTTGCGCATGGAATACGAGCGCGGCGCGACGGAACGCTACAACCGCATGGTCGGGAACTTCGATCCGACTGCCAGCACGCCGCTCACCGGTCCGGCGCAAGCGGCCTATGCCGCGAACCCGATTCCCCAGGTTTCGGCGCAGGACTTCAAGGTGATCGGCGGGAACACGTACGTCGGCGCGGGCGGCGCCTCGCGCATGCTGTACCGGCCGGAGCTGATGTGGCTGCCCCGCGTGGGCGTGGCCTACCAAGTCAACTCGCGAACGGTTCTGCGCGGCGGCTATGGCATCTTCTTCGACACCCTGAACGTGATGAACTACGGACCCAACCAGTTCGGCTTTTCGCGCTCCACGAACATGATCGTGTCGAACGACTTCGGACAGACCTGGGGCTCGACGACGGCGCCGTATCCGGCCAATGCCAATCCGGCGAACTTCCGGAGTCTGCTGAATGACCCGTTCCCGGTTCGCGCCGACGGCACGCGCTTCGACATCCCGACGCGCGAGGCGCTGGGCGCGATGGCGTATCAGGGCCGGGGCTTCGGCTTCACGGCGTGGGACACGCCACACCCGCGCCAGCAGCGCTGGCAGGTGGGCATTCAGCGGCAGTTCGGCGCCGACATGGTGGTCAACGCCTCGTACGTGGGCACGCGGTCGGACCGGATTTCGCAGTTCTCCACGCAGGGCAACGTGCCCGGACGCCCGCTGCAGCCGCTGCCCCAGCAGTTCTACGTCACCGGGCTGACGCGAAACGAATCGGCGCAGACCCTGCTCAACGCCAACGTTACGAACCCGTTCTTCGTCGGCAACTTCCGGCAGCAGGACTTTTCCCCGCTGGTGTGGGCCGACATGAACTCGAACGGGTTCTTCACGGGCCGGATCATCGCACGGAACCGTTTGATGCGCCCGTTCCCGAACATCAACGGCCTCACGGACAACAGTGAGGCGTCGGCGTACACTCGTACCCACGAGACCCAGATCTCATTCGAGAAACGCTTCTCGAAGGGCTGGAACATCAACCTCGCTTACAACGGCATGTACATCCGGGACGCGGACGTGTTCCTGAACGAGTTCGACGCGGAACGCACGCTGCGGCCCTCAAACGACGGCCGGCCCCATCGCTTCACGGCGACGGGCATCTACACGGTGCCGGTGGGCAAGGGCCGGAAGTACCTCGGCTCCGCCAACCGGCTGGTGGATGGGATCCTCGGCGGCTGGCAGTTCGCCGCCACCTACGAATGGCAACCCGGACCGCTGATCGACTTCGGGAACCTCTTCTACTACGGGAGCGACCTGGAGAACATCAAGAACGTGACCCGGACCTGGGACACCTGGTTCAACACGGCCGACTTCGAGCGGACCGCCAACCGCGGCCCGGCGGGCTATCACGTGCGCGTTTTTCCGACGCGTATCAACGGCCTCCGCGGCGATGCCACCAACCAGTGGAACGCCAACGTGTCGAAGAACATCCGGCTCACGGGTGACGAGGCGGGCGGCGTGACGATGCAATTGCGCCTGGACGCGTTAAACCTGCAGAACCGCTCGCAGATGGAGCGACCGAACACGGACCCGTTCAACACCAACTTCGGCCGCATCCTGAGCCAAACGGCGGCCACGAACCGCTGGATTCAGGTGCAGGCCCGCATCCAGTTCTAGCCGAACGCATCACAGGGAAGCGGCGGGGGTGAGAGCCTCCGCCGCTTTTTCGTTTGCCGGCGCGCCTTGACCTCCGCCGCCGCAGCGTTATAACCTCGGCTTTCCTATGATCCTCCCCGAGACCTACCTGCCCGCCCTGCTGTTGCTCATTCTCTCGATGACCTGCTGGGGCTCATGGGCGAACACCCAGAAGCTGGCCGGGAAGTGGCGGTTCGAACTGTTCTACTTCGACTACTCGTTCGGCGTCCTGGCGATGGCGGCGGTCCTGGCCTTCACCTTCGGTTCCATGGGCGACGGCCTGAGCGTGCTCGACAACCTCTCGATCACCGGCAAGCGGAACATCTTCTACGGGTTCCTGGCGGGCGTGATCTTCAACCTGGCGAACATGCTGCTGGTGGCCGCCATCGCCGTGGCGGGACTGGCGGTGGCGTTTCCCGTCGGCATCGGCCTGGCAATGGTGATCGGCGTGGTCTGGAACTACGCGCTGAACCCTCAGGGCAACGTGTACATGCTGTTCGGCGGCACCGCGCTGGTGCTTGCGGCGATCGTGTTGGATGCCTTCGCCTACAAGGCGCACGCGAAGCTGCGTGCAGCGGCAGCGCCCGCGGCGCAACCCGCGGTATCCATCCATAGCCGCGGCAAGCGCGCTTCCGCCAAGCCCGGCGCGCTCAAGGGAATTCTGCTGAGCGTATTCGCGGGCCTCCTGATGGGCTCCTTCTATCCGCTGGTGGAAATGAGCAAGCAGCCGGAGATGCTCGGCCTGGGACCCTATACGGTCGGCTTCGTGTTTGCGGGAGCCGTCTTTTCGTCCACGTTCATATTCAATCTCTTCTTCATGAACCTGCCCGTGGAAGGCGAACCGGTGCCGTTCACCGCTTACTTCCGGGGCACGTTCCGGCAACACCTGCTGGGCATTGTCGGCGGATCGATCTGGTGCGTGGGCACCATCTCCAACTTCGTGGCCTCCAGCGCGCCGCCCAGCGTGAATGTCGGCCCCGCCATCAGCTACGCGCTCGGCCAGGGCGCGACGATGATCAGCGCGCTGTGGGGTTTGCTGGTGTGGAAGGAGTTCGCCGGGGCGGACGGGAAAGTGAAGGCGCTGCTGGCGGTGATGATGATCTTCTTCCTGGCCGGCCTGGCCACGATTTCGCTGGCGCCCAAGTTCTGATGCGGCTCGCGCTGATCGGATACGGTAACGTCGCCAAGGCGTTCGCGCGGCTCCTCGAACGGAAGCGTGGCGCTTTTCCTTTCCGGATTTGTGGGATTCACACGCGCCGGGGAACGGCGGTGGGCGCCCACGGGCTGAAGCCGGACGCCGCGCTCGGCGCGCCGCTCGCAAGCGTCGAGCACTTTCTGGATGAGGCGGAGCCGGAGATCGTCCTGGAGTTGACCACGCTCAATCCGGCGAGCGGTGAACCGGCGATCTCGCACATCCGCGCCGCCTTCGCGCGCGGCCTCCACGTCGTGACGGCGAACAAAGGACCGATCGCCCATGCCTACGCGGCGCTGCGCGACGAAGCACGGGCCCGCGGCGTCCTGTTCCGCTTCGAATCCACCTGCATGGATGGCGCGCCGGTGTTCAACATGTTTCGCAACGATCTGCCGGGAGTGGAAGTCCTGGGCTTCACGGGCGCACTGAACTCGACGAGCAAGATCGTGATCGATGCCCTCCGTCGGGGTTCGTCCCTGGAGGATGGCATCGCCGAGGCTCAGCGGTTGGGCGTGGCGGAGGCGGACGCTTCCTTCGACGTGGACGGCTGGGACTCGGCGGCGAAGGCGGCGGCGTTGGCCAACGTCCTGATGGACGCGCGGCTGACTCCGCTCGATGTCGATCGGCGAGGCATCGGAAAGCTGACGCCGGAGAAGATGGCGGAGCTGAGCGCCAAAGGTAAAACGGTGGTCCTGGTGAGCCGCGGGAAGCGCACACCGCAGGGCGTCAAACTGCGGGTGCGGGCCGAGGTAGTGGATGAAACGGACCTGCTGGCGTCGGCCCGCGGTACGTCGAACCTGCTCCTGGTGCACACCGACCTCATGGGCACGGTGGGCACGGTGTCACTCGATCCGGGGGTGGAGCAGACGGCCTACGGCGTATTCGGGGACGTGGTGGATATCGCGAAGAACGCGTAGAGTGTGCGGGACGCCCTTCTCACGGGAAGCGCAGCCGGTCACCGGCGCGGCGCTTAAGGCTGCGGCGCCACAACATGCCGCCCAGCAGAAACACCAACGGGACGAAATAGATCGGCTCAGGGACCGTCGGGCTGTGATCGAAAGTCTGGTTCATCAAGACCTCGGTCGCCTCGGCCTCCTGAATGTCGAAACTGCCGAGGATACGAGCGTCCGCGCGGGAACTGTAGACGTCAAAGTAGACGCTCTCGCCGGGATCGAGTTCGAGAAAGACGTCGAAGAAGTTGTTGAATGAGTAATTGTCGAAGGTCTCGATCGCAAGGGGCGCCGGGTCTTCAATCACTGAGTAATAGAGACGGGGAAGATAAAAGCTGCCTCCGCCCGATTCTTCCGCATTGAAAACGGTGATGCGGTGAGCCCACACGTCGCCCGACTTTACCGGGTCAGACACCTCCCATCCGGCCGCAACCGCGATCTCTGCCCATTCGGTGTAATCTTCGACCTCCCCCTTGTCGTTGATTCTGGTTCCCTTCTTTGTCCAGTGTGCCTTGGTAATTAGCTCGTTCTTCCTCTCGAGGACCATCTGGTATGAAACCAGGAACCGAGCATCCGAGTTCTTGATCTGGAGGTCCTTCCAAGTCAGGTCGACGCTGCCATCGTCATTGACGGGCGGGGTCTTCTTCTCGGGATTGGGCAGTCCCTTGGCGTAAATCAACTCCACGGACTTGATCTTATTCTTGTAATCTGTTTTCTCCGGGAGCGACAAGTGGATGTGCAGATCGTGGGCCACGTCGAATGCCTTCTGTTTGAAGGCTTTTATCTGATGCCGCTGTGTATAGTCCTCCGCTGGGCCTGCCTGCAGCGGTAGGCCAAGTAACAGCGGCACGATGACGGAGCCGACCAAGGTGGCTCGCATGAATCCTCCTATTGCTTCTTCTTCGCCATTGTTTGCAATCCCGAAGGTCGGTCTCATACGTCCCGCCTGCTACTTCGATTACTACTTCGAATCAATTCTGGCAACCAAGTCCAGCAGACGCCGCTTTTCTTCGGGAGCCGGGTTTGCCGCGAGAGCAACTTCGGCGTGGCGGCGTGCGCCGGCGCGATTGCCGGCCGCCAGTTCCGCGGCGGCTAGGTGATAACGGAAAGACGGATTACCAGGCTGTTTGGCGGCGAGGGGCCGCAACAACGCGAGCGCGTCCTGCGGCAGTCCTGCCATGAGCGAGGCCCACGCAAGGGTTTCCTGAAAGTCCACATTACCCGGATCGGCTTGCTGGGCGCGGCGGGCCAGGGCGAGCGCCTCCGCGGAGTTTGCAGTTCGATCGGCAAGGAAGAAGGCGAAGTGATTCAGGAGGGCCGGACCATTGGCGCCGGCCGCCAGCGCCTTTCGATAGGTCGCCTCAGCCTCTGCCACCTGGCCGAGAGACTCCTGAATTCTGGCGATCCGGAGGAGAGCCTCCGCGTTGCCAGGATCGCCGCTAAGGATGGCGCGGTAATGTTCAAGAGCGCGCAAAGGCCGGCCGGCTCGGGTTTCAACGGTGCCCAGCAGGAAACGCAAACCTGGCGGTTGTGGGGACCGACGCAACTCCGCTTCCAGCAATGCCCGGGCCTTTTCAAACTGGCGCTGTCCGAGCATGGCATTGGCCAGACCCGTCAGCGGGCGCGGATCGCTCGAGCCCGGACGATAGAGGTTCCTCAGAATGGACTCGGCCTCCGCGTAACGATGTTGGGAAATGCTGAGGTAGGCGAGTTGTAGGCGGGCCGACGGCTGGCCTGGGTACTGACGGAGGACGAGATCCAGTTGCTCGCGAGCCTCGGCCGGTCGATGAAGCGCGTGGAGCGCGGCTGCGCGGAGCAGCAGTGTCTCGAGCGTCCCAGCGTGTCTCAGCTTCACCAGAAGGTCGAGGTTGCGCAGCGCCAGGGCGGGTCGATCGTCTTCAAGATCGAGGCGAGCGATGAGCAGGACCGGTGCGGGGTCGGCTGGATGGGCGCGCCGCGCCGCGGCCAGGGCGCTGCGCGCGCCGGATCGGTCCCCCTTGCGAAGCAGGGCTTTGGCGAGGTTCAGGTTGAGTGCGGGGTGGTCCGGGTTCTCCCGCAGCAAGGACTGGAACTCAGATATGGCCGCCGGCAGTCTGCCTGTATCGCGGCTCGCGGCCCAGAGCGTGGCCCGAAGCTGCCGCGCTTCGGCATCGCCTGGTGATTCGGCGAGGACCGCCTCTGCCTCGCGCAACGCGTCGGCCGGGCGTCGCAGCGTGAGAGCAATGGCGGCCAGCCGTTTGCGGCAGGTCAGGCGGTGGCTCTGGTCCTGTTCCACACAGGCGCTTAACAGCGCGAGGGCGTCGTCCCAATAGGCGAACTTCGCGTAAAATGCCGCTACCTGGAGAAGCGCGTCAGGGTACCTCTCCGGGTCAGCGAGTAGCCGGTTGAGCACGTCACGCATCGGCGCCTGCTCCCCGCACCGGACAAGGTGTTCCGCGAGTTGGAGCAGATTCTCCGCGGCTGGGATCGCAGTGACCTTCTCCTCGAGAATGTGCCGAGCGGCGGCCGGATCTCCGGCATTCCGGTAGAGCGTGTCATAGACGGCGCCAAAGGAGGGCCTCCGCGCAAGGGCTTCCCGGGCAACGCGGAGTGCCTCTTCCGGCTGTCTATCGAGGAAGAGGCTCTCGATCAGGCCGAGCGTGACTTCGTCGTCGCCGGAGCGAAGTGCAAGCGCACGGCGGAAAGCGAGCACGGCCTCACCGGGCTTGCGGTCGAGGCACGCGAGGGCGCCACGAACGCGCCAGCCCTGGAAGGACCGCGGGTTCGCCGCAAGGAGGGCGTCGACATGGAGGACCGCTTCGTCGTAGAGAGCAGTGGGGCGGCGAGGATCGCTGAGCAATGCCCGGAGCACCATTTCGACGAGCGCTTCCCGTGCGCGTTCGTCACCGGGCATTCGTTCGACCGCCCGTCGCAGGTGGGCCAGTGCCTCGTGGCCGCGGTTCTGCCGAGAGAGAGCAAAACCGAGCGCGAAATGCGCAGGTCCGAAGTTTGGGTCTTCCTTCAGTGCTTTCCGAGCCAGCAGTCCTGCCTCGGTGTAGTTCTCAGCGGCAAACGCCTGGACGGCTCTATCCGCGTACTGCTTGGCGCCATGGCTGCATGCTAGGAACGTCAGCAATACGAGGCCCGGAAAACCAGCCGCGGATCGCATGGTCCACTCTCGCTGGCCGGTAGTATCGATCTCCTCTGGACCAAAGTCAATGGTGTGTCAAAGAAGGTCGGTGGGGGGGGCGGTGGGGCGGCCAAGGGTCTGCTGCCCTGATGGGCAAGGCGGCAGTGCGGCTTGGCGCGTTCCGGCTGCGTTGAAGGGCAAACGGTTGAGGCCGCCCCCGCGGGCGGCCTCGGGAGGAAAACGGCCCTGCTTACTTGCCCTGCTTCATTTTCTCGCGCTGCTCCTTCAAGACCGCCTTGCGGCTGAGCTTGATCTTGTTGCCTTCGAGAGCGAGCACCTTGACCAGGATCTGGTCGCCTTCCTTGAGTTCGTCCTTGACGTTCTTGATGCGGTTCTCGGAGATCTCCGAGATGTGCAGCAGGCCGTCGGTGCCTGGGAAGATCTCGACGAACGCGCCGAAGTCGACGATGCGAACGACTTTGCCGAGGTAGGTCTTGCCGACTTCGGCCACGGCGGCGATGTCGGTGACCATCTGGATGGCGCGGTTGGCGCTGTCGCCGTCGACGGCGTAGATATTCACGGTCCCATCGTCGCTGACGTCGATCTTGCATCCCGTCGAATCGACGATGCCGCGGATCACTTTGCCTCCGGGGCCGATCAGTTCGCGGATCTTGTCCACCGGGATGGTCATGGTGAAGATGCGGGGCGCGTACTGGGAGAGCGTGGCACGCGGCTTGTCGATGGTGGCGAGCATGGTCTCGAGGATCTCGAGACGAGCGCGGCGCGCCTGCTCCAACGCTTCGCGCATGATGTTCGCGCTGACGTCGGGAACCTTGATGTCCATCTGCAGCGCGGTGATGCCTTCGCGCGTGCCGGCCACCTTGAAGTCCATGTCGCCGTAGTGGTCTTCGGCGCCCGCGATGTCGGTGAGAATCGCGTAGGCGTCGCCTTCCTTCACCAGGCCCATGGCGATGCCCGCCACGGGATGGGCGATGGGCACGCCGGCGTCCATCAGCGAGAGAGTGCCACCGCAAACCGAGGCCATGGAGCTCGAACCGTTCGATTCGAGGATGTCGCTGACCACGCGCAGTGTGTAGGGGAAGGCCTTGTCGTCGGGAATCACCGCGCCCAACGCGCGCTCGGCGAGCGCTCCGTGGCCGATCTCGCGGCGGCCCGGCCCGCGCATGAAGCCCACTTCACCGACGCTGAACGGCGGGAAGTTGTAGTGCAGCATGAAGCGCTTGGACAGCTCGCTCGGATCGAGAAGTTCGATCCGCTGCTCGTCTTCCTTGGTGCCCAGCGTGGTGGTCACCAGGGCTTGCGTTTCGCCGCGGGTGAAGAGCGCGGAGCCGTGCGTCCGGGGCAGCACGCCCACTTCGCAGGTGATCTTGCGGATCTCGTCGAAGCGGCGGCCATCGGGACGGCGGCGCACCTTCAACATCTCATCGCGGAAGATGCGCTCCTTCAGAATGTCGAACAGCTTCGTGGCCTTGTCTTTCTCTTCCTCGGGGAAGCTGGCCACAGCCGCTTCCTTCACCGCCTTGACCTTGGCGTAGCTTTCCAGCTTGGGGTACTTCTGGGTGTTGAGCGCATCGGCCAGGGCGGCGCGGAATCCGGAGTCCAGCTTGTTGTAAGCTTCCTGGTCGATCGCAGGCGGCTCATAGGCCCACTTGGTCTTGCCCGCCTGGGCCATCAGCTCGCGGATCCCGCCAATGATCTTGCGGCAGCACGCGTGGCCGTACTCGATGGCGTCCACGGCTTCGGTCTCGGTAGCGCCGGTTCCGCCGGACTCCACCATCACGATGCCCGCCTCCGTGCCCGCCACGACGATGTTGAACTTCGATTCCTTCGCTTCCGTGTAGGAAGGCATGGGGATGAACTTGCCGTTCACCAGGCCCACGCGCATGGCGCCGAGCACGTGATGGAAGGGGATGTCGGAGAGTGCGAGCGACGCCGCGGCGCCGATGATGGCGAGCACGCCGGGGTCGCGCTCCGGGTCGGCCGAGAGCACCATGGCGATGATCTGTGTTTCATGCGAGTAGCCTTCGGGGAAGAGCGGGCGGACGGGGCGGTCGATCAGGCGGCTGGTGAGAATCTCTTTCTCCGAAGGCCGGCCCTCACGCTTGATGAAACCGCCGGGAAAACGCCCCGCGGCGTATGTGTACTCGCGGTAATCCACCGTGAGCGGGAAAAAGCTGGCGCCCACCTTGGGCGAATCGGCCGAGCAGGCGCTCACCAGAACGACGCTGTCGCCGCTGCGAACGACAACGCTGCCGTTCGCCTGTTTGGCAATCTTGCCGGTTTCAATGGAAATCAATCGGCCATCGAGGTCGATATCGACACTGTGCATAGTTACATTCCTCCAACGGTGCGCCCGCAAGGGGCGCAGGAGCGCACGCGGGCCGGGCCCGGCGCGCCGGTGAAAGGCTCGGCCGCAACAACGCGGGAGCCCGGATGGCCGCCGGCGGACGAGCGCCGCGGAGCGACCTTGCAGATCGGGTGAACAGAGACGAATTGCGAGCGAAGATCCGCGCCCATGGTGGGGGGCGGAGTGCCCGGCGGGAGAGCCGCGACTGTGCCTCGTTCAGAGGGTCCTGTTGAGGGGCCGACTGGGCAGGGCCTAGCCAGAGTTCGCCGCCCGGCGCTCCGGCGCTTTCGCTACCGGCGGATGCCCAGGCTCTCGATGAGCTTCTTGTACCGGGCCACGTCGGTGGCTTTCAGGTAATTGAGAAGCCGGCGGCGCCGGGCAACCATGCTCAGCAAGCCACGCCGCGAGTGATGATCCTTCTGGTGGGTCTTCATGTGGCCGGTGAGCTGCTCAATGCGAGTGCTCAACAGCGCCACTTGCACTTCCGGCGATCCCGTGTCGGACTTGTGCACCCGATACGTGGAAATCACCTGTTTCTTTGCTTCTAACGCCAGCGCCATCTGGACGAACCTCTTCTGTCTGAACTCAATCGTTTTTGTTCTTTAACAGGATAGCACAGCGAGGAAAAGGGGAAAGTCCTGCGGGGACAGGGGAGTAGCGCGTTCCTAATGGGCGGACGTCTTCCATGCGGCAAACCGGCCACGAATCGCCTTGGTGAAGAGGCCGAAGCTTGCTTCGGCGATCTCCGCACGGGTCAGATCCATCGCGCCAGCGACATCCTCGGCCCACTCCTGGCCCCCGAGCTGGGCGGCGTAGCCGATCTGCTCAAAGCCAGGGTGGTGATTGCGGATCATGTCCACGAACAGGTTCTTCCGCTCGTTGTGGCCCAGACAATTGGCGTCGGCCACGACAACGATGCACTCCGGCGGGCTGCTCTTCATCCGGGCAACCTCTCGCAGCAGGTCCTTGAACTCGCCCACGAGCTTCGGAAGACCTCCCACGCTACTGGCGACTTTGATCGCCGGGCTAAGCGCCTGGTCTTCGGCGATCCGGCGAATGATGGGTACGACGAAGTTCTCGTGAAAAGAGTCCTCGCAGAACAGAAGCAACTCACGCATCGAAGTCGCCCCGGAGCATTCTCCCTGAGACCGGCAGGCGGTCTTCGGAGTCGTCGAGTCCTTCGTCAATCCGGCCCTGGCGAAACAGGGGTTCCCATTCGCCTAAAGGCTTTATCGCCGTTGAGGTCTGGTCCTTCCTGCAGACGTATAGGCTTTTGTCGGGGATGTGATCCGCCAGAATCGGCGAGTGCGTGGTGACGATCAACTGCGTGTCGCCGGAGGACGCCCGTTCCTTAAGCAGCTTCGCGATGTCACGGATTCTGCGGGGGTGAACGCCGTTCTCCGGCTCTTCGAAACCGACCACGGCGGGTGGCTCTTTGGCGCCGCCGAGCGTCAGCAACCCCAGCAGGCGGAGCGTGCCCTCCGACAGGACCCTCGCCGGCATCGGGACACTCCCTTCGATCAGACTCAACTCCACCTCGCCCAGCTTGTTGACCGAGGTGCGGATCCCGGCAATCGAAGGGATCAAGTTGTGAAGAGCCTTTTCCACCGATCGGAATTGAGGGGGGTCGAGATTGCCCAACGTGTTCAGGAACGAAGCCAGCTCTTCACCCATCAGACCAATGTGGCGGACCTCCTTGACAGCCGTGGCCGCGCGCATGCGCTCGCGAGGCTCGAAATAGTAGAAGAACCAACTCCGGAACTCCCGCTGCAGCGCGGAGAGGTGAGGGTAGTGAGGAGCGTAGTGCGGACGGGAGATGATGGCGTGATCGAGATAGCGGTCGAAGTAGGTTGGATGGGACTGGCCTTCCATGCGAAGGTGAATCCGGTCCCCTTTCCGCTCGACGAAGGCCTGCGGGCGCGACTTCGGCCGGCCGTCAGTACCGAGAGCCACCACATATTCGTCAGCGACGTGCAGCACTCCGGACCTCGGTGTGACCTCGATCTCGATCCTGTACCGGAGCTCCCGGTGGTGGATGAACGACTTTCTCGGGTCGTCGGGCCTCTGTGACGCCGCGCTCTGTCCCCGTTTGCTCTCCAGGATCTCGCGGTTCACTGCCAAGATCACCGCGGAAGAAAGCTGGATGTCCACCTCCAGCGCAAAGGAAACCGAGTCCCTGCCCATCAGGCCCTCAAGTCCGCCCTCATCGAAGGAGAAGGACTCCATCGGCTTGCCGCGATACGGAGGCTCGAAGGCTTCCTTAAGTGTGCGGCTGGCGGCGATCCGCGACAACAGTTGCAGAGCATCGATGAAGTTGCTCTTGCCAGCGGCATTGGGGCCAAACAAAACCGAGAGCGGGTGCAGCTTGACTTCGAGGGATCGAAGAGACTTGTAGTTGCTGACTTTGATTCGCCGGATCATCGCTCGCCGTGGGCGCCTTCCTCGGTCTAATAGAATGTACCCCAAGAATCGCTATGCAGGCAGGTGACGTGGTAACGGAGAACGAACGACGGCAACTCGACGAACTCGGCTGGGTGGTACTGCCCGCATTGGTTGGCCCGGAACGGCTGGCCGCGTTGCGGGCGCGTTGCGAAGAGCTGTGGGAAGCGGAGGGTGAGAACGCGGGCTCGGAGTTCCGGCAGGAGCCCGGCGCGCGCCGGCTGGCGAACCTGGTGGACAAGGGCGGCGTCTTCGAAGACGTGGTGTCGGAGCCGGCGGTGCTGGCGCGGATTGCTCATGTGCTCGGAGAGGACTTCAAGCTGAGTAGCCTGAACGCGCGCTCCACGGACCCGATGACCGCCGATGCGCAACCGCTGCACTGCGACGCCGGGGCGGTGGCCGACGAGCGTGGCTTCTGGGTGTGCAATTCGATCTGGCTCCTGGACGATTTCACGGCCGCCAACGGGGCGACGCGCGTGGTGCCGGGATCGCATCGTTGGCGTACGCTCCCGCAGGACGCGCTGGCGGACCCAGCCGCGCCGCATCCGGACGAAGTGCTGGTGCTCGGGCGCGCGGGGGACGTGGTGGTGATGAACACGCACGCCTGGCATGGCGGGACGGCGAACCGCACGTCCGCTCCGCGGCGCGCGCTGCATGGGTTCTACTGCCGGGGCGACAAGCCGCAGCAGCAGTATCAAAAAGGGCTGCTGCGGGCGGAAACGCAGGCGCGGATCTCGCCCGCGCTGCGCCTGATCCTGGCCCTCGACGACCCGCGCAACGACGCACTCTGCGCCCAGCAGACCCGGATGAGTGGCTTCCTGCGGTAACCGGAGCGAGGCACACGATTCGAACGGCTCCGCGCCCACCCGCTCCGGTCTGAACCGGATAGAACTTCCGGCCCCCGAAGCCCAGACTGAAAGCGAGGCTTCTATGTCGGACTTCTACCAAACCGGAGTCGTGGCGACGCTGCATCGCCTGGATGGCGGCGGCGCGCAGCGGCTGGAGCGGGAACTGGAAGGTTTCGCGAAGACGCGGCCCATCGGACTTGTGCTCCCCGCGCTGTACTCGGAATTCGAGACCCCCGCGATGCGCGGCATCGTGGACGAGTTGGCGAAGGTGCGCTACGTGCGGGAGATCGTGGTGGCCTTGGGCCGGGCGGACAGCGAGGAATTTAGAAAGGCGCGCGCGTTCTTCGACGGCTTCCCGTCAACGGTCACGTTCTTGTGGATGGACGGCCCGCGCGTGCAGGGCCTGCTCTCGACGCTGGAAGCAAGCGGGCTGTCCGCGGGACCGGACGGCAAAGGCCGATCCTGCTGGATGTCGTATGGCTACCTGTTGGCGCAAGGCGAATGCGAGGTCATCGCGCTGCACGATTGCGACATCCTGAACTACCGGCGCGAGCTGCTGGCGCGCTTGTGTTACCCGATTGTCAACGCAACGCTGGGCTTTGAGTTCTGCAAAGGGTTCTACGCGCGGGTGACGGACCGGATGCACGGGCGAGTGACGCGGCTCTTCATGACGCCGCTGCTTCGCGCTCTGGAGAGCATGGCCACCGGCTCGCCGTTTCTGCGCTTTCTGGACAGCTTCCGCTACGCGCTGGCGGGGGAGTTCGCGATGGAGGCCGATCTGGCGCGGGTGAACCGGATTCCGGGCGACTGGGGCCTGGAGGTGGGCGTGCTTGCCGAGGTCCACCGGAACTGCGCCGTTTCGCGGGTCTGTCAGGTGGACTTGACCGACAACTACGAACACAAGCACCAAGTCCTTTCGCCCGACGACCCCGGCAAGGGGCTCCGCCGAATGTCGAGCGAAATTGCGAAGTCGTTGTTCCGCACGATGGCGGGCGAGGGTCTGTCTTTCACCGACGAGCAGTTCCGGAGCCTGCAAGTACGGTACGTCCGCATGGCAGAAGACACGATCAAGCGCTACTACGCGGACGCGATGCTCAACGGACTTCAATTCGACCGTCACGCCGAGGAGCAGGCAGTGGCGACGTTTGCGCTGAGTCTCGGGGCGGCGGCGGAGGAATTCATGCGTGACCCGCTGGGCGTGCCGTCCATACCCAACTGGAATCGCGTCGTAGCCGCGATCCCGGACTTCTTCGCGCGGCTGCGGGAGGCGGTCCGCGAAGACACGAACGGGCTGGGACATCAGCCTCTCCAGTAAGTACCGGAACCGATGGAAGAGATCCTACCGAGAGATGCGCAGCCGGCGCTCGACGCCATCGGAAGGGCCGAGATCGTAATCGGAATCCCGAGCTACAACAACGCGCGAACCATCGGACACGTGGTCCGCGCGGCGCAGGGAGGACTCGGCAAGTACTTCCCGCGGCACAGGGCGGTGATCGTTAACTCCGACGGAGGTTCGCGGGACGGCACGCGCGAAGCGGTGCTGTCGGCGGACGTAGATTACTCGCGGCTGCTGATGGTCTCGACGCCGCTATCGGCCGTACACCGGCTCTCGTTTCCGTATCACGGGATTCCCGGCAAGGGAAGCGCGTTCCGCCTGATCTTCCGGATGGCCCAACTGTTGGGGGCCAGAGCGTGCGCGGTCGTGGATTCGGATCTGCGTTCGATTACGCCGGAGTGGATCGATCTGTTGGTGCGCCCGGTGTTGGACGGCGGATTCGATTTCGTTGCCCCGTACTACCACCGTCACAAGTACGACGGGACGATCACCAACAGCATCGTTTATCCGTTGACGCGGACGCTCTACGGAAAGCGCATCCGGCAGCCAATTGGCGGCGACTTCGGATGCTCACAGGCGCTGGTGGCGCGCTACCTGGAGCGGCAGGACTGGGAGAGCGATGTGGCCCGCTTTGGGATTGATATTTGGATGACAACCATCGCCGTGGCCGAGGGGTTCCGCGTCTGCCAGAGCTTCCTGGGAGCGAAGCTTCACGATGCGAAGGACCCAGGCTCAGACTTGAGTTCGATGCTCCAGCAGGTGGTGGGCAGCGTCTTCTCCCTGATGCGGGAGTTCCAGCCTGCATGGATGGACCGGCGGTCGAGTGAGCCGGTGGAGTTATTCGGTTTCCCGTTCGCCGTAGGGCTGGATCCTGTGGAAGTGAACCTGGAACGGATGATCTCCGCGTTTCGCCGCGGGTGCGAGGATCTTTCGGACCTGTGGCAGGTGGCGATGCGGCCCGACACCTACCAGGCGGTACGGACCCTGGCCGCGACGCCGGAGCCGTTCCACATCGACGACACGCTGTGGGCGCGCGTGGTCTACGACTTCGCCTGCACACACAAACGGCGGCCGCTGGAGAGGGGACACCTGGTGCGGTCTCTCACGCCGCTTTACCTGGCGCGCGTGGCGTCGTTCGTGATTGAGGCGCGGGAACTCTCAGCGGTTGAGGTGGAGGATCGCATCGAGCGCCTCTGCCTGGCATTTGAAGAATCGAAACCATACCTGGAGGCGAGTTGGCGGGGCGCGGAGCCTGCCGGCCCGGCTCAGACCGGAACTTTGCCGGATGCCGCGGCGCCTGAAATGCCGCACGCGGAGCGAGAGGTTTGATCCATGGTTGCAGTGCTGCAGGAGATCCTCGAAAAGGCGCTGGCCCGCCTGGGCCAACAACTGGTCACCTACCTGCCGCCGTTAATGGTGGCGGTGGTCATCCTGGCGGTCGCATACCTGTTGGCGCGAGTCATGCGCTGGCTGGTCTTGCGCGCCGTCAAAGGCATCGCGCTCGACCGGTTCCTCGACGAAAGCGGTCTCTCGTCGATGATCGACCGCGCGGGGCGGCTCCACGGAGTGACGGTGGTAGCGGGAGCGGTGTTCTGGACAATTCTCGGCGTGGGCGTATTGACCGCACTCGATGTGTTCAATACGAAACTCACCTCGCAGATGATCGAGAATGCGGTTTACCTGTTTCCGAAGCTGCTCACGGGGGCCGCGATTCTTGTGGCGGGTTTCTGGCTGGCCCAATACGCGAGCCGCGACGTGCTGGTCTGGGCGGTGAACGAAAACCTGCCCTTCGCGCGCCGGCTCGCGGGCCTGGTGAAGGTGTCGGTGGGATTCGTCGGCGTGGTGGTTGCCTCGGATATCCTCGATTTCGCCAGCCAGGTCTTCTATACGGCGTTCGTGATCTTCGCTGGGGGCGCGGCGCTGGCGACGAGCCTGGCGATCGGCTTTGGCGTGCGAGGCGCCGTGCAGCAGTATCTGGCCGGGCAGAGCAGGAAGGGACAAGCCGAATCCGAGCCCTCGCTCTGGAATCACCTGTGAGCGGCTTCGTTCGCTAGAATCTGAGCGTGTCCGAGTACGATCAGGATCTGGCGCGGATCGTCGAACAGTTGAATCGCGCGGCGCCGGGGGGCGGGCGCGTGGAGAAGCCGCCGGGGCCTCAGTCGTTCGAATCGCTGGACCGCCTGCTGCACCAGGCGCTGCGGCAGAATGCATCGGACATTCTGCTGGTGGCGGGTTCGGGCGTCGTGTTCCGCGTGAATGGCGCGCTGACCCAGGGCGCGCCGCCGGTACTGGAGAACGAGGACATACGGCGGCTGATGCTGCCTCTGCTTTCCACCGCGCAACTGAGCGAGTTCGAATCGCGTAAGAGTCTGGATTTCTGTTTTGAGCGCGATGGGATGGGGCGCTTCCGGGCGAATGTGCATCGCCAGCGGGGGACCGTGGCGGCTGCGATCCGCCTGCTGCCGGCTCGAATTCCCACGCTCGATTCGCTCAACCTGCCGGCCGCGCTTTCGAAGCTGGTGGAGCGGCGCAAAGGACTCGTGCTGGTGACCGGGGCTGCCGGGAGCGGGAAGTCAACGACGCTCGCCGCGCTCATCGACCTGATCAACACCCGGCGCCGCGACCACATCGTGACCATCGAGGATCCGGTGGAATACCAGCATCAGAACCGGAGTTCGGTGGTGGAACAGATCGAAGTGGGCACGGACGCGCCGGACTTCGCCTCCGCGCTGCGCGGCATTCTGCGCCAATCGCCGGACGTGATCCTGGTGGGCGAGATGCGCGATGCGGAGACCATGGCAACCGCGCTCTCAGCGGCCGAGACCGGGCACCTGGTGTTTTCGACGCTGCACACAAACGATTGCCCGCAGGCCGTGTCGCGTATACTTGACACGTTCCCGTCGGCAAGTCAGTCGCAGATCCGGCAGCAGTTGTCGCTCGCGCTGCTCGCCGTAGTCGCCCAGCAACTCGTGCCTGGGGCGGATGGGTTTTCGCGATATCCGGCCTGCGAAATCATGGTGGCCAACGACGCGGTCCGCAACCTGATCCGGCGGGGCGAAGATCACCAACTGCGCTCGCAGATCACGATCGGCCGCGCCGACGGCATGGCGACCATGGAGCAATCGCTGGCGGAACTGGTGCGCGTGGGGCGCATCCACAGGGACACCGCGATGGCGCACTGCTTCCGCCCCGACGATCTGCGGCACCACCTCACGTTGTAGTCAGGGCAGGAACAGTTTGGGCGGCATCTGGAAGAACCTGCCGAGTTGCTTGGCCTGTCCCTTCGAAATCGCACGACGGCCTTCGACGGCCTCGCGGGCCAGGTGAGGATTGCCGAAAATGGCGGCGACATCCTCCAGCGCCAAGCCGCGGCCCTGCATCATCCGCTGCAGGGTCTCGTGAGGCGCGGGTGGCGGGGCGGCGGCGTCTTCCTCGTCGTCCTCGTCCTCCTCGATGCTCGATTCGAACGCTTCGATCAGGAACACCAGCAGGGCGAGCAACTTCTCTTCTTCGGCGGAAAGCTCCTCGCCCTTCTCCATCAACTCCTCGGCGAGCCCGAGCAGACGGTCGTGTTCTTCGCCGTCTTCGATGATGCCGGGGCGGGCGCGGGCGAGCAGGTCTGCGTAGCGGTCGGAATCGATCGGGCTCTCCGGCATGCCTCATTATAGGGCGGCTCGGAGCGGCGCCCGATCCCGGACGCGGTTGAAGCGCCGCTGCGCGATGGCCGATGATGAGTGCAGGCACTCGCATGCCAGACGATCTCGTTCCCTTCCTTTGGCCCGGCTCGTGGGCCGCTTCCACTGGCGCCGCGTTGCTCGCCGGCACCCCGTTCAACTGCCTGGTCACGGCCGGCGCGCCTCCCACCCCGGCCCCCGCCTCGATGAAAGTCGTGTCCCTGGCGGACGCCCCAGCGGTAGTCGTCAAGGGCGAATGGCCCGGCGTTCCGTCCCAGGCGAAGTCCGGCGGCGGCGGCCCGACCGGCAATCCCTGGGTGGACTCCAACGCATGGCGCATCCGCCTGGCGCAGGCCCGCAATCCGGGCCGAGCCATTTGGGTGGAGTTCGCCAAGCCCGAACAGGGCCAGGCTGTGAACCGCCTGCTCACCCTCGCCGACACCGCCTGGTGCGGCGCGCGGTGGATCGTCGATATCGGAGATGAACTCGCCCGGGGCCTGTCGGAGGGAAACAGCGCCGCCAAGGCGGAATGGGAGCGCCTGACTCGCGCCGCCGCGTTCTTTGAAAGGAACCGTGCGCGCCAGACTCTGGCGCCGGCCGCGCGGCTCGGCGTGCTCTCCAGCTTCGAGGGCGAAGACGAGTTCCTCGCCCAGGAGGTCCTGAACCTCGCCGCGCGCCGCCACCTCGCCTACCGCATCCTGATCAAAGGCGCCCAGTTCGCACCGCAATCGCTCGCCGGCCTGCGCGGCGTGCTGTACACCGATGCCGCGCCTCCTCCTCAGGCGGTGCTGGCGGCTCTGTCTGCCTTCGTGCGCGAAGGGGGCCTGTTGCTGGCCGCAAAGCCCACCCTGGCGGCGATCCCCGGCGCGACGCGAACCGGAGAGACCCTCCCGCGGGCGGAGTTGTACCGGCTCGGCAAGGGGCGCATCGCCGCACCTAAGACAGACTGGGACGATCCGTACCTCCTCGCTCTCGACGCCCACCTCATCCTCAGTAAGCAGAACGACCTCGCCCGGCTCTATAACCCCGGCCTGCTGCTGCCCATCGTCTCGGGAGACGGCCGGCGAACCGTCGTGCAGATGGTCAACTTCGCCGGCCGCGGCTCGGCGAACGATGTCGCGCTGCTGGTGCAGACCCCGTTTCAGGCGGCCACGTTTTGCTCGCTCGAGCAGCCCGAGCCCAAGCCGCTTGCTGTCCAGCGAGAAGCGGGCCGCAACGAACTCTACCTCCCGCCGTTTAGCATTTACGCTGCCGTAGAATTGAGGTGACCATGCCCTGCCCCCGATCTCTTTCGCGACGACAGGCTCTGCTCTCGCTCGGCGCCTCGGCGGCCGCCGTGGCCGTCCCGCCGTTGAGAGCCGCCGGTGCTTCGGTCGCCATCGCGCGCTGCAAGACCTATGGCGCGGAGCTCGCGCCGGTGATGGCGCGCCTGTTCGACCAACTGGGCGGATTGGGCGGCATGGTGAAGGGCAAGACGGTGGCCGTCAAGGTCAACATGACGGGCGGCGCCACGTGGCGCCTCGGCCAAAAGCCGGCCGAACTCACGCACTACACGCACCCCGCCACCCTTGGCGTGCTGATCGATCAATTGGGCCGCGCCGGCGCGCGCCGCGTGCGCGTCCTGGAATGCGCCTTCCAGACGGCGGAGCCCCTGGAAGAGTTCATGTTCGAATCCGGCTGGGATGTGGCCGCACTCCGCACGGCGGGTGCGCGCGTCGAGTTCGAGAACACCAATCACCTCGGCCTGGGCAAGCGGTACGTGCGGATGCCCGTGCCCGGCGGCGGGCTGCTCTTCCCCAGCTATGAACTCAACCATTCTTACCAGGATTGCGATTTCCTGATCTCGCTGGCCAAGTTGAAGGAACACGTGACCGCGGGCATCACGCTTTCCATGAAGAACATGTTCGGCATCACGCCGTGCACGATCTATGGAGACGGCTCGCCTGCCGATGAGCCTAGTGAAGACCCGAAGGGCGGGCGGGGAGCGGTGTTTCACAACGGCGAACGGCAGCCCACGAAGATCGCCGCACCGGAACTCGATCCGAACTCGTCGCGCGATGCGGGGTATCGCGTACCGCGCGCGGTAGTGGACTTGTGCGCGGCTCGTCCCATTGATCTGGCGATCGTGGACGGCATCGAAACCATGGCGGGCGGCGAAGGCCCGTGGTGCGGCCCGGCCACGCGCCCGGTCGCGCCCGGAGTGATTCTCGCCGGGCGGAATCCGGTTTCCACCGACGCCGTGGGCGCGGCGGTGATGGGTTTCGATCCCATGTCGGACCGTGGGCGCACCCCGTTTGAGACGAGTGATAGTACCTTGGTTCTAGCCGAAAACCGGGGGTTGGGCACTCGCGACCTCCGCCGGATCGAGATTCTTGGTACTCCGATTCGGGAAGTTCTATTCCCGTTCCGTCGCCGGACCCAAGCCGGGTAGTGTACCTAAAGGTCCGAATTACCTCGGGGCTACGCTCAGGTAGGTTTTCTCGTCTAAGTCTTTTGTTCTGGGCCTCCAACCCTTAGGAAAAACGCACCTACGACCGATAGATTGAGCGGAAGTGCTGTTAGGATCGGGTTGTAGAAAGACAAAGCCCCATGCGTTGCCGTTACTGTCGCAGAGAAATCGGGCTATTCAGAACGCTGGTTGACCGTGAGTACTGCTGCAAAGACCACCGGCTGAGGGATACCTTGCCGAACGTCCTGGTGGCTCGGGAGTCGTTGCTCTATGGAGACGACGGCCTCTGGGAGGACAAGGAAGCGCAGCAGAAAGCGGGTTCGCCCATCGGAGCAGGCGCCCTTATGGTCGTCGGCGTCATGGTCGCCGCGGGTGTCTGGTTCCTGCCCACCGGCTCGGGTGGATACGTCCGCCGGGTTGCGAGGCCGACGGACTGGGCCTCCGCCTTCTCCAGCGTCTTACCGAAACTGCCCGCACCCGCCGTTCGCATCGACTTCAGCACCGACCGCGTGCAGTGGTTAGGCGCGTCCCACTCGGACTGGAGCCGGCGTAACGACATGCTGCAACCTGGACGGCTGCGCCTGCTGCGCAATTCCGTTCAGATGAGCGATTACCAGATGGAGTTCGAGGGCCAAATCCAGAAGAAAGCCCTGAGCTACGCCTTCCGCGCGCCGGACCTGAAGAACTACTACGCCTGCAAGATCGTGCTGCCCAGCGAATCCTCCGGGCCGGCCGAGATCGTGCGCCTGGTGGTTCTCGACGGCCGCGAGCAGCTTCGCACCCGCCTGCCCATCCCGTTCCGGATCGATCGGGACACCTCATACCGCGTGCGGGTGAACGTGCGCGGCAATAACTTCCGGACCTGGATCAACGGCCAGGTCATCGACTCCTGGGGAGACAAGCGGATCGCCACCGGCGGCGTCGGCTTCTTCTCGGAGAAGGGCGAACAGGCGGCGCTCAAGTGGGTGCGGCTGGCCAATCAGGATTCGTTCCTGTCGCGCCTGCTGACCTTCGCCACGCTCGTTCCCCAAGTCCCCGCCGGTTTGGACGAGTAACCGTCGGCGAGCGGAGACACTGGTTGGTCCGCGCCGTGACCCAGGCGTCCACCAGGGCGCCTCAACCTCACGCACATACCGGGGCTTCCTCCTGGTACTCTCTTCTCGATGCGCATTCTCACCTGTCTCCTGCTGGTTGCCGTAGCCACCGCCGCCGCCCAAGTCGACGGCCGCACCAAGGCCCAACTCCTCCGGCGCCCCTACGCCACGGCGGCTGAGACGTCGGAGAAAGACCGCGAGTACTTCGTCTACCTGCCGCAAGGCTACGACACGGAGAAGGGTAAACTTTGGCCGGTGCTGCTGTTCCTGCACGGAGGCGGTGAACGCGGCGACGGCAAGGCCGGCCTGGAGAAAGTCCTGAAGCATGGGCCGTTGATGGAAGCTTGGGGGAAGGGCCGCGATCTGCCCTTCGTCATCATCAGCCCGCAGCTCCACACGAATCCAGCGCCTGTGCCGCTGCCCCGCGGTGTGACCCCGAACGCGGCCCCGCGTGCCCTGCCGCCCATCTCACGAGCGATGCCGGACACTCCGTCGCCCTGGGGACCCGAAGGCCCGCCGCTCGGATGGTGGACCGTCGAGAAAGATCTGCTGGCCATGGTGGACGCCACGCTGAAGGAGTTCCGCGGCGATCCCGACCGCGTCTATCTCACTGGCCTGAGCTATGGCGGCTTCGGAACCTGGTACATGGCAGGGACGCACGCTTCCCGCTGGGCCGCCGCGGCGCCGATCTGCGGTGCCGCCGATCCCAAGGTGATCCCGTTGATCGCCGCGGCCCAGCTTCCCATCTGGATCATCGAGGGAGGCAAGGATCCCGTGGTGCGGCCGGAGTGGGTGACGCAGTCGGCGATCGACCTGGAGAAGGCCGGCCACCGCGCCGTGCGCTACACCGTTCATGAAGACCTTTCGCACGACGTGTGGACGCGCGTGTACGAAGGCTGGGATATCTACAACTGGCTGCTTCAGCACCGGCGAAAGCGTGACTGAATCGGCGCTTCCATGGACCTGGCCGAGTTCGACTACCATCTGCCGCCCGAACGGATCGCTCAGCAGCCCCTCGCGGACCGCGCCGCCTCGCGCATGCTCGTCCTCCACCGGCGCGAACAGCGTTGGGAGGATCGCCTCTTCCGCGATCTCCGCGCGTACCTGGGTCCCGGCGATTGCCTCGTGCTCAACGATTCGAAGGTCTTTCCTTCGCGCCTGTTTGGCCACCGCACCGGTGTCCGCGCCGTGCCGATCGGCAAGAACAACCCGAAGCGGCACGAGTACCTGAGCGGCCAGGTCGAGGTCTTCCTGCTAAGACCGCAGTCGGACGACGCCAGGACGTGGACCGCGCTGGTGCGCCCCGGGCGCAAGCTTCGCTCAGGAGAGCGGATTCGCTTCGACGGCGGCGTGGAGGCGGAGATTCTCGAACATCGCGAGTTCGGCGAGCGCCTGGTGCGCTTTGAAGTGGAGGGCGATCTGTACGCCTGGCTCGATACAGCCGGCCACACGCCGCTTCCGCCCTACATCGACCGGCCCGACACCGCCCAGGATCGCGACCGCTACCAGACCGTCTACGCCAAGCAGGCCGGCTCCGCCGCCGCTCCCACCGCCGGCCTCCACTTCACTCCGGAGGTCCTCGAGGCGTGCCGCGGCGCGGGCTCGGACATCGCCTGCGTCACGCTCCATGTCGGACTGGGCACGTTCCAGCCCTTGCACACCGAAATCGTCGAGAAGGTGGAGCTTCACGCCGAGTCGTATCGGATCACGGAGGAGAACGCGGCAAAGCTGCGCGCGGCGCGCCGCCTGGTGTGCGTCGGGACCACAAGCGTGCGCACCATCGAAACCGCGGCCCGCGGCGCGGGCTTCTCCGCCAGTTCCGGCGACACCAGCCTGTACATCTATCCGGGCTTTGCGTATCGCGCCGTAGGTGCGATGCTGACCAACTTCCACTTGCCGAAGTCGAGCCTGATCCTGCTCGTGGCTGCTTTCGCCGGCCGGGAGTTCACGCTCGCAGCCTACCGTCACGCCGTTGCGGCCGAGTACCGTTTCTACAGCTACGGCGACTGCATGCTCATCGTGTGAGATGCGGCTTGCGGACCGCACCAACACCCTGGCAATCGGCGTCCATCCGGTTTAGAATCGGGGCGACGGAGAAGGAGGGCGCCTGTGCATCAAAGCAGACTGATCGACCACCTTCGTGAGGACGAGCAGGCGGCGAAGCGATTGGTGACCGCGACGCTCCTGCGCAGCGGGCTTCTGCTGGCGAGTGTCGTGCTCCTCGCCGTGCTGGGTGTGGCGTTGTTGGTAATGGAGTAGATTCGAAGCGTGACGCGGCGCCATTTCCTGGGTGGGTTGGGCGCGGGGGCCGCCGCGCCGGGACGGGCGGCGCAGTCGCGCGGCCAGTCCATTGTCTCGATCCGGTTGGCTCCGGTGGAGTGCCGGTTTCACAAGTTCGTCGCCATGAACTCCTACGACGTGGCGCCGAAGGGGCACACGTATTCGAACACGCTCGTGCGCATCGCCACCGGCGACGGGGCCGAAGGCGCCGGCGTGATGGAGTACCGGCCGCCCGACGCGGAGTTCCTGGCCGCGATCCGAACGCTGCTGGGCGCGGATCCGCTTTCGCTCTATGAGCGGAAAGAAGGTCGCATCGTGGCGCACAACGCCGCGTTTCCCGTGCTCCGGCAATACCGCCATCTGGACGGCCCGCTCTTCGACCTGATCGGGAAGCTCACTGCACAGCCGGCCTGGCGGCTCCTGGGCAGCTCGGCCCGCGAGCGGGTCGAGGTCTACGACGGAACGCTCTACTTCAGCGACGTTTGGTTTCCGCGAGCGGGTGTGAAGGCGGTAGTGGAAGAGGCGGAGGAGGCGGTCCGGCGCGGCTATCGCGGCGTGAAGCTGAAGATGGGCCGGGGGTCGAAATGGATGGAGCGAGAGGCGGGCACGCGGCGCGACATTGCAGTAACCAACGCCGTGCGCCGCGCCGTGGGACGGAACGTTCGCGTGCTGGTGGATGCCAACAACGGCTACCGCGGCCGGCACGAGGACTTGTGGCGCTACGTCTCTGAGACGGCCGCGTCGAAGGTGGGCTGGTTCGAAGAGATGTTCCCGGAGAACGTCGCCCACTACACGAGTCTGCGGGAGCGAATGGAGAACGCGGGGATCAGGACGGAGATCGCGGAGGGAGAGAACGAAACCGAAATCGCCGCGTTCCTGCCGTACCTCAAGCCGAAGCGCCTCTATGACGTCGTGCAGATGGACATCCGCCGCTGCGGCTTCGTGGACAACGCGGAACTGGCGCGCGTGGCGGCGGAAGCGGGTGCATACTCGGTGCCCCACAACTGGGGTTCGCAGGCCGGGCTCTTCATGGGACTCCAGATCGCAAAGGCCGTGAAGGCCGTGGCGGCGGCCGAGGACGACCGGTCGGCGTGCGACGTGTTGATCGCCGAGGGGTACCAGTTCAAGGACGGCCTGTACACCGTACCGGACCGCCCGGGGCTGTCGCTGCAGGTGGACGAGAAGCTCTACGCGCTGAAGTGCGCCGCCAAGGAGACGGTGGTTCGCTGAGCGCCGCTCACCGGAGGCTGAACAGCGGCGCGGCCAGGTAGCAGAAACCGGCGCCCACGAAGGTCATGGATAGACCCCAGGCCATGAGCTTCCGAAATAGCGCCGGACCTTCACCCGCGGGCGCTGACGCGATGCACAGGGCGCCGATGGTGGACAACGGCGAGACGTCTACCAGCGACGATCCGATATTGACGGTGATCGCCAGCGCCAGGGGATCGACGCCGGGAAGACGCGCCGCCAGGCCGGGCACGAGGGGCAGAAACGCGGGCAGCACCACGCCGGACGTGCTCGAGTACGCCGAAATCGCTCCTGTAAGGAATGCCACCACGGCGTGCGCCGTAGCGGGTGTCGCGACGGCGGCCACTGCATTCTGAAACCACACGAGACCACCCGCCCTCTCCAGCAGGCTGACCGCGGTGCTGATGGTGACCACCATGGCGATCACTTTCCAGGGCATCGACCGAACCGAGGCCTTCGCAGGCGCGAGGCGGCACGCGAGCAG
>DALYJJ010000029.1:12897-17795 GCA_031969915.1 Bryobacteraceae bacterium | reverse complement strand
GGTGAACCGGCGCAGCGCCTGGTAGAAGCTGACCGCTGCGCCGAGCGCGGTGAGTCCGAGCGGAGCGCGAAGCAAGAGCACCGCGGCGATCCAGACCCCGGTGACGGCAAGCGTCGCGATGTGATGCGGCTGAATGGGCGGAACGACGAGCGCCTCCGCGGCCAGATGCCCCTTGATTCGTAAGCCGCCGAAGAGCAGGTACGCCGCCACCGCCACTGCCGTGCTGGCGGCGGCGTGGAACGCCCAGACGCGGAACTCGTGGCCGCCGAGTCCGGCGGCGTTCATCAGCCCGCCGACGATCGCTCCAATGGTGGAGAACGGCGAGAGGTTGCCCGCGTTGGCGCCGTTGCCGACCATCAGTGCGGTGAGAAAAGGCGGGACATGCGCTCGTGCGCCGGCACTCATGGCGTAAGGAGCGACCAGAGCGGTGGCCAGAATTGCGCCGGGGCCGATCATCGCCAGCGCCGCGGCCATCAGAAAGAAGGCGATGGGGAGCAGCGCGGCGCGGCCGCGGCAGAGGCGCAAGGCGTGACGGGCGGCGCCGTCCATCGTGCCGTTGGCCTGCGCGCAGCCGAACAGCAGCGTAACGCCGGCCAGCGTGAGGAAAAGCTGGAGGGCAGCGGTCACGGCCGTGGCAGCAGGTGCTTCTGCACCTTGCCGAGGGCCGTGCGCGGAATCGATGGGACGGCGATGAACTGCCGCGGGACCTTGAAGGACGCCAGGTGCGCTCGGCAGGCGGCTTCGAGCGCGGCCGCATCCACCGGAGCGCCCACCGTCACGATGTAGGCCACCGGCACTTCTCCGCGCCGCGCGTCGGGAACGGACGCCACCGCAACTTCCGCAACGCCCGGCTGCTCCATCAGAAACTCCTCGATCTCCCGCGGATAGATGTTGAAGCCGCCGGAGATGATCAGATCGCTGCGCCGGCCCTGCAACGTGTAATAGCCATCGGGTTCGCGCATGGCGAGATCTCCCGTTCGGAACCAACCGTCCCGGAAGGCGGCGGCAGTCGCCTCGGGACGCCGCCAGTAGCCCGCGAAAACGTTCGATCCGCGCAGGTGCAACTCTCCCGTCTCGCCGTCTTTCACCGGATTGCCCTCGGGATCCAGGTTGCGTACCGATACGCCCGGCAAGGGCAGGCCGACGGAACCGGGGCGCCGCTCACCCGCGTAGGGATTCGAGATGTTCATCAAAGTCTCGCTCATCCCGTAGCGCTCGAGAATCGTGTGGCCGAAACGGGCGCGGAAGTCTTCGAGGGTCTGCGCGGGCAGAGGCGCCGAGCCGCAAACAAACAGCCGCATCCGCGCGCCGATGCGCCGGGCGGCGTCGGGATCGGTTTCCAGAAGCCTCACATACATGGTGGGAACGCCGAAGAACAGAGTGGTCTCGAACTCCTGGAGCCAGCCGGGGGCGAGTTCGTGTTCGAACCGCGGGGTGAGCCGCAGGCGGCACCCGGAGATGAGCCATGCGTGCAGACCGTTTCCGAGTCCGTGCACGTGGAAGAGCGGCAGCGTCAGCAGCAGCCGGTCGTCCCGTGTGATCCGCCAGCAGGCGAGGATGTTCAGGGCATTCACCGCGAACACGTTGTGTGAGAGCACGGCGCCCTTCGAAGCGCCGGTAGTGCCGGACGTGTAGACGATGGCGGCCGCCGCATCACCGTCGGTAACCAGCACGCTCCGCGCGGAACTCTGCCGCTCCGCTTCGCGGCGCAACTCTTCCACCGGCCACAGCGGAGCGCCCGCGGGGAGGAATTCCGTCTGCGCTTCGGCGGCGACCACGGCCACCGGTTCGGCGTCGGTGAGGATGTGGGCGATCTCGCGGTCGCGATAGAGGATGTTCACGGGGACGAACACGACGCCCAGGCGGGTGGCCGCAAGGAAGAGGTCGATGTAGTCGGGAGAGTTGGGAAGATAGACCGCCACGCGGTCGCCCGGACGGAGCCCGCGCCCGTGCAGCGCGGCGGCCATGCGCGAGGCGCGGTCGTCGATTTCGCCGAACGTGTAGGTCGCGCCCTCCCATTCCAGCGCCGGCTCGCTCCGGTGGCCAAGCAGAGAGAGATCGAATAGATCCGGGAGTGTCAAGGTCCTGGTATTGTACCGCCCGGCATGGGACGGTTCGGCGCGAGCCGGCGGCCCACAAACATGTCGCGCCCCCACGGATCCACTCGTGAGTCCGCCTCGAGTCCGGCCTCGCGCAGCCACGCGAGCCATTCGCCGCGCTCGAACAGCCCCTCGGTGTGGATCTCCGAGTCGAAGCTCATGTGCCCTGCCGCGTCCCGCATCAAATAGACGTACGCCACCTGGTAGGTGCAATCCGATGGGTCGGGATCCCAGGTCCATTCGAGATAACGCAACGCCCGGCCGTCTTCACCGTCTTCGCCGCCGTGCGCGGTAGAGGGTTCGAAGGTCTCGCGAACGAAATCCGGAATCAGGACCACCATCCCTCCCGGCCGGCAGTGACGCGCGGCCGTGCGGACCGTCGCCTTCACCGAGCCCGGGTCGGCGGCGTACATGATCGCATCGTGCACCAGGACGAAGTCGAACTGCCGGCCAAGGTCGAGCGATCGCATATCGCCCACCGCGAACTCGCACTCCGGATTCACACGGCGGTTCTGCGCGATCATCGCCGGCGAGATGTCGGTGAGCGTCAGCCGCAAGCGCGCTTTCAGATGACAGGCGAGACTCCCGCCGCCGGAGCCCAGTTCCAAGAGAGTCTGCGCGCCGCTGCCGTCGGGGGCCAGCACGGCGAGCAGATCCGCCGCCTCCTCCCCATAGTGAGAAGGCGGCGACAGCAGCGGCCACCATTCAGCCAACTCGGCGTAGAGTTTCATCTATCGCGCGAAGCTCAGCCGCAGCCCGGTGGAGATCAGCACGTCGTTCGTCTTGCGCCCGGGCGCGGGGTTCGTGATGTAGCGGTTGCTGAAGGTGCCCTGCCAGGAGAGCCACTTTGAGAGCTTGGTATCCAGCCCGAGGTCGAAGTTGGCTCGGTACTCGCCGCCGTTGGTGAGGTTATTGAACATGCGGAACGACTGCCGCAGCGACGACACGCTGCTCAGCTTCCAGGACAGTTCGTCGCCCCAATACGCTTCCGCCGAGTTCCGAACATTGTTCCCCGGCGTCACCGGGATGCTGAAATTCTCGCGGTTATACGATGCGCCGCCGAGCAGCGACAATTGCCCCCGTTCGGATTTGATCAGCGTATAGCCCGCGCCGCCGCCGGTGACGAAGCGCAGGTCGAGGTTCTGGAACCGGTCGAATTCGTAATCGTTGAACAGGTTCAGGAACGCGCGTGGGCCCAGGCCCCGATCGTAGCCCCACCCGCCGCGAATCGCCCGCGCGGTGGTCGCCGCCGTGTTATTGATCACCGCCCGCGCATAGATCTGATTCGCGTAAATCCGGATCTTGTCGGCGCTCGTGATCCGCGCCGCCGTGAGCGACGTGGTCCACGTCGTCGCCCGCGCGTTACCTTGCGTAGAAGCGAAGCCGATGTCGAAGAAGCCCGCCCACAGCGCCGTCAGCGGTGGGTCCAGATAGCGCTCGTAGCGGCGCTGCTCCTCGGCGTTGCGAAGCGCCGCGATCTCCGCCAGCGGCGCGCTCTCCCGCCCGGTTGCCGTCACCACCGCCAGCCGGTCACCATCCGTCTCCAACTTCCCCTGCACCGTCTTGTCGCCCACCACGACGTTCACAACTTCGTCCGTCTTCACCGACTTCACGTCCGCCCACTTGATGGTGACCTCTCCCATCAGCGCGGACTTCACCACCAGCGAAGCGCCGTCCTTCTTCACGATTGCGCCCGTCACGCGATCTCCGTTGGACAGCGTGATCTGGTCGGCAAACGCCGCCGTGAGGAAGCAAATCAGACCGAATACAAATGAAAGACGCGGCATCGTTCCGTCCCTCCAGACGTCCCTTCATTAACGCCCTTCGGACCGATGCCGCGCAAATCGAGGACCGTTAACCTAATTGCCCTTCTTGCGGATGTAGATGCGTCCGTTCAAGGTCGTGAACTGCATCTCAGTCCCACCGCCGTTGATCGTGCCGTAGACCGCGCTGTCGAAGCGCACACGATACTTGCCCCGCTTACCGGAGGCCTCATCAACCAACGGTTTTCGATCGTTCGGACCCATCACCATGTCGAAGTCGGTGTAGATGTCGCCGTTGTCAGTCTTCATCTTCACCTTCGCTTTCACGTCCGCGGGCAGCGTCACATCGATGTCCCCGTTGAGACTGCTGAACGACATCGGCTTCGTGCCCGTCACGCGGTCCATCGACACCACCACCTTGCCGTTCAGCGCGTGCGCCACCACCGCACCCGAGACGTTCCGCACCGTCACCCCGCCGTTGGTGTTCTCCACATCGATTTCGCCCGAAACATTTTCCACTTCGATGTTTCCGCTGTTCGTGCTCTCCAGCTTGAGCGAAGTCTCCACGGGCACCTGGATCACCAGGTCGACCGTGCGCATGTGCCCGGTTTCCACCTTGATCACGTTGTTCTGCTCTTCCACCTCAAGGCCTGAACCGCCGACGGTGATGCGGCGCAATCCGCCGGATCCGGAGGCCGAAGAAGACCGCCGCGAACCGCGCGTCCGGGCTTCAATGATCGCCTCCTTTCCGTTGTAACCACGCACCGTGATGCTCCCCTGGAGCACGTCCACCTTGAGCATTCTGGGCTTCGACGGATCGCTGAAGTTCACCGTCAACCGGTCCGGCGATTCGTCCTGCCCGAAGGCCATCCCCACCGCCAGGACGCAAAGAATCAACCCGCGCATGTCTCCACCTACCTCTCTCGTTTCAGAATCCGAATGTCCCCGTTCAACGTCTCGAAACTCAACTCGGGCCCGCCCCCGCCGATCCGCATGTGCCCGGACGCCTGCAGCGTCAGCACGGTGTCGTCGTGTT
>DALYJJ010000029.1:0-12887 GCA_031969915.1 Bryobacteraceae bacterium | reverse complement strand
CTGACGAAACCCGCCCCGGGCAAGGCCGCCGCTTCAAAGTCCGTATAGGTGTCGCCGTTGAACGTCTTCACCTTGACATCGGCGCCCAGCCCGCCCGGAAACGCCGCCTCCACCTCGCCGTTCACGGTCTTGAACTTCACCGCCCCCTCCGGACGTTTCGTGAAGGTGGCCTTCACCGGCCCGTTCACCGTCGTGGCCGAGCCCGCTCCGGCCACATCCTGCAGTTCGATTCGTCCGTTGACGTTGCGGACATCGAACTCACCCGCCACGTTGGTCACGCGTACGAACCCGCTGTTCACCGTTCTCAGCTTCAACGCAGTCTCCAGCGGCACCTTCACCGTGAAGTCGAAACGAACCTTGTACTCGTACTTGTCCCCGGACCAGTTCACCGATCCGTTCGGCTGCCGGAACGGCCCGTCAACCACCACCTTCACCGCGTTGCCGGCCTGCGTGATGTCTAACCGCACATCGCGCAGCGCTTCGGCGAGCTTCGCGTCGCTGTCCGCCGACGTGTTCTGCTCGGCAGTCATCTCGATATTCGTCCCGGTGTGACCCACCACCTCGATCGAGCCGAAGATGTTATCGATCTCGACCTGCCGTCCCGCCGCGCCCGCGGTGGAGAACGTCCTTTGAATCGTGTCCTTCTTGGTTGCGGCGTCCGCGTTCAGCACACATGCCAAGGCCGCGGCGGCCATCGTCACCCGTTTCATTCCCTTGTCCCCTTTCTGCTGACGAGCGCCAGCCGCGCCCGCTCCCGCACCACATCCATCGCCTTCTGGTCGGCCGACACACGTCGCAAAGCTTCCTCAAACTCGCTTCCGCGCATGTCCCGCACCAGGTCGATCAGCGCCACCTGAACCAGCGGCGACGTCTCGTCCGAAAGCGCCTCCGGCAGCGAGCGGCGCACCAGCGGGTTCTCACGAAAACTGCGCAGCGCATCCACCGCCGCAAGCCGCACGTTCACGGTCGGGTCGTGACGCAGCGTGTAGACCAGCGCCGACAGCACCTCGGCGTCCTCCGGCGCGGCGCGGACGCCATAGGTCACGCCCCGAAGCCGGTCGGCGGACGACGACTGCTGCTGCAACAGAGAAAGCGTCATCAGGTGCCGCATGCCGGCCAGCTCGGAGCGCAACTGCGCGACCTCGCCCGGCGGCTGCCGGGAAGAGGTCAGCAGCCACCCCAAGCCAACGCCCAGGACCAACGTCGCCACCGCCATCCCAAACTGCAGAACCGGACCGAACTGCCACCACGGCGCCTTCCCCGCCTTCTTACGTTCCGAGGAAACGCCCATCTCGTAGGCCGCGAGCGTCGCCAGAAACCGCGCCTTCATCTCGCCCGTGGGCTTCGCTTCCGGCAGCCGCCCCATCTCACTCCACAGCGAACCCAGGTGCGCCGACTCCATCTCGCAAGCCGGGCACTCCGCCGCATGCATTTCCAGCTCGGCCCGTTCCTTCGCGTCGAGCGTCCCCGCCCACAGCTCCGGAAACCGCTCCTTCGCCTGGTCGCACGTCATAGCACCCTCTCTCCCGTCAACTGCCCGTACATCCGGCCCAAGTCCCGCACCGCGCGGAACACACGCACCTTTACCGTCCCCACCTCGCAGCCCAGGATGGCCGCGATCTGGTCGTACTTCAGTTCCTGAAAGCGCGCCAGCACCAGCAACTCCCGCCGGTCCGGCGGCAGCTTGTCGAGCGCGCGCCGCAGCAGGTCCAGGCGCTCGGCCTTCATCAGCGCCTCCACCGGGCCCCCTTCCACTGAGGCGATCGTCTCTCCGAAACGGTCCGCCTCGTCGTCGAGCGACCGCTCGGCTGAGCGCTTGCCCGCCACGTCGTTCCAGGTGTTCCGCGCGATGCGATACATCCAGGCAACGAAGTCCTGCCCCGATTGCCACGTGTGACGGTACTTCAGAATCCGCAGGAACACCTCCTGCACCAGGTCCTCGCTCGCGCCGCGCTCGCCGCTCACCCGGTAGAAGTACAGAAAGAGCCGCCGCGAATGCCGTTCGAACAGTTCGCTCAACTGCCCGACGTCTCCGTCCCGCACCCGCTCCATCAACTGGTGATCTGCTTGCACGCTTCAGTTAGCAAAACGGCCAATCCGGTCCAAGGTTACACGGAAAAATCCCTGTTAAGATCGGAACTTCCTATGAACCTCCGACTTGCCCTCGCCTCCTCGCTGGCCGCCGCCGCGCTTCTCGGCCAGGACGCCCCAAAGCCCGTCTGGTCGAAGCTCGAATGGCGCTCCATCGGCCCCTATCGCGGCGGGCGCGTCACGGCCGTCGCGGGCGCGACCTCGCAGCCCGATACTTACTATTTCGGCGCCACCGGCGGCGGCGTCTGGAAGACCACCGACGGCGGCGTCAACTGGCTCCCCGTTTCCGACGGCCAGTTCGGCACAGGCTCAGTCGGGGCGATCGGCGTCTCGGAGTCCGACCCCAACACGATCTACGTGGGCATGGGCGAATCGCCCATCCGCGGCAATGTCTCGCACGGCGACGGCGTCTACAAATCTCTCGACGCCGGCAAGACCTGGAAGCGCAGCGGCCTGGAGGACACCCGCCACATCGGCCGCGTCCGCGTCCATCCCAAGAACCCCGATATCGCCTACGTCGCCGCCCTCGGCCACATCTTCGGCCCCAATGAACAGCGCGGCATCTTCCGGACCACGGATGGCGGCAAGACCTGGCAGCGCGTGCTCCACCGCAACAACGATACCGGCGCGATCGACCTCGCGATGGACCCGAACAACCCGCGCGTGCTCTACGCCGGCTTCTGGCAGGTGAAGCGCACACCGTATTCGCTTGAAAGCGGCGGCCCGGGCAGCGGGATTTTCAAGACCCTCGACGGCGGCGACACCTGGACTGAGATCACGCGCAATCCCGGACTGCCCAAGGGCTTGATCGGCAAGATGGGCATCGCCGTTTCGCCCGTGAACTCCGAGCGCGTCTACGCGATCGTCGAGGCCGAAGACGGCGGCGTGTTCCGCTCCGACGACGGCGGCGCCAACTGGACGCGCGTCAATCAGAACCGCAACCTCCGCCAGCGAGCCTGGTATTACACCCGCATCTACGCCGACCCGCAGCGTCTGAACACCATCTACGTGCTCAACGTCGGCTTCTGGCGCTCCGACGACGGCGGCCGCACGTTCACCACCGTCCCCACGCCCCACGGCGACAACCACGATCTTTGGATCGCCGCCAATAACTCCAATCGCATGATCCAGGGCAACGACGGCGGCGCGAACGTGAGCGTGAACGCCGGGCGCACCTGGACCGAACAGGACCAGCCCACCGCACAGTTCTACCGCGTCAGCGTGGACGACGACTTCCCGTATAACGTGTACGGGGCGCAGCAGGACAACACCACCGTGCGCACCGCCAGCCGCACCGCGGGCTTCGGCATCGGGCCCTCGGACTGGTGGCCCGTCGGCGGCTGCGAATCCGGCTGGATCGCCCCCTGGCCGAAGGATTCCAATGTGGTCTACGCGGGCTGCTACTCCGGCTACATCTCGCGCTACGACCACCGCACGCGCCAGAACCGCAACATCACCGTGTGGCCGGACAATCCCATGGGCTACGGCGCCGAAGGAATGAAGTACCGCTTCCAGTGGAACTTCCCCATCCTGTTCTCGCCGCACGATCCGAACCTGCTGTACACGGCGTCGAACATCCTCTTCAAGACCACCAGCGAAGGCCAAAGCTGGGAAGCGATCTCGCCCGACCTGACCCGCAACGACAAGGCGAAGCTCGGCCCCTCGGGAGGCCCGATCACCAAGGACAACACGGGCGTCGAATACTACGCCACCATCTTCACCGTCGCCGAGTCGGCGTTGTCGAAAGGCCTCATCTGGGCGGGCACCGACGACGGCCTCGTGCACATCACCCGCGACGGCGGTAAGAAGTGGGAAAACATCACCCCCAAAGAGATGCCCGAGTGGATTCAGATCAACTCCATCGAAGCGTCACCCCACGACCCGGCCACCGCCTACCTGGCGGCCACCATGTATAAGTCCGACGACTTCCGCCCCTACCTCTACAAGACCACCGACTACGGCCGCACCTGGAAGAAGATCGTCGCGGGCATCAAGGACGACGCCTTCACGCGCGTGGTGCGCGAGGACCCGCACCGCAAGGGGTTGCTCTACGCGGGAACGGAACTGGGCCTGTATGTCTCCTTCGACGACGGCGACCGGTGGGAGCCGCTGCAAAACAACTTACCCGTGGTACCCATTACCGACTTAGTTATTCACAAGCGCGACAAGGATCTCGTCGCCGCCACGCAGGGCCGTTCGTTCTGGATTCTCGACGACCTCACCGTGCTGCATCAGGTGACCGGCAAGATCCGCGACGCAAACGTGCACCTGTTCCAGCCCGAGGACACCTATCGCTTCGGCGGCGGCAGCTTTCGCACACCCACTATGACCACCGGCCAGAACCCGCCTTCGGGCGTCGTCGTCCACTACTGGCTGAAAAGCAAACCGAAGGAAGTGACCATCGAGTTCCTGGACGCCGCCGGCAAGCAGGTTCGCAAGTTCTCCACCGCCGACCGCCCTGAGGAGGGCGGGGCGCCGCGCGGCAGCGGCGACGACGACGACGAAGGGCCGCGCCAGGGGCCGGGACCGCGACTCCAGGCCAACGAAGGCCTCAACCGCTTCGTATGGAACATGCGCCACGCCGACGCCTCCCGTTTCCCGGGAATGATCATGTGGATGGGCCCCACCACCGGGCCGCTGGCCGCGCCCGGAACCTACACCGTCAAACTCACCGCCGACGGCGCCACGTCGTCGCAGACGTTCACGATCAAGAAGGACCCGCGCCTGCCAGCGACCCAGGAGGACTTCGACAAGCAACTCGCCCTTCTGCTCCAGATCCGCGACAAAGTGACTCAGACCCACGACGCGATCAAACGCATTCGCGACGTGCGCAAACAGCTCGACGAAGTCTCCGCGCGCTACAAGGACCAGGGCATCACGGAAGCGGCCACGGCGCTGGGCAAGAAGCTCACGGCGATTGAAGAAGAGCTCTATCAGACGAAAAACCAGAGCAGCCAGGATCCTCTGAATTACCCGATCAAGCTGAACAACAAACTCGCCCACCTGACCAGCGTCGTGGGGAGCGCGGACACGCAGCCCACACAGCAAAGCTACCTGGTGTATGAGGATCTGACGACCAAGATCAACGCGCAGATCAAGGGCCTCGACGGCCTGCTGGGCAAAGACCTGGCGGACTTCAACAAGCTGGTGCGGGACAGGAATCTGCCGGCCGTCAAGTGATTTCGCCGTAAGCACCGATGATGGCGTTGCCGCTGCGCGTTCGCCTACACTTCGCGAACGCCATACGAAAGCCGGACGCTCAGTAGCCGGATCGAACACCGCCGGCGCCGCTTCTGTTATCGAAACCTCGCTGCGCGCGGAGCCCTTTCGACGCAGATCGGAAATCGTGCCGTAAGTCCCCGTTGTAACGCGATCCTCGCGAAACACCGGCCTCCTGCCTCGTGTCTAAGTCCCAGCCATCCGGCTTTTTCGACACGAGCGATCTAGGAGGGACCCTTTGATGATCAGGTTCGTTATGCTCACGTTCCTTGTTATCTCCGCCGCGCAAGCAGCGGTGATTGGCCAGATCGATGACTTCCAGGACGGCACGACACAAGGTTGGTTCAAGCCGCCGGGAGCCAGCATTCCCCTCTTTGTGCTGCCCAACGGGCAGGGCGGAGCGGGAGACTTCTTTCTCTTCTTAGCATCCTTGGGAGGCCTCGACGACGATGCTCTCCTCGTTTCCAACGATGCCCAATGGACCGGAGATTACACCACGTCCGGCATCGGCTCCATCGAGATGGACGTTCGTAACCTCGGCCCGCAGGACGTGTCATTGCGGTTGCTGTTCGAAGAACTGTCGGGCTCGACGCCCGTGAACCAGGCGATTTCAGCCAACGCCATCGTCGTCCCCGCGGGCGGACAGTGGACCAGAATCGCTTTCCCCATCCTGCCCGCCGCGCTGGTGGCCGGCACGGGAACCGTGGATGGAGCGCTCTCGAACACCACCGTGTTGCGCCTCTTCCACAACCCCGATCCGACCTACCCGTCGGAGGGCTTGCCCCCGGTATTCGCGTTCATGGGCGTGGACAACATTGAGGCGGTGGCAGCCCCTAACGCGATTCCCGAACCGGCTACGCTCCTGTTGGCCGGCATGGGATTGATACTCGCATCGGCAATTCGCCGGAACAAACGCGCATAGGCGAATCGGCTTTCACTCCCGGATGGTCACCGGCGCATGCCCCTTTGGCATGCGCCGGCGCACTCTCACCCGCCGCAGCGAATCCGCTCAATCCAGCGCCCCCGGCTCTGCGTCCTGCGACGCTGTCCTGCTTGCCGCGGCATCAAGGCCTCGCAAATCCGCCCGCCCGAACGGGTTCTACACGGCTCTTGCCGCGTTCAGAATCGCAAGCCTTTGACTCGGAATGACACCAGCGGCAAGGTGATAATCTGGTCGCGTGAAACTCGCCGGACTGCTGCTGGCGTTTGCGGGGGCGATAGGCGCCGAAACCCCTATCGCAGCGAAGCTCTGCGACATGGTCGAGCACCCTGATCAGTTCAGAAGCAAGCTCGTGTCCGTTCGAGCGGAGGTGGTCGTCGGCTTCGAAATGCAAGCTCTGATCGATGGCTCCTGCCCGCACCAGCGAGCCTGGTTCGAATTGGACGAGCCAAAACGCGACAACGCATATAGCGCTCTGAATCGCGCCTGGAAGAACAACGACTTCAATCTTCGGAAGAAGGTCACGGCAACGCTGGTAGGGATATACGAGACGGATCACTGCTTTGGGCATCAGTGTTTCAGCAAAACTCAACTTCGCGTGCGACAGGTTATGAACGTCAATGCGGTTGAGCGTCGGCTCGCGCCCGATTTCTCTGCCTACGACTGTAGTCTACTGACCCGTGATGTAAAGGTGCGTTTCCGGAAGGGGCACATCGAAAACGTGCCCGAGGGCCCGTTGTTTATGCCCAGTTTGCGAGTGGTCCTCACCGGGCCCCACAAGGAACCGGTCGTGGCAGAAGCGCACCCGATTCTTCAAATCGCGCTCGCGCCCGATCGATTGAAGGTTCTGAAACCAACAGACGGAGTATTCCAGTTATCCTGTCTGGCGCCTGGTGCTTATGCATTCTCAGCGTTTGCGAATGGGTTCCAATCGGTGACTGGGTGTTTTGTCATTGCACCGAACACCAGCAGGCGAGGGCCAATGCGGATCGAGTTGCCGCTCGGCGTCTAGCCAAGCAACAATGCGATTCCGCGGGTGCCGGACGGAAGGCCGAGTTCAATCGAGGATCACGGCAAGTGAGGCTATTTCCACGTAGGTATATATACCTACGTGTCATCAACGCAGCACTGGCAGATCGAAGGCGGAAGCGTCGAAGAGAAAGCCCGGGAATCCCGAAACACTTGTGTTAGCATAGGTATATATACCTATGCTAAATGGAGGCTCTTCAACTTCTCTGACCACGCGTGCTCCACTCAAGGCCCATGGCTAACGACATATGAGGAGAATGGAGACCGTTCCAGTCTGAATTGAAACAGAACCGAACCTCCAACCGGCACGTGTTCGGTATATATACCGAACACGTGCCGGTTGGATGGCAGAAGGGGGCACATGGCTGACTACATGTATCGAATCACCAAGGCTGCACGGGTCAAAGAGGCGAAAGAGAAGATCATCTCGGCTCTCGAAGAAGATGGGCGAAGAGTGTTCAGTCCCCAAGATCTCATTCAGCTTCTGGACGAGAATCGGGAGAACTGGTGGCTCCTGGCGGGCATTACCCAAGCTGCCTTCATCCGCTACCTTGAGAACGAGCTGGGAGTGCACAAGATCGAACTGGCTGGTTCGACTCACCAACAGAAGTTCATCAGATACCTCTGGCGTGAACCGTCACCCCTCGAGGTTGCATCGTCGCTTCGCTCCACCGCCTACTTGTGTCACGCCAGCGCCGTATACGTCCACGGTCTAACAGAACAACTCCCGAAGGTGCTCTACGTAAACTACGAGCAAAGTGCAAAACCGAGACCCTCCGGAAAACTGGCCCAAGAGGGAATCGACCGCGCGTTTCGAGGGAAGCAACGCGAGTCAACGTTTGCCTTCAAGTACGAAGAGTACCGGTTCATCCTCCTGAGTGGCAAGAACACCAAACGGCTGGAGGTTCACACGAAGCAGCTACCCGAAGGCGGTAAAGTTCACGTAACCAGCCTGGAAAGAACGTTGATTGATATCGCGGTTCGCCCAACGTACGCCGGCGGAGTATTTCAAGTCCTGGAGGCGTATCGAAACGCAAGAACAACGCTCTCGATCGGTAAGCTTGTCGCGACCCTCAAGCAGCTAGACTACGTCTACCCTTATCACCAGGCAATTGGTTTCTACTTGGACCGAGCAGGTGTTCCCGAAAAGCTGACGGACCGTGTGCGGGAATTCGGGACGACGTTCAGATTCTATCTGGCGCACGGAATGCGAGAGACAGATTTCAACGAGCGCTGGCAGCTATTCCATCCAAAGGGAATGTAGCGGCTTGAGCTGCGCGACAGTGAAATCGAAGTAGAAGTCGAACTCTTCGAGAGGTCCCGTCGTAGTTGCCTGAACACTTGGCCAGTCGGAGCGGTGGAACTCGCGCTGCTCGGAGATCTTGCCCATCAATGCCAATGGGACCTCCTTAGCCGCAAAGATTTCTTTGAGGAGCTCAAAGTTTTCGGCGGCCTCGAAACGGAAGCCCGTCTTCGTAACTATGGTGTGGATATCGTAGAAGTCTCGTGCCCTCGGCGTCCGAGTCGTTCGGGTAAGGGGGTAGTCCTCAATCTGTTGGCAAATTGCTCGCACTTTCTCCAGTGCGATCATCTGGGGGCTGTAAACGTAGATCGTATAGGAGTCGAGCTCCGCGCGGGTCTTCGGTGCTACATACTCCCATTTGCTGAAATCGACAGTGAAGACTCTTAGCTGGTTCGGCCCGGTCACCGTCGCTTCCCTGCGCAGGCGTTCGAGGTCGGCGCTGAGGCGCTGATAGCGAGCCTCGTCCACAAGTTTGAACTCGAGTCTGTAACCGCCCCAGCGCGGGGATCGACTCTCGAGGGAGGTGGCTGGCTTCGGAGCGAGCTTAACGTCGAAAGGCACAAGCTGAATCGAAGCGAAGCGCCGGGTTAAGGCCCGTTCGGCTCGTGTTCGAATTTCTTCGACATCGCTGAAGTCGGCTTCCATTGAGAAATCGAGATCGAGTGAAGTGCGGGAACCAAGTCCATGAACCAGGGCCATGGCATTTCCTCCCTTGAGTACGA
The DNA here is from genome assembly GCA_031969915.1 of Bryobacteraceae bacterium. Classification (GTDB taxonomy): domain Bacteria; phylum Acidobacteriota; class Terriglobia; order Bryobacterales; family Bryobacteraceae; genus DALYJJ01. Next base: position 3,583 of record DALYJJ010000029.1, on the reverse strand, counting down.
TCTGATTGAAAAGAACGTCATCACTGAAGAGCGCCGTAATGGCCAGTCGTCTGATTTGCCCGAAGTCCAGACTGGGACGTCGATCTTGTTTTGCCACCGGGATCCCACAGCGTACCAAGAGTCTCCTCGACACCGCTGCGGCGCTTCCTGGCGGAAGTCCTACCGGAGGTCCGGCAACTGCTCGCGTGGGATCAGAAGGCGGATCGATCGGCCTTGGCCGGGAATGCGCTGAATGAAGCCGTTGCCCTCCAGCGTAAGCACCATCTGATGGACCGATGGTGGCGTAACGCGAAAATAACGCTGCATGTCGGCCTCGGCGGGTGGCCGTCCGTTCAACTTCGTGTAGTAGTAGATGAAAGCCAGGTATTGCCCTTGCTTTTCGGTGAAGCTCTTCATCGCGAAGCAAGATTGTAGCGGGTTATTCGCCAACAGTGACCGCCTTCGGCGCACTCGAGACCCACCCGATTCTCCCGACACCCCTGTCAGAACGGCACGTCGTCGTCGCCGATGCCCTGCTCGAAGCCTTCGTCGCCCTGCGGCGCCTGGGGAGCAGCCGCCCGCGGACGCTGCGGCGGTTGCGCGCTTCGAGGCATCGATACCGGCTGGCCGAAGTCCTCGCCGCCGCCCGCGCCGGATTCGCCGCCCCGGCCGCCCACCAGGATCAGCTCGTCGGCCACCACCTCGGTCATGTACTTCTTCTGGCCGTCGCGGTCCTCGTAGCTGCGGGTCTGGAGGCGGCCCTCCAGGTACACCTTGGTGCCCTTGGTCAGGTAGTTCGCCAGGTTCTCCGACCGCCACAGCACGATATTGTGCCAGTCGGTCTCTTCCTTCCATTCACCCGTCTGCTGATCCTTATACCGGCGGCTGGTGGCCACGGAAAAGGTGGTCCGGGCGACTCCGCTCGGCGTGAACTTCGTTTCGGCGTCCCGGCCGAGATTGCCCAACAGGATCACCTTGTTGACACTGCGCGATGCCATGATTCCAAAGCCTAACACAAGACGCCGCCGGCGGCGCCGCGTCCGGAGAACATCCCGGAACCATGAAAAAAATCCCTGCCCGCGGGTACGAATTCCCACCGTTTGGCCGATCCATCCACTAGGGCGAAGCGGCCCTGGTACCAGCCGGACACGGACCCGGCGATTCTGCTTGCATCGCCCGCCCAGGTGGTTCATCATGTGCTCTACAGCACTCCGTGTTGGTCCGCCGGATCGCGGTTTTTCAGCCGGATCCCCGCCCTGTCGCGATCGTCCACCTTGCCGTGGGGACGGCTGGAATTTTGCGCTTGCTTTGGCGGCTGTTAGGAGTAGAATTAAGGACACTTCGGCTAGGTGACGGGATGAGGCGGGCACCCATACCTTACTTGTTGTTGCTGTTTCCCATCGGCGCGCTTCACGCGCAGTCGGTGCTACGGACGTCGAACGGCGCTCCGCGCGTGTTCAACACGGATCTGGCCGTGCTGGAGGCGCAGGATCCGCGTTCGGACCTTCCGTGCGCGGTTTCCCCCAATAAGCCGCTGCTCGGATTCGATCTGAAGTTCCATACGGGATACGAGGTCAGCGTGCCCCTCCGGGAACTCTCCGGCGGCGAGAACCTCCTCACCATCCTGTTCCGCGTCACCCCCGTCGACCGCAAAGACGAACCCATCTACTTCACCCACAAAGTGAAGGTGCCCGATATCGAGGAGGACGCCAAGGGCGAGGCCTACCTGCAGGGCGGCTTCGACCTCGGGGAAGGCAAGTACCACATCGATTGGCTGATGCGGGATCGGACGGAGCGCGTCTGCTCCTCCTACTGGGACATCGAAGCCGCCTTGCCGCCCAAGGACAAGAGCCTGGAAGTCGCGGTTGCGGCCGGTCTCGTCACCGCTTCAGACCGGGAGAGTTTCACCGAGGAGCCCCCCGTCGAACGTCAGCCCGACGAATCCTTGAACGTCAAGGTGCTGGTCAACTTCGCGCCGCAATCCAACACGGCGGCAACCCTTCAGCCGCTGGATACGTCTGCTTTGGTGTCAATCCTCCGCACCATTTCGCGTGAGCCGAGGATCGGGAAGTTCTCGATCGTCGCCTTCAACCTGCACGAGCGCCGTGTGGTGTACCGGCAGGAGAACGCCGACAAGATCGATTTTCCCGCGATAGGGGAGGCTTTGAAGTCACTGCAGTTGGCGACGGTGGACCTGAAGCGGCTCGCCGAAAAGAACGGCGAGACCGACTTTCTCACCTCGCTGATCCAGCAGGAAGCCAAGGATGAGGCGGGGCACGACGCTTTAATCTTCGCCGGCCCCAAGGCCATGTTGAACGAAAACGTCGCACCCGAGGCGCTCAAGGAGATCGGCGACCTCCATTACCCAGTCTTCTACATGAACTACAACCTCTATCCACAGGCGACGCCCTGGAAGGACACCATCGGGCACGCCGTGAAATTCATGAAGGGGTACGAGTACACCATCAGCCGGCCCCGCGACTTGTGGTTCGCGGTCACGGAGATGGTTGGGCGTATTGTAAAATCCAGGACAGGGCGCCGGGCTTCGGCCGTGGGCGCTTTCTCGATCAATCGATGAGGGTTTCCGTGCTTCGGATTTCGGTCTTTCTTGCGGCCCTGGCCGCTCTTCCTCTCTTCGGGCAGAGCGTTAAGATCGCGCCGCAGAATCTCGCCCCGTTTGTGACCTCGCCCGTGGCCGTGATCGAGCGGATGCTCATGATCGCCGACTTGAAACCGGGCGAGACGCTGTTCGACCTGGGCTGCGGCGACGGCCGGATCCTGGTTGCCGCCGGGCAGAAGTTCGGGGCCAAGGCGGTCGGCGTCGAGCTCAATGAACGGTACGCCAACATGGCCCGCGAGAACCTGCGCAAAGCCAACCTGTCGGACGCTAAAGTATTGCAGGGTAATATGCTGGATGTCGACTTCAGCAGCGCGGACGTGGTCACGCTCTACCTTCTCACCATGTCCAACGACCTGCTCCGGCCGAAACTCGAACAGCAGCTCAAGCCCGGCACTCGCGTCGTTTCGCTCGACTATCAGATCCGCGGCTGGAAGCCCGTTCGCGTCGAAAAAACCGAGGCCCATCACCGCCGCTATACGATGTACCTCTACGAGATGGGCAAGCAGCGCTAGACTTGCCAGTAGATGCCTGAATTCGACGTCGTCGGCATTGGCCTCAACGCCACCGACACTCTGATCCTCGTCCCCAGCTTCCCCGCCTACGCCGGCAAGGTCCGTTTCCTCGAAGAGATCCTCAGTCCGGGCGGCCAGGTGGCCAGCGCCATGGTCGCCTGCGCCGTGATGGGGCTCCGCACCAAGTACATCGGCACGGTTGGCGACGACGAGCGCGGCCGCATTCAATTGGAGAGCCTGAGCGGCACGGGCATCGATATCAGCGACGTTCAGGTGCGCCGCAATTGCCCCAACCAGACCGCCTACATTCTGATCGACCAGAGCACAGGCGAACGGACGGTGCTCTGGCAGCGCGAAGACTGTCTGCGGCTCACGCCGGGCGAAGTCAGGCCGGAGATGATCACCTGCGCGCGGCTGTTGCACATCGACGGGCACGACACGCCGGCGGTGGCGCGGGCGGCCGAGATCGCGC
>DALYJJ010000028.1:40706-52882 GCA_031969915.1 Bryobacteraceae bacterium | reverse complement strand
CAGGAGCTCGTGAGGGAGACCATCAAGGTCACCGAAGTGCGCTACGCCGCCGGCCAGGCCGCGCAGCAGGACATCTTCAAAGGACAGACCCAGCTTGCCGCTCTCGATCTGCGGCTCGAACGCCTACGCCAGGAGATCCGGAGCAGGGAGGCGGAACTGAACGCGCTGGCCGCCCGCCAGCCGGGAGCACCGCTTGGAAGGCCCGCCGCGACGCCGGCGCCCGCTTTCACCCTTCAACTCCCCGCACTGCTCGCCGCCGTGCAGCGGAACTCCCCGGACCTTTCCCGCGACCGCAAGCGGATCGAGCGCGACGAACTCTCCGTGAGCCTGGCACGCAAGGGCGCGCAACCCGACTACGCGCTCTCGGGCGGCTACTTCAACATGGGCCGCATGGCGGACATGTACCAATTCCGGGTGGACATCTCGCTGCCGGTTTTCAACCGCAGCCGCGTGCGAAGCGAAGTCGCGGAGCGCTCCGCCGAACTCGCGGCCGCGCGGCGGGGCTTCGAATCCACCGCTCAAACGCTGGCCTTTCGCCTCCAGGAGGATTTTCGCGCCGCCGAGACGTCGCGCAAGATCCTCGACCTCTACCACGGCACGCTCATCCCGCAGGCGAAGCTCACGCTCGAAAGCTCGATCCCCGCCTATTCGCAGGGCAAGGTGGATTTCCTGACCCTGCTCAACAACCTGCTCGCCGTCCTGGAGTACGAAACGACGGCGCGGGAAGAACAACTGAACTACCTTCTGGCCCTGGTGCGGCTGGAAGAACTCACCGCGACTGAAATCCTGGAGGTGGGTGCATGAAACGCGCTCTGATCGTCGCCGTTGTCGCCGCCGCCTTCGCCGGCGGCTGGTATCTCGGGAAGAGGGGGACCGCGGGCGCTCCCGCCGAAACCGGCGGCCGCAAGATCCTCTACTGGCACGACCCGATGCATCCGCAATACCGCAGCGACAAGCCGGGCATCGCCCCCGACTGCGGGATGAAACTTGAGCCGGTGTACGCCGACGGTGGCGGTTCTGAAGGAGGAGCGCCCAAGAAGGGCAGGATCCTCTACTACCGTGACCCCGAGGATCCCAACTACCGCGACAACAACCCCGGCATCAATCCCGAGACCGGCAAGGATCTGGAACCCGTGTACGCCTCCGATCAACCGGGCTCCGTTCAGATCAGCGCCGACAAGCAGCAGTGGATCGGCGTGCGCTACGGCCACGTGGAGGTGGAGAGCGGCCACCAGGTGGTTCGTGCCGCGGGCAAAGTCACCCAGGACGAACGCCTGATCACGCGCGTCCACGCCCGCACCGAAGGCTGGATCGAAAAGGTCTTCGCCGACTTCACGGGCCGCGCGGTGAAGAAGGGCGAGCCGCTGCTCACCCTTTATAGTCCCGAACTGGCGATGGCCACGCAGGAGTACCTGCTCGCGCTGAAGGCGCGCCGGCTGATGCCCGCCAACGGCGACGGCGTCGTCCAGGCTGCGCGCGAGCACCTGGAACATTGGGGCCTCACACGAGAGCAGATCGAGGAGATCGAACGCACCGGCAAGTCGTCGCACCATGTGACGATGTACGCCCCGGCCTCCGGGCTCATCGCCACGCGCAACGCCTTCCCGAATCTCCGGATCACGCCCGAGACGGAGCTTTACACGATCGTCGATCTCAGCCGCGTGTGGATCGTCGCCGACGTCTACGAATCCGACGCGCCCCTGATCACCGTCGGCCGCCAGGCCGAAATCGCGCTGAGCTACCTGCCCGGCCGCAAAATTCGCGCCCAGGTGGATTACATTCTGCCCCAGGTGGATCCGGCCACGCGTACGCTCAAGGTCCGGCTCACGGCTCCCAATCCCGATCTGGCGCTCAAGCCGGACATGTACGTGGAAGCCGAGTTCCACGTGCCCACGGGCCGCCGGTTGGTGGTGCCCGCCGAGGCGGTGCTGCACACGGGCGAGCGCGAAATCGTTTTCGTCTCCCAGGGCGATGGCGTCTTTGAGCCCCGGCCCGTTCAGACCGGGCTGCGCGCGGGCGGGAAGATCGAGATCCGGAGCGGCCTCCGGGAAGGCGACCGGATCGTCACCTCGGGCAACTTCCTGTTGAACTCGGAGAGCCAGCTCAAGTGGCCCGCTCAACCGGCGGCCGCGCAGCCCCCGCCTGGCAAAACTCCCGCGCCCGCGGAGCACAAACATGATTGAGCGCATCATCGAGTTCTCCGCTCACAACCGCTTCCTCGTGCTGCTCATTGTCGCCGCCCTGTGCGCCGTGGGCGTATGGTCGATGTACAACGTTCCGCTCGACGCGATTCCCGATTTGAGCGAGACGCAGGTGATCGTCTACTCGCGCTGGGACCGCAGCCCGGACATCATCGAAGACCAGGTGACGTATCCGATCGTCACCTCGATGCTGGCGGCGCCGAAGGTGCGCACGGTGCGCGGCTTCTCCGACTTCGGCTACTCCTACGTCTACATCGTCTTCGAGGAAGGCACGGACGTTTATTGGGCGCGCTCGCGCACGCTCGAGTACCTGTCGAGCGTCCTGCCCCGCCTGCCGCAAGGCGTCAACACGGAACTCGGTCCGGACGCGACGGGCTTGGGCTGGGTCTTCCAGTACGGTTGACGAGTCCGGCAAGCACAGCCTGGCCGAGCTGCGCAGCCTCCAGGATTGGTTCCTGCGCTTCCACCTGCAGTCGGTTTCGGGGGTTGCCGAAGTGGCGCCCATCGGCGGCTTCGTCCGGCAATATCAGGTGAACGTCGATCCCGTCCGCCTTCGCGCCTACAGCATCCCGATCCAGAAGGTGGTCGAGGCAGTGCGCGGCGGCAACTCCGACGTCGGCGGACGGCTGGTGGAGATGACCGGAACGGAGTACATGGTGCGCGGGCGTGGTTACGCGAAGTCCACCGCGGACATCGAGAAGATCCCCGTGGCGGCCAGCGCGAACGGCGTGCCTGTGCGGGTGGGCGATCTCGGCGTGGTCACGCTTGGGCCCGACCTGCGGCGCGGCGTCACGGACCTCGACGGGCGAGGCGAAGCGGTGAGCGGCATCGTCGTCATGCGGCAAGGCGAGAACGCGCTCGACGTGATCGACCGGGTGAAGGCGAAGCTCCACGAGATCGAACCCGGTCTGCCGCCGGGCGTCAAACTCGTCACCGCGTACGACCGCAGCGAACTGATCCTCAAATCCATCGAGACGGTGAAGGAGACGCTCATCGAAGAGCTGATCATCGTCGCGCTGATCATCCTGATCTTCCTGTGGCACATCCCGAGCGCCCTGATTCCGCTGATCACGCTCCCCGTGGCGTTCCTGATCTCCTTCATCCCGATGAAAGCGATGGGGCTCACCTCGAACATCATGTCGCTCGGGGGCATCGCCATCGCGATCGGTGAACTGGTGGACGCGGCCATCGTGGTCGTCGAACAAACGCACAAGAAACTCGAAGAGTGGGAGAAGGGCGGCCGCGTGGGCGATTACAAAGCCGCGGTGGTGGAGGCCATCAAGGAAGTCGGCCCGCCCAGCTTCTACAGCCTTCTCGTCATCGCCGTCGCGTTTCTTCCGGTGCTCACCCTCGAAGCACAGGAGGGCCGCCTCTTCAAACCGCTGGCCTACACCAAGAACCTGGCCATGATCGTCGCCGCCCTCCTCGCCATCACGCTCGACCCCGCGCTGCGCCTGCTGTTCACGCACATGAAGAACTTCGAGTTCCGGCCGCGCCTGCTGGCGCGGGCCACCAACGCGGTGCTCGTCGGCAAGATCCATCAGGAAGAAGACCATCCCATCTCGCGGCTGCTGATCCGCGTGTACCAGCCGGTGTGCGCCTGGTCGCTTCGATGGAAGTGGGTGGTGATCGCCGGGGCCTTCGCGCTGATCGCGGTCACCGTTCCGGTTTTCAACAAGCTCGGCTCCGAGTTCATGCCTCCGCTCGACGAGGAGTCGCTGCTCTACATGCCTTCCACGCTCCCGGGGATCTCGATCACCGAGGCCCAGCGCTTGCTCGAAGTGCAGGACCGGCTGCTGGTGCAGTTCCCGGAAGTGGTCCGCGTCTTCGGCAAGGCGGGCCGCGCGGAAACCTCCACGGACCCGGCGCCGCTCTCGATGTTTGAAACCGTGGTCACGCTCAAGCCGAAATCGGAGTGGCGCAAGGTCGACACGTTCTACAAGGACTGGCCCGAGTGGACGAAACCCGCGTTCCGCTGGTTCCAGCCCGACCACATCTCCTCGGAGCAACTCGTTGAGGAGATGAACGCCGCGCTGCAGATCCCCGGCGCGTCGAACTCCTGGACGATGCCCATCAAGGGACGCATCGACATGCTCACCACCGGCATCCGCACCCCGGTCGGCGTGAAGGTCTTCGGATCGGACATCCAGCAGATCGAGCGTATCGGACGGGACATCGAACGTGTTCTCCCGTCGGTGCCCGGCACGCGCAGTGTCTTCGCCGAGCGCACGGGCGGCGGGTACTTCCTGGACTTCGTTTGGAAGCGCGAGGCCTTGGCCCGCTATGGCCTGAACATCGAAGACGCCCAGGTCGCCGTGACCAACGCGATCGGCGGCGACAACGTGACTACCACGGTCGAAGGCCGTGAACGCTACCCCGTGAACGTGCGCTATCAGCGGGACTACCGGGCCACGCTGCCCGCCCTGCAGGCGGTGCTCGTGCCGGCGGCGAACAGCGCCGCCCAGGTGCCGCTTTCGCAGTTGGCGGACGTGAAGGTGGTGGCCGGACCGTCGATGTATCGCAACGAGGACGGCCTGCTCACCGGCTATGTTTACGTCGACGTCGCCAACCGCGATCCCGGCAGCTACGTGGAGGACGCCAAAGAGGCCGTGCGCCGCGCCATCCGGCTGCCCGCCGGGTACTCGATCCAGTGGAGCGGCCAATACGAAGCCATGGAACGCGTGCGCGAACGCCTGAAGGTGGTGCTCCCCATCACGCTGCTGCTGATCGTGGTGCTGCTCTACCTGAACACGAAGTCGATGACCAAGACTGCGATTGTGCTCCTCGCGGTTCCCTTCTCGGCGATCGGCGCGGTGTGGCTGCTCTACGCGCTCGACTACAACATGAGCATCGGCGTGTGGGTGGGCCTGATCGCGCTGTTGGGCGTGGACGCGGAAACGGGCGTCTTCATGCTGCTCTATCTGGATCTGGCGTACGAGCGCGCCAAGCAGGAAGGCAAACTGCGCAGCCTGCGCGACCTGCAGGAGGCGATTCTCAACGGCGCGGTGAAGCGCATCCGTCCGAAATTCATGACCGTGGCCACGACGTTCATCGGCCTGGTGCCGATTCTCTGGGCCACGGGCACCGGCGCCGACGTCATGAAGCGCATCGGCGCGCCCATCATCGGCGGCGTGTTCACGTCGTTCTTGCTCGAACTGGTTGTTTATCCCGCAATCTACGAGGTTTGGAAATGGCACTCCGAAGTCAAACGGCTTTCGCATTCGTCTTCGTAACGGCGGCCTTCGCGGCCGAAATCAAGATCGAAGCCCGCCACGATCGCTGGCTTCGCGACCGGGCGGGCACGCTCACGCTCACCGGGGAATCGGCGGCCTTCGCCGGTAAGAAGAAGACCATCGCCGTCAAGTGGGACGACGTGCAGCGCGCCGTTCTCAATGACCGGTTCCTGCGCCTCATCACCTACGAAGACGTCCGCTGGCGCCTCGGTAACGACCGCGAGTTCGAGTTCCGACTCCCGCCGGATGCGCCCGTGGCCGCCGTGCGCGAGTTGCTCGACGCGCGCCTCGGCCAGCGCCTGGTTCTTGAGACCTCGCTCGCGCCGTCCGCCGCGCTCTGGACCGTGCGCGCCAAGCGCCTCCGCGCCGTCCGCGGCGCGCAAGGCACGCTTCACGCCGGCGCGGAGGCGGTGGTCTTCGAAAGCGAGACCCGCGGCCAGAGCCTCTCGTTTCGCTACGCCGATATCCAGACGATCGCCCGCGTGAGCCCCTACGAATTCGTGCTCGCCTCGCTCTATGAAGAGCACCGGTTTCAACTCAAGGAGCCGCTTTCCGAGGAGCGCTTCGACGCCCTGTGGGAGCGCCTCCAACGGCACAAAGGCCTCAAGATCCTCACCTACTATCAAGGAGACAACCGATGAAGAAACTGACTCTCGCTCTGTCCCTCGCCACCGCGCTGCTGTTCGCGCAGGCGAAAACCTACACCGGCATCATCACCGACACGATGTGCGGCAAGGACCACGCCCATATGGGGAACTCGCAACCCATCGCGGAGTGCGTCAAGGCCTGCGTGAAGGCCGGCAAGGAGTTCAAGTACGCCCTCCTCACGCCGGACGGAAAGCTCTACAAGCTGAGCGACCAGAAGACCCCGGAGCAGTTCGCCGCCAAGAAAGTGAAGGTCACCGGCACGCTGTTTGCTAAGACTGGTGTGTTGAAGGTGGACAGGATGGAAGCGGCGAAGTAACCCGGGCTCCGCGCTCCGGCTCCGCCTCCCGCGGGTATGAGACGATTGCGGGAGTGGAGGCATCCGGACCATGCAGACCGGCGTAGACACGCTTTCGAAATACGACATCCTTGAGCCGCTCGGAGTCGCCCGTGTGAACTCGGGCGCGTGCGCCGCGGAGTGGATCGACAATCCCACGGGCGGGGAACTGGTGTCCCTGAATCCGGCCGATGGCTCGGAGATCGCGAGCATCCGGCAGGCGGACCAGGAAGAGTACGACGAGGTGATGTACCAGGCCGCGAAGGCGTTTGAGGCATGGCGGCTGGTTCCCGCGCCGGCGCGTGGCGAAATCGTCCGCCAGATCGGCGAGGAGCTGCGCCGCCACAAGGACGAACTGGGCGCGCTGGTTTCGCTCGAGATGGGCAAGATTCTCGCCGAAGGCAAGGGCGAGGTGCAGGAGATGATCGACATCGCCGACTTCGCCGTCGGCCTCTCCCGCCAGCTCTACGGGCTCAGCATGCACAGTGAGCGGCCCGGCCACCGGATGTACGAACAGTGGCATCCGCTGGGGGTCGTGGGCGTGATCACGGCCTTCAATTTTCCGGTGGCGGTGTGGGCCTGGAACGCGATGATCGCGCTGGTCTGCGGCGATTGCGTGGTGTGGAAGCCGTCCTCCGACACCCCGCTGTGCGCCATCGCGGTGCACAAAATCGCCAAGCGCGTGATGGACCGCGCCGGCTACCCGGGCGTGCTCGGCCTGGTGATTGGCCGGGGTGCCACCGTGGGCGAGCGCATGCTGAACGACAAGCGCGTACCGTTGGTGAGTTTCACCGGCTCGTCGCAGATGGGCGTTCGCGTGGCGCGGAACGTGGCCCAGCGCCTCGGGCGCTCGCTCCTGGAACTGGGCGGCAACAACGGTGTGATCGTGATGAACGACGCCAATACGGACCTGGCGCTGCGCGCCGTCCTGTTCGGCGCGGTGGGTACGGCCGGGCAGCGGTGCACCACCATCCGCCGGCTGTTTCTGCAGCGGGGCATCGCCGGACGGTTCACCGAACAACTGAAGGCCGCCTACGCCCAAGTGCGCATCGGTAACCCGCTCGATCCCGCGACGCTGATGGGTCCGCTCGTGAACAAGAGTGCGGTGAAGGATTACGTCGAGGGATTGGACCGCATTCGCGAACAGGGCGGCGAGATCCTGTGCGGCGGCGGCTCGATCGACAAGCCCGGCTTCTTCGTCGAGCCCACGCTGGTCCGCTCCACCCCCGAGATGTCCGTGGTGAAGGAGGAGATCTTCGCGCCCATCCTGCACATCATGGAGTTCGATGAACTGGACCAGGCGCTGGCCTGGCACAACGACGTGCCGCAGGGGCTCTCCTCGGCGATGTTCACCACCAACCTGCTGAGCGCCGAAGCGTTTCTGAGCGCGCGGGGCAGCGATTGCGGCATCGCCAACATCAATATCGGCACCAGCGGCGCCGAGATCGGCGGCGCCTTCGGCGGCGAGAAGGAAACCGGCGGCGGACGCGAAGCGGGTTCCGATTCTTGGAAGGCGTATATGCGCCGGCAGACGGTGACCATCAACTACAGCGGCAATCTGCCGCTGGCCCAAGGGATCAAATTCGAACTGTGAGAACTCTACTCCTTGCGGTATGGCCGGCGATGCTCATCGCCCAGACGGCCGAGCGGCCAGTGCGCGCCGTCACCGACCCCGGCGTTGTTACCACGCGCCAGGCCATCTCCCCGGCCGGCATCCCGGCGATTTTCAAAGGCCGCGTCCATGGCGTGGCTTTCGGCGCGCCGGCCAGCCAGATCTGGGTGCTCAACGGCCGGCAGCTCGTGCACTTCGATTTCAAGGAGAACCGCGTTCTGGCCATTGTGCCGCTGGGCGGCAACCCCGGCCTGCAGGGGGTCATCTTCGACCCGGTCCGGCAGCGGCCGCTGGTGAGCGGCTCCGTCAAGGTGGGCGAGGACTGGGTGACCAAGGTCCGCCTCTCCACCGCCGAGGAGGGCGCGCTCAAGGAGTTGGCGGGCGGCATCGGCAAGCACCTCGCGGGCGCACTCGCCGTCGCGCCCAAGCCTGGGCCTGACGGCAAGCGAATCGCCGCCGTGCCTTTGATCTACGACAATCAGCTCGCGCTGTTGGATGCCGACTCCGGCGCCTTGCTCGCGACCGTCCCCACCAGCATCGCGCCCTTTGGCGTAGCGCTCAACGAAAACGGAACGGAAGCGTTCGTTACCAACTGGGGCGGCCGCCTGCCGCAGCCCAAGGATCTGAGCGCTCCCATGGGCTTCGAGAAGACCGCCGACCGAATGGTCATCGATGCGCGCGGCGTCGCGGCCAGCGGCACCGTCACGCGCTTCGACCTGACGGCGCGCAAGCCCGTTGCGGAGATCTCCGTCGATCTGGCGCCGACGGGCATCGCCTGGGACGAAAAACGCGGGCGCGTCTACGTCGCGAACAACAACGCCGATAGCGTCTCGGTGATCGACGCGAAGACGAATCGTGTGGTGTCCACGTGGATGATCCAGCCGTTCACCGAAAAGGCGCCCGGCGTGGCTCCGACGGCTGTGGCGCTGTCCAACGATGGCGCGTCGTTGTACGTGGCGTGCGGCGGCATCAACGCGGTGGTCGTGATGGCTACCACGCGGGGCGGAGCCATCGACGGGATGATCCCGACGGCGTGGTATCCGAACGCCCTCTCCCTGAGCCCGGACGGCCGGCAACTCGCCATCGCTTCGCTCCTGGGCGCCGGCAGCGGGTGGCGTCAGGAACCGTCGCGGCGGCACGCGCTCGAACACCGCGGCGCGGTGCACGTGGTGGACCTGCCGGACAAAGCGCAACTGGCCAGCTACACCACGGCCGTGGCGGAGAACAACCGGATGCAGATCGGACCCGCGAAGCAACCGCTTCGTCCGAATCCAAGGGCTGAACCCACGGCCATCCCCGAGCGCTCCGGCGAGCCGTCGCCGATCGAACACGTGGTCTACATCATCAAGGAGAACCGCACCTACGACCAGGTCTTCGGCGATCTCCCCGCGGGCAACGGCGATCCCTCGCTGGTGATGTTCGGCGAGGACGTCACACCCAACCACCGCCGCCTGGCGCGCCAGTTCACGCTGATCGATAACTTCTATGCCACCGGCGGCAACAGCGCCGATGGACACCAGTGGCTGACGCAGGCAAACGAAGTCGGCTATGCGCTCTGGCCCGGCTACACCGGCCGCAGCTATCCCTATGACGGTTCCGATCCGCTGGCGCACTCGAAGGCGGGCTTCATCTGGGACGCGGCGCTGGCGCGCAAGAAGAGCGTCCGCGTGTACGGAGAATACGCCGGCACCAATGAGGACATCCCGGCCGAAAACCGCGCCCTCTATCTGGAACGCTGGAAGCGGGGCGAGGACTTCTCCCAGGAGTTCAAGACCGTCGCGCCGCTTGCAAATCTGAACAAGATCCTCGCGCCGCAGTTTCCCACCTACACGACGTCCGTGCCCGACGTGGTGCGCGCGCAGATTTTCCTGAAGGACGTGAAGCAGTGGGTGGCGCAGGGCTCGATGCCGAACCTGGTGATCGTGCAGTTACCGGCGGATCACACGTTTGGGACCTGGGCCGGGAAATCGACGCCGAAAGCGATGGTGGCGGACAACGACCTGGCGTTGGGTCAGATCGTGGAGGGGCTGACTAAGACGCCCTTCTGGAAGTCGATGGCGATCTTCGTGGTGGAAGACGACGCTCAGGACGGGGTCGATCACGTCGATGGGCACCGCACCGTGGCGCTGGCCGTCAGCCCCTACACGCGCCGCGGACACGTGGACTCGACTTTCTATTCGCACCAGAGCATGACCAAGACCATCGGCCTGATTCTGGGCCTTCCGGCGCTGTCTCTGTTCGAACTGATCGCCCACGACATGCGGGCGAGTTTTCAGAACACACCCGACTACGCCGGATACGAGGCGGTGGTGCCGAAGCACCCGCTCGAGGAACGCAACCCCGACGAGAAGGCGCTGACGGGCGAGGCCAGGCGCGGCGCCGTGGCGTCGCGCCGCATGCGCTGGAACCGGCCCGACGACGTTCCCTCGGACCGGCTGAACCGGATTCTGTGGGGCGCTACGCGAGGCTGGAACACTCCCTACCCCGGTACGCGCCGGGCTGTGTTCGCGCCGTTGTCGCTCGATATCGAGGACGACGAGCGGTAGGTTACGCCGACTTCAGCGCCCACATGCCGGTCGCGTATCGGAACGCGCTGAGCTGCACCGCCAGGTAATCGGTCCACCCGAAGGGCGGCGGCAGCGACGGCTTCGCGAACCGCGCCACAAACTCCCGCGAGATCACGTTGTCGAGCCGGACTTCGCCGCCGATGACGTCGTGCAGCACGCCGTCCAGGGTGAACAGGACCTTGCGGACCATCACCAGCGAAGCGGGGAACCGCACCCCGGCCACGCCCACCAGTTCGAGGAGCCGCATCGCGTCCATCGTGGTGAGCGAAGCGACGAAGGGCAGGGAAGCGAAGAACGCCTTCACCTCGCGGTCCACGATGGCGCCGGTGGCCGGGTCTGCCCGCCCCGAACTGTGACTCAGCGCGAGAATCGCGTCCAGCACGCCGCCCTGGTCCCGAAAGATCATGGCCATGATGAGACGGCCCACCTGGCGGCGGTCTTCCCGATTCAGGCGCGCCGTGAGCGACCAGTCCAGGACGATCACCTCGTTCGCCGTCTCGTCGAAGAACAGGTTCCCGGCGTGCGGGTCGGCGTGAAACAGGGCGTCCTGCTCGGGCGAGAAGATCGGATGCGCCACCAGGAACGCCACCAGCTCCGAGGCCAGCCGCCGCCGCTGGAGCGGGTGAAGCCGCCGAGCCTCGGTCACCTTGGAGCCGCGCTCCACGCTCATCGCGGTGATCTCGTCGGTGGAAAGCTCGGGGATCGGCTTCGGCGTACGCACGCCCGGCCGCACGTAAACGCGGCGCACTTCGGCGAGCGTCGCCTGTTCGCGGCGGAAATCCACCTCGCTGGCCAGAAGCTGCCGCACCTCGTCGAGCGTCTCGGTCACCTGCGGCGAGACGAAGTAGGCGTTCTGGCAGCGCAGGTACTCGGCCAGGCGCTGTAGCAGGTTCAGATCCTCGGCGTAACAGGAGGGCACGTGCGGCTTGATCACCTTGAACACGCCCGCTTCGCGCCGTCCCAGGGCGTGGTTCATCCAGGTGAACTCCAGGATCGCGCTCACGCTCGCTTCGGAGAGAAGCTCGTCCGCCAGTTCCACCCGGTAGGCCGCGAGCGCGGGCCCCAGCCGGTCCTCGACGATCGCGCGCACCTCGCCGGCGCCGATGTCGCGAATGCCGTTTTCCAGCTTCTGCAACTCAGCGCGCAGCAGCGGGTTCAGATGGCGGACGCGGGCGATCACCTGCCCTAGTTTCTGGAGCCCCGGCGTCTTTGCGATCAGAACTCCGAGGCGCACTTCCGGCGCCGTGTCCCGAGGCAGCTCGATCTGTTCGACGATCTTCGGCGCCAGGCGGTCGTCGGAGATGTGGGCCGCGACAAAGGTCATCGCGTCGCGGACCATGGGCCGCCAGGAGGCCACGTTGTCCGGGACCAGCCGCTCCACCGAGAGCAGCCCGGCGATCCATCGCGCCGCGTCGTCGCGCCACGGCTGCCCGCACACCCGCAGCACCTCGGCCACGGCGGCTACACGCTCCTCGCGCGATCCGCCGGCAAAGGCCGCGAGAAGGTCTTCTCTCTGCGGCGAGGGGATCCGGCCGAAGAGCCTCCCGACTTGGGCTTCCAACATGGCGGGCGCCTCCTAAG
>DALYJJ010000028.1:0-40696 GCA_031969915.1 Bryobacteraceae bacterium | reverse complement strand
GCGCAAACGACGCCCCAACCGCCGCTGAAGCCAAAGCGCCGGCGGTCTGTTTGCTTTCCCCGGGGGCGGGCTCCGGCTGCGGCGTGACGGCTGCCGCCGCCGGTGGGGTCGCCGCCGGAGCGGCTGCGCGCGGCTTCACGGGCATCGGTCTCACGCCGGCCCGTGTGCGCAGTTCCTCGTGGGCTTCCACCAGGAAATCGCGGAACAGCGGCCCGTCCGGCGCCGCGCCGCCATCGTAGGTGACGCCATAGAAGAGGACGCCGTTGTAACTGGCGACCGCGACACTGATGCCCACGTCGCTCCCCGTGGGGACGTGCGGATAGTAGGTGAGCACTTCGCGCCCGTTGGCGTATAAGGGCATCATCGGCCCCGGCACGTTTGTGCAGACCATGTTCACGATGAGCACCGGTTGCGGCAGGAACGGCATGGCGGCCAGCGGATACTGCAAGCCGGGCGGCGTCCAACCCATCGAAGTGCCGATCAGGTGGATGATGTCGGCCACCCGCGCGCCCTTCAGTATCGCGGTGCGCACGGCAATCGTCTTGAGGCGTTCGGCCGGATCCTCGACGTCCAGAGGGATGCTCACCGGGAGCATCGAAATCTCGTTCCCCATGCGTCCATGGGGATCTTCGTTGCGCAGGTTCACCGGGACCATCAGGCGCACGAACCGGCCCGCGGTGGGCTCATTGTGCGCCTTGACGTAGCGGATGACGGCGCCCGAGACCACGCTCAGCACGACGTCGTTGATGGTGCCGCCGAGCGCGGTCTTGATGGCCCGCGTCTCGCCGAATGGAATCCTGGCCCAGCAGTGGCCGCGCACCCCGTTGCAAGGCCGGTTGAAGGGCAGCTTCTCCGTGGGCTTCATGAGCTCCGGCATGGTCGCCATCAGCGCCTTCAGCCCGTCTTTCGACTCCGAACCAAAGAACGACTGCGCCAGCTTCAGAACCGTGATCTGGGAGCCGATCATCCGCTCGGCGGCCGCCATCCAGGCGCCGGCGATGCCTTCGGTGAGGAGCTGCGACGGATCGGGAAGGGCGGGCGGATGATAGGGCTGAGCCTCCACCCGGCGCGGCGTTTTGGAAACGTCGAACAGGATGTTGGTGAGGTCCACTCCCGCCACCCCGTCCACCAGCGAATGATGGACCCGCCAGATGACCGCCGAGCGGCCTCCTTCCAAGCCCTCCACCACGGTCATGTCCCAGAGCGGCTTGTCGCGCTCCATCAGCGGGGTGAAGATCCGGCCCGCCAGTTCGGAAAGCTGCTCTTCGTTGCCCGGCGCTTCCAGTTGATAGCGATGGATGTGCTTGCGGATGTCGAACTCGGGATCGAACTCCCAGAACGGATGGGTCAGGTTGTAGGGAGCGAACAAGACCCGCTGCCGGTAGCGCGGGATCTCATGGAGCCGCGCCGCGAGGAGATCGACGTACTCCTCTTCGAAATGGCCATCGAGGATACACACGGCCCCGATGTGGAGCGGCATCTCCCTGCGCTCGAAATACAGAAACATCGCATCGGAGCCGCGCATTTGCCTGCGCAGTTCGGAATCCGCCATCGCGACCTCCCTGAAGAGTCGGGAAAACCGTTCCCATCATACAAGGACCGGCTACCCCTACAGACACACGCCCGCCCGGCGCAGCGCGTGGCCGCGAGCGCCGGGCGGCGGTTCAATGGCGATCCCCGTTTACTGGGCGGCGCCGGCGAACTCGGGCGCCTGTTCGCCTTCCTTCTCGGCGGTCTTGCGGGGCTTCGAGGCCAGGTCGGAGAGGGCCTTCTGGGCGGCCACGAAGCTGTCGACGCTCTTCTTCAGCACGTCGGGCAGCGTCGCGGCGGGCTTGCCGCTGGCATCCAGGCTGAACATCTCACGGACGAACTTCACGTTGACGTCGATCTGGTCGGAGGCCAGGTCCATCAGCCGCTTCTGCGCCTCGACGTAGGCGTCGACCCCGTCCTTGGCCATCTCGAAGATGTCCACTTTGACGGCATCGTCCGCGGAGCCGGGTTCCCTGGTCTTGTCCACCTGGGCTTCGACGATTTCCAGGAACTTCTTCTGGGTGCGCAGGAACGTCCGGACGCCTTCCCGGGCTACGTCGGAGAGCATCGCCGTGTCGAAGCGCTTGCCTTCCTTCGCATCCGTCACCGCATCCTGGGTTTCCTTCTCAATGAAGGCCAGGAAGCTCTTCTGGGCGGTGATGAAGTTCTCCAGGCCCTGGTGCACGACGTCGGCGAGGCCTTCGACAGGCGTCCCGGCCAGCCCGGGCTTCAGTCCTTCGGTCACGATCGCGGTTTGCTTGGAAGCCATGTCGAGGACTACCTTCTGGGCTTCCATGAAGTTCTGCAGACCCTTGCCGGTGAGATCCATGAGGGTCTTGGAGGGGGCGGGAGACAGGACGCCCAGCCGTTCCCGGGCGATGGTCAGCGCCAGCGCATTCTGCTGGGCCATCAGGTCCAACAGGATCTTCTGGGTGGCGATGAAGCCTTCGATGCCATGCTTAACCCATTCGCCGGCGAGGCTCGGAATGTTGGACAGCGTGCCGAGAGGCGCGGATCCCTTGGAATTCTCCGGTGCGGCCATGTCAGTATTCCTTTCTTCCATGCTGCGATGCAGCATCAAGAAAAAGATAACGCTATCCGATATTCTGTGTCAAGATGAATTTGAGATTGGTTGCGGTGCAGCATGGCTCGAATCATTCGTAAGTACGGGAACCGGCGGCTCTACGATACGGCCGCCAAGCGCTACGTGAACCTGGACGAGATCGCGCAGATGATCCGCGAAGGGGAGGAGATTGAGGTCCAGGACGCCACCAACGGCAACGATCTCACGCGGGGCGTGCTCACGCAGATCATCATGGACGAGACCAAGTCCCATAATGGGGGACTGCCCATCGAGATGCTCCGCGAACTCGTCGCTCTCTCCGACCGCGGGCGCCAGGGCCTGACGTCCTACCTGCACTCGGCGATGGAGACCTACCGCAAAGCGCAGCACGCTCCGGTCGAACTGGTGAAAAACCTTCTCAGCCCGCTCGCCGCCAGAACGGCGGAGCCGGCTCCGGCCGCCGCCGCCGCTTCCGCCGCCGGCGAACCGGACCCGGTCGAGGAGCTGCGCCGCCGGGTGGAGGAACTCGAACGCCAGTTGCAGGCTTCGAAGGATCGCCCCGCGCCGAAAGCGCCCGCGCGCAAAGCGGCACAAAAATGAATCCGCCGCGAACCCCCGCGGCTCTGGTAACGTGCCGTGGCTGATTTCGACTTCATCGTCATCGGGTCGGGGTTCGGGGGAAGCGTCAGCGCACTGCGGCTGACCGAAAAAGGGTATCGAGTCGGCGTCATGGAGATGGGCCGCCGGTGGCGCGCCGAGGATTTCCCGAGCACCAACTGGAAGATCTGGAAGTGGATCTGGCGCCCGTTCCTGGGCCTCCGCGGCTTCTTCAATATCCGCGTCTTCAAGCACGTCCTGATCCTGCACGGCAGCGCCGTGGGCGGCGGGTCGATCACCTACGCCAACACCCTGTTAGTCCCCAAGGAGACGATCTGGGAGAGCGGCAGTTGGGCGGGTCTCGCCGACTGGAAGTCCGAGATGCCCCGGCACTACGAAACCGCGCTTCGCATGCTCGGAGTGATCGAGAATCGCGTCTTCGGCCCGGCGGATTTCGCGCTGAAGAAGGCGGCCGAAGCGTTCGGCGTGGGCCACACCTACTACCGCACCCGGGTCGCCGTCTTCCAAGGCGAGGAGGGCGACCCCGGCGGGAAGACCTACCCCGATCCGTTCTTCGGCGGCGAAGGCCCTTCGCGCACCACCTGCAATGGTTGCGGCGGCTGCATGGTGGGCTGCCGCTTCGGCGCCAAGAACACGCTCGACAAGAACTACCTCTACCTGGCAGAAAAGCGCGGCGCCGAGGTCTTCCCGGAGACCCGCGTGGTGGACGTACGGCCGCTGAACGGGAAGGAGGACGGCAGCGACGGCTACGAAGTGGAGACCGTCTCCTCCACCTCCTGGTTCGGCGCGCGCCGCCGCCGCTTCACGGCGCGGGCCGTGGTCTTCGCCGCCTCCGCCCTGGGAACGATGGACCTGCTCCACCGGCTCAAGGAGTCGGGCAGCCTGCCCAAGGTGAGCGATGAGCTGGGCAACTATGTCCGCACCAACGCCGAGTCGCTCATCGGCGTGCGCGTCCCGGGCGGCAAGCAGGATCTGTCCCGGGGGGTCGCCATCGGCTCCGGCATCTACATCGATGAACACACCCACATCGAAGCCGTGCGCTACCCGGCGGGCTCCGACGCCATGGGCTTCATGGGCACCCTGCTCACGGGCGGCCGGCCGGGACGCAACCGCATCTTCCTCTGGCTCTTCACGCTCATCACGAGCCTGCTCCGGCATCCCTACCGGACCTGGCGGACGCTGCATCCGTTCGGCTGGGCGAAAGAATCGCTGATCCTGCTCTGCATGCAGACGCTCGACGGCCACATTCGCATGAAGCTCGGCCGCCCCTGGTATTGGCCGTTCACGAAGGTGCTCATGTCGCACGGCGCGCGCGTGCCCACCTTCATCCCCCGCGCCAATGAATTCGCCAAGAAGACCGCCGAGATGCTGGGGGGCGAGGCGATGAGCATGACCACCGAGATCCTGCTCGACGTGCCCGGCACCGCCCACATCCTCGGCGGCTGCCCGATGGGCACCTCGGCGGAGAACGGGGTGGTCGACCAGCGGTGCCGCCTCTTCGGCTACCGCAACCTCTACGTCTGCGACGGCTCCGTGCTCTCCGCCAACCTGGGCGTCAATCCAAGCCTGACCATCACCGCCGTCACCGAGCGCGCGATGAGCTGCATCGCCCCGGCGGCCTCCACCCGCTGGGACGACCAGGCCGAGCCCGAGCCGGAAGCCGCACCCGCCGCGCGCGTCACCCAGCCAGGGGATTGACCCAGCGCACCCCGGGGAACCGCGCGAAGTCGCCGTCCGAAGAACACACGGCCAGGCCGTGCTCAATGGCCATGGCCGCCAGGTGCGCGTCGGGATTCAGCTTCGAACCGCCTCCCAGGTGCGCCACCAGACCGGCGAGTATCGACCGGTGACCCGCCCCGGGCAGGGGAACCCACACGCACTCGCACGAGAGCCATTCCTCCACCTGGCGCCATGCTGCGCTCGGCGTCTGCGGACGCTCGAAGACTCTTGGATTGGTGACCAGCCTCATGTAGGCGAGCAGGCTCTCCCACGGAAGTCCGACTCTCGTATCGCCGCTCAGTTGGCAGTCCAGCCAGTTCCGTGCTCGTTCGTAGTGCTCGGAGCGCCGGTCCGTCGAGTAAACCAGGATGTTGGCGTCAACCAGGATCATCCTCGCCCGGCCTTCCGGTCTTCCACTTCATCCAGGACTTCCCAAACGTTGTCGAGGCTGCCCGCCAGGCAGCGGCCCATGTCCGCCGGCTTCGTGCGGAACGGCTTCCGGGTTTGCGGCCTGCCGAGTTCGCTGAGGCCCCGCCGCAGGGCTGTGTTCACGGCTTCCTTGAGGCTGAGATCGGCCTGTCTGCGCCACGCCTCCAACTGCGCGGCGACGTCGTCGTCGAGGCTGAGAGTCGTTCTCATACATCGAAGCATAGCAGGTGTGATGCGTTGATGCTCGCCGCGCCCAGGCCCTGAATTGCCGCCAACACCCGTCGGTGTCACCCGGGCCGGGAACTGCGTGGTTCGCCTGAGAGACTCTACCCGGATTTCCCATTAGTATCGGGGCATGAGGTGCTTCTGTCTCGCGCTCTCGCTGGTGTCTGCGATGGCGGCGGCGGTGACGGTCCGGGTGGAGGCGCCACTGCGGGGTTCCTGCGGCGACGATGGCCCCGGGGTGGCGACGCTGAAGCCCGGTGAGCCGGTGGATGTGCGCATGGCGCTGGCCGGGACGGGCTGCTACAAGGTCGTGACGGCCGCGGGGTTGGAAGGCTGGGTGGAAGGCGGGCAGTTGGCGGGCCTGGAGGGATTCGACACGCGGCGGCGCAGCGGGCGCAGTGTCTTCAGTTCGGAGGCGGTCCGGTCACTGGGCGCCAGTGTGGGCGCGGGCGCGAACGGGCCTCTGCGCGACGCCATTCAGATGCTCGAACGAGGCGAGCCCCGGCGGGCGCTGGAACTGCTCGAAACCGAAATGACCCGCGGGCCCCGCGATCCGCAGATGCTCGCGCTGGCGGGACTGGCCGCGCTCGACGCGGACGAGGCGAAGCGCGCCGCGGACTATTTGCGCGCCTCGCTGGCGGCCCGTCCGAACGGCAGCGTTCAGACGTTGCTGGCTCGCGCCGAGCGGGAGTTGCAGTCCGACGCCAGTTCCGAGAAGTTGCATGGCCTTTGGGTGGTCCTGCGGTATGAGCCGAAGCTTGTGAGCGCGGAGGCCGCACGCCGCGTGGTCGGCGTAATGGACGAAGAGTATTCGAAGATCAACGCGCACCTGGGCTGCCGCGCGGGCGAGAAAGTGACCGCGATTCTGCAGAGCCCGGAGGCGTACCGGCAAACCACGCGCGCCGCTGAATGGAGCGACGGACAGTTTGACGGGCGCATTCGCGTGCCCTACGCGGGCTCGGATCTGCGGGCCGTGCTCGCGCACGAACTGACGCACGCCTGCCTCGCCGCGCTGGGGCGCTGGCCAGCCTGGTGGCACGAAGGCCTGGCGCAGCGCATGGAAGGAAAGACGCTGCCCCCCGCGCAGAAAGCTCGTATCGGGGAACTGATGCGAACCAAGACGTATCCCCGGCTGGAGAACCTCGGCCAGACCTTCATGCGCATGAGCGCCCAGCACGCCGCCTACGCCTACGACGCCGCGCTGGCCGGCGTCACCGTCGCCTTCGACCAGATGGGCGCCGACTACGTGCGCAGCGTGTTACGGAATCCCGACCTGCTGCCCCAGTTGACCGCGGAACTGGACCGGCGGCTGATGCAATAGCGGCGCGCATCAAGCGCCGCGGAGCAGAACCTTGAGCACTCCCCGCCGCGCGGCCGCGGCGAACGCGCGCCCGGCCTCGGCGAGCGGAAACGACTCCGACACCAGGTCATCGACGCGCACCTTGCCGGAAGCGAGCAGCCGCAGCGCCGGTTCGAAGCGGCCGCACCGCGAGCCCACCAGGGTCAGTTCGTCGACGATCAGGGGCGCGGTATTCACCTTCACCAGGCCGTGCACGGTGGATTTGAGGATCAGCGTGCCCCGGGGGTGAAGCATCGCCGCGGCCTGCGCCAGACCGTCCGCCGAGCCGGTGGCGTCCACCGCGAACGGGTACTTCGCGCGGGGCAGGGTGCGCGCGATTTCGGTGGCAATCCCCCGCCGCGCGGACAGAGCCAGCTTCTCGCGGTGACGGCCATAGTGGCGCACGGCGGCTCCGTGCGCATGCAGTACTTGCGCGATCAGCAGGCCGAGCTTGCCGTCGCCGAGCACGGCGACTTCGGCGCCGCGCGGGATGCGCACCTGGTCGAGGATCTCGCAGGCGGCGGCGAGCGGTTCGATGAAGACCGCGTGCTCGGTGGGAATGCTCGCCGGAATGACGTGGAGGTTGCGCTCCGGCAAATCGATTAGCTCGCGAAACGCACCCGGGTGTTTCACGATGCCGAGCACCGTGCGCCGGGGACAGTGACGGCCCAGGCCGCGGGCGCACCACGCGCAGGCGCCGCAGTTCAGGTTGATCTCGCCCGCTACCCGCTTGCCGCGGAGCGCCGGATTCTCCGACTCCACCACCTCGGCCACGAACTCATGGCCGGGTGTGCCGGAGAAGCCGTAGTAGCCGCGCTGCAGTTCCAGGTCGGTATTGCAGATGCCGGCGTGCAGCAGGCGCAGCAGCGCAAAGCCCTCGCGCCGCCGGGGCTTGGGCCGCCTGGCAATGGTCACGCGGCCCGATTCCAGGTGGACGGTGATCATCGCAGGCGGACCTTCACCTGGTTGCTGTCCAGGCCTCCCGAGCGAATCCGCAGGTTCACATCGCCCGAGGGCAGGCCGGCGGGAATTTCGATGTTCACCTGGTAGAGCCCGGGAAACGTGGTCCCGCCGCTATACAGGACGCGGACCGGCCGGTCGCCCAGGAAGACTTCCGGCGTGGTCGTGGTTTCGGGCGGGGCCGGAAAGGCAGAGCGAAAGGGCCCGAGGCCGGTGCAGTAGATCTCCAGGAATTGGCCCGCCGCGGCGGGCCGCTCCACGGTTGAGACGCCCGTGTTCGCGATCAGCACCGCTCCGTAGTTGGTCGCCGTGTCATAGAAGATGCCGGGATGGATGGCCCGCAGAGGATAACGCACGGGCACGGACGAACCGAGGCGCGTGGTGATGACGACTTCCGCTTCCGTTCCGGTCAGCGGCAGGTTCGCGGGCACCAGGAAGTTGATCTGGCGGTCGCTCACGTAGACCAGGGGAACGGGAGTGCCGTTCACCGTGACCTGCGCGCCGCCGAGGCGTTCCGGGTAGCCGAGGGCCAGGGTCGCCGTGGCCGGGAAGCCGGCGGCCAGGTTCGCTCCGAACACGCTTGCGAAGCCGCCGGGCGTCAGGCCGGGAAAGTAACTGGCGGCGTTCACGGCGCCCGGATCGAGTACCGCCGGGCGGCTGAGGGCGGTGAGGGTCAGGGCCGGCTCGGAGGAGGCCTCGACGACGGCCTTCAATTCGTTGAGAGGAGACGAGCCGGGCGTCCAGGTGAACCGGACCAGGCCATTTTCGTCCGAGACGGCGGAGGGCGGCGAGACCTCGCCTCCCGGCGACGGGGTCACGGTGACGCGGCGGCCCGGGTAGGGCGCGCGATTGAGGTCGGAGACGAGGAGCGTAATGGGTTCGGCCAGCGGCTGGCCCGGCGTCGCCAGTTGCAGGTCGCCTGTCACCGCCGCCGCGCGCAACGAGGCGGGCGAAGCAAGAACCTGAACTTTGCCAACCGCGGACTCGAAGCGGTCGTCGATCCGCGCACTCACCTCATCCACTCCCGGTCGCACGCCGCGGATTTCGAAGGTGGCACGCGTCTGGCCCGCGGGGATGGAAACGGCGTCGGGGAGGCCCACTGCGCCGCCCGCCGAACCGAGGCGAACGGTGAGTGCCTCCGGGGCGGGCCTGTCGAGCGTGACGGCCGCCGTGGCGGCTTGGCCGGCGAGGACTCCGCCCGCGGGTGCCACCGAGAGCTGGAGGGCGCGCGCCAGGTTGGTTTCCATGGAGGCCCGCTCCGACGAGACCCGGCGGTAGTAGGTCTCAAACTCGCGCCGGTACGTTTCCACCTGCTGAAGCTGCTCGGCCGTGGGCGGCGTGCCGGCGGGAGTCACGAGGACAAAGGCCGCCCGGAAGCGGCGCTGGGCCAGCGTGTGGTCGGGCGACCGCCGGCCCTCTGCTTCTGCGATCTCCTGCACCCGGATGTCCCGCCGTTCGCCGTTGAAGAGCACGCCTCGCAGAGGCTGGCCGTTGTTCGAACGGGTGCTGTTGACCACCAGGAACGTGGGGGGCACTTCCTCCGGGGCCCGGAATCCCATCAGGTACTGGTCGAGGGGAGAATAGCTCTCCACCGTCGCCGTTGTCTCGAAGCGCGGATTGGCGGAGGGGCCGCGGTCGACGATCCGGTTCCCTTCGAGCAGCGAGGCCTCCGAGTTGAAGTTGAAGCCATAGTGCGCGCTCTGGAAGCCGAGCATCGGGCGGGCGTTCGGGCTAAGCGGATCGCGGATGCTGGCGAAAGCGAGGAAGAGGTGGCCGGCCTCGTGGGCCAAAATACTTAAAGGAGTGTCTCCAATGCTGCGCCGCAAATCGACAATTCCATTTGGGTTTACCGGATACTGGCTCAACGGCCCCATGTTGATCGTGGCCTGAAGCCTACGCCGCGAGCCGTACTCCGCGCCCGCTTCGATCGGCGCGTCGCCGTAGCCCGTCCGATTATTGCGGACGGTGACCTCGAAGGCCACGGCGCCTTCCCGGGAGGGCATATTGAAGTTATTGAAGAAAAACAGGTAATCGTATGAATCTTCGAATGTTTCGTAGAAACGCTGCGCCGCCCGCACCACGTCAAGCTGTTCGCTCCCCGGGAAGCTCTCGGCCACGGCGCCGGCGAACTCCTCGGTGCTGCCAGTGGTGAAGGAGACCACCTTGGTGGCGCCCTGCAGGCGGCCGGGGGCGATTCCGACCACGATGTCCTGGGTACGAATCTGGGCGTAGGCAAACTCAATGCGGCCATCCGGGTAGAGGCGGATCTGGAACGTCTGGGGCCGGCCTGTTCCGAAGGCCGAGTACTCGGGCACGCCGTTCCAGGAGACGGTCAGCCGGTCCGGGGCGGCCAGGATGCGAAGGTTGCCCGGAGCGCGGCTGGGGTCCAGGTCACGGAAGAGGCCCGCGATGCGGGGTGGACCGGAGCTGAGGCGGCCCAGGCTCCGCGAGGTGGAGAGGCTGTCGCCGGCGGTGAAGGACAGGTTCCCGTCAGAGTTCAACCAAAACGTACGATATTGAGTGCCATAGAAAGGAAAAGAAAAGGGGATCGGAAATTGCCTTGTGTCGTCATCGTCGATCTCTACGGGGATTCCGGTGGCGGCCAGATTGGCGTCGTAGGAGGCGGCAGACGTTTCAAACCGGTAGCGGCCGGCGGAGGTGGGGCGGAAGGTGACGGTGCGGTCCGAGAGGTTGAAGTCATTGCGGCGGGCGACGACGCCGTCGGAGTCTTCGAGGACGACCAGGTTGCCTTCGGCGCGGGCGGCGGGAACGGCGGCGAAAGAGAGAGGGCGGAGCCGGCCGGCGGCCTGGAGCCGGGCCATCGACTGTCGGTGGAGATAGATCTCCTCGATATGGTTGAGCCCGTGGGTGCCGCAGACGGCGGGATCTTCCCTCCCGGGGAGCGGAGCGGCGACGAGGACGAGGAGGAAACCGAGGAACTTCGTGCGGTTCATGAACGTAAAGCCGATAGAAACCATTGTAAGATAGCGCCGGAAAGGGGTTGGGAACTTGGCCTTCTGTACGAATTGCGGTGCAAAGCTGTTAGACGACGCCCGGTTCTGTCCCGGTTGCGGGAATGCGCTCGGCGGGGGCGTGCCGGGGGGCGGAGCGGTCGGGGGAGCCATCGGCGGCGCCGCCGGTGCGGCGCAGGCCGGTCCGCCGCTCGACTTCACCATCCAGGGAGACAACCTGCAGGTGGTGCGTGTGCAGCTGAAGCCGGGCCAGGAACTGATGGCAGAGGGCGGCAAGATGCTCTACAAGACGCCTTCGGTGGATTGGGAAACCCGCATGACCGGCGACTCGCTGGGCCAGAAGATCTGGGGCGCGGTGAAGCGAAAGCTGATGGGGGAGAGCCTGTTCCTGACCTACTTCCGGGCGCGGACGCAGGGAGAGGTCGGGTTCGCGGGGAACTACCCGGGACGGGTACAGCATTTCCGGCTGGCCCCGGGGCAGGCGATCCTGGTGCAGCGGGACAGCTTCCTGTTCGCCCAAAGCTCGGTGGACCTGAACATCGCGCTGGTGAAAAAGTTGGGCGCGGGCTTCTTCGGCGGAGAGGGGTTCATCCTGGAAAAGCTCACCGGTCCGGGGGACGTGTTCATCCACGGGGGCGGCGACTTCGTGGAGTTTGAACTTTCGGCCGGGGAGCAGCTTCAGGTGGATACCGGCTGCATCGTGGCTTTTGACGCCTCGGTGAGCTACGACATCCAGTTTGTCGGTGGGATCAAGACCGCTATCTTCGGCGGCGAGGGGCTGTTCCTGGCCACGCTCACCGGACCGGGGCGGGCGATTGTGCAGTCGATGACGCTAGAGAAGCTGCGGCGGGAGTTGACGCCGGTAGGGGCCACGGGGGGCGATGAGCGGAGCCCGCTGGGCGCCCTCGGGGGTTTGTTCTCGAGCGAAGACTGAATTTCCCCTATCCCTCCTCCGGCACTGTGCCGATAGAGAGAGACAGAGAGGGCGGCGTGTTCGCGCCTCTCATCGATACTCGTGTCAGCGGAACACAGTAGCAACTTGACGAGGAACGCGGGAAGCGGGCAGGACGACGTCTCGCGCCTGAAGGACCACTTCCTCGCCAGTCTGAACCACGAGATCCGGACCCCCCTGACGGGCATCCTCGGCATGACGGATCTCCTTCTGGAGACGGGGCTTTCCGAGGAGCAGCGGGAGTACGTGATGGCCGCCCGAGGGTGTGCCGACGGCCTCCTGGACAGCCTGAACGCGCTGCTCGAGTATTCCTCGCTCTCGGCGGGCGACGTCCGGCTGGAGGAAGAGGACTTCCACATCGCCTCGCTGATTGACGAAGCGGTGCGTGAGTTCGAGGTCCGGGCGGAACAGAAGGGGCTGCGGTTTCAGTATCTGCCGAGCGCCAACCTGGGCCGCATTACCGTGGGCGACGGGCCTCGGCTGCGCCAGATCCTGCGGCAACTGCTGAGCAACGCGGTGAAGTTCACGCCGCGGGGCGAAGTGGAAGTGACGGCGGCTTGCCGCGGCGCCCGGCTGGAGATTTCCGTTCGCGACACCGGCATCGGAGTGTCCCCGGAGGACCTGGACCGGATCTTCGATTCGTTCCGGCAACTGGAAAGCGGCCTGGCGCGCCGCTACTCGGGGCTGGGGCTGGGGCTCGCGCTGGCCCAGAAGTTGACCGTCCTGCTGGGCGGCGAGATGCGCGCCAACAGCCGACTGGGCGTGGGCAGTTGCTTCCAGTTCTGGATCCCGCTGCGGCTGGCCGATTCGGGCCTGGAACTGGCGCCGCCGCCGGCACGCCCGAGGCAATTACCGCGCCGCGTGCTGGTGGTGGAGGACAACCGGCTTGCCCAGACCGTAATCCGTCACGTCCTCAACAAGCGGAAGTATGAAGTGGAGTGCGTGGCGAGCGGCGAAGAGGCCCTGGACGTTCTTCGCATGGAGCAGGTGGGGTTGATCCTGATGGACCTCCAGATGCCGGGCATGACCGGGATCGACGCCGCCGTGCGGGTCCAGCAGTTGCCCAACGGGCAGGGTGTGCCGATCCTGGCCCTCACTGCCAATGCCTCCGACGAGAACCGGATCCGATGCCGCGAGGTGGGGATGAAGGAGTTCCTCTCAAAGCCGATTCAACCCGAGGAACTGCTGCGCGCGGTGGGCCGGCATCTGCCCTGACCTAGCCCGGATCCTCGCCCCCGTCATCCTCCCCATCGAAAGGCCCGGCCTGTGCTTCGTCGTCGAAAAGGCTCGCCTGCGGCCGGGGAGGCACGTAATCCGGGGCGAGGCCGAGCGAAAGCGGGGCGTGAGGCCGATTGTCCATTGCCGGGGTGGCCGGAGTGGCCGCGCGTCCAGAGCCAGGTGGTGCGGTGCGCGGCATTGAGATGGTCGAGTTCGATCCAGAGATCGACGTTGCTCACCGGACTCCGTTTGCGCCACCAGTGCGGCTTCTTCCAGGCGGCGGCCCACTTGGTGATGCCGTGCAGCAGATACTCCGAGTCGGTTGTGATCTCTACTTCGCACGGTTCCTTGAGAGCGAGCAATCCTTGGATCGCGGCCATCATCTCCATGCGGTTATTGGTGGTGAGCGGAGCGTATCCGAACAGCTCTTTCTGTACGGAGCCGAAGCAAAGCACGCACGCCCAGCCGCCGGGCCCCGGATTGCCGATGCAAACGCCATCGGTCGCCAGCGTAACTTTCTTCATGCGGCGTACCGTCTATGCTATCCTGCCCGAACGCAAGGGGACCAAGCAGATGGAACGAAAGAAAGCATCCGATTTTCCGCCCGGGTTACTCGCCCTATTCGATCAGTACGTGCACGGCGATATCGACCGGCGGGCGTTTCTCGACGGCGCGCAGAAATTCACTACCGCGGGCGTCACCGCGGCCATGCTGTGGGAGAGCCTGCGGCCGAACTACGCCTGGGCGCAGCAGGTGGCCAAAGACGACCCGCGGATTGTGGCCGAGCGCGCGACGGTGGAGTCGCCCGAGGGCAACGGCAAGATCAGCGGGTACCTGGTCCGCCCTGCGAAGGCGGGAGGCAAGGCGCCCGGCGTGCTGGTCGTTCACGAGAACCGCGGATTGAATCCGTACATCGAAGACGTCGCGCGCCGCGCGGCGACGGAGGGCTTCATCGCCTTCGCTCCCGACGGCCTGACCAGCGTGGGCGGCTTCCCGGGGGACAACGAGAAGGGCGGCGAGTTGTTTCGCCAGGTGGACCGCGTGAAAATGGGCGAGGATTTCGTGGCCGCAGCACGGTGGCTGAAGGCGCGTCCGGATTGCACGGGAAAGATCGGCGTGGTGGGCTTCTGCTTCGGCGGGGGCATCTCCAATATGCTGGCGGTCCGACTGGGTGCGGACCTCGCGGCGGCGGCGCCGTTCTACGGCGGGCAGGCCAAGGCCGAAGACGTGCCGAAGATCAAAGCGGCGCTCCTGTTGCATTACGCTTCGCTCGATCAGCGGGTGAATGCGGGATGGCCGGCGTACGAAGAAGCGCTAAAGGCCAACAAAGCGGAATACACGGTGCACTTCTACGAGAACACCAACCACGGGTTCCACAACGACACGACGCCGCGCTACGACGAGGCCGCGGCCAAGCTCGCGTGGAGCCGGACGATCGACTTCTTTAAGAAACACCTGCGAGGGTAGGACGAGGGAGGGCCGCTCCTCTGGGAAGCGGCCCTTACTTCCGATCTTGGAACTACCAGCGGGAGCCGCCGCGGCCGCCACGGCCGCCGCCGTAGCCACCACCGCCGCCGCCACGGTTTCCGCCGCGTCCGCCGCCGAATCCGCCGCGCTCTTCACGCGGACGGGCTTCGTTGACGTTGAGCGCGCGCCCATTCAACTCCTGGCCGTTCATGCCGCTGATCGCCCGGCCGGCTTCGCCGGCGTCGGTCATCTCCACGAAGGCGAAGCCGCGAGGCTGCCCCGTATCGCGATCCCGCACGATGCTCACCCGTTCGACGGCGCCGTACTGCTCAAAGGCGGACTGCAATTCCGCTTCTGTGGTCTGGTAGGAAAGGTTTCCCACGAAGATATTTGTCATTTCTTACTCCTGATTTCTGCTGGCAACTGATGTCACTTTGCAGCCAATTTTGGCGGGCTATTCTCGGCCGGACTCGAAAAGGCGGGCGAAGGTAACACGCATGGGGCCACCCGGTGGCGGCTGTCACCAGTATGGACGACCGGGGCCGAATAAGCAACCGAAAACTAGGAAACGTGGTGACTGTCCCCGGTTTTTCACTGATTGTTTTTGGTGGGGAGAGGCCCTAGGCTGGGGGCATGAGGCTATTGCTGCTGGCCGCCTGCGCGGCGCTTCTTTCCGGGCAGACCCAGACGCGTACTACGTCCTACCGGGGAGCCAACGGCGAGACCGTGGCGCTGCCGGAACCCAAGGTGAAGGTCGAAGAGAAGGTGCTCCGCGACGACTCCGGCGGCCGCCTCGTGGAGCGTATCGTCCGGCCCTTTGACATCGACGGGCGGCCCCTGGCGCCAGAGAAGACCGTCATCGAAGAGGTGAAGGGCGCCGACGGCAGTATCAGCGTCAAGACCTCCGTTTACAAGGGTGACGTGAGCGGAAACCTGCGCCTGGCCGAACGCGAAATCCGGGCTGTGAGCGGCTCGAAGGAACTGACCAACGAAGTGAGAACCGTGGAGCGGCCCGACGTCAACGGCGGGTTCGCGGTGGCGGAGAGAAGTCAAACCGTGATCCGCAGCTCGGACTCGGCCTCCGACCGCGATACGGTGGTGTACCGGCCGGCGCTGAGCGGCAAGTTCGAAGCCGCCTATCGCGAGGTGTCCCAAACCACGCGCCGGGATGGGCGCACGGAGGAGCGGACGGCGAAGTACGAGTCGGCCAGCACGGGCCGCATGGAACTCACCGGCCAGGAGACCTCGGCGACCACGAAGCTGCCCGACGGGACCGAAGTGAAGGAGATCACCATCTACGGTATCGCCGCCCCGGGCCGCGCGGCCCAACCCGGCACGCCGCAACTGCGGGAGCAGCGGGTGGTGGAAACCAGACCGGCGCCCGGAGGCACCGTTGAAACCGTGAGTATCCGGCGGCCGTCGGCGGACGACCAGAAACTGCCTTCTGGCTACACCAAGGTTTCAGAAACCGTCTGCGTGGGGTGCACCCTGGCCGTCGCTAGCGGTGCCCAAAGTACATCAGCCAGCCCAGCCCAAACAGCGTCCCCAAAAAACTGACGAAGCAATACAGGCCGTAGCGCAGGCGTTCCCGGTCAGTCTTTTTCGTGGTGATGCCCATCACCACGGACGTGAAGAGCGCGAACAGGAACGCGGCTTCCAGGTGCGAAAGTCCAAGCTTCGGCATCGGTCAGTCTTTCTTTCCCGTGGCGATCTCGAAGGCGTCCACCATCGCCAGGACGTTCAGGAGTCCGGCCCCGACCAGGAACTTGGTTCCGTAGTCGTGCACATGGCCGGCGACGTCGGGCTGCGCGTAACCGAGCCACACGGTGAGGAAGTAGAGGATCCCGCTGGACAGGTTGCCGATGAACCCGCCCACGTAGATGACCGTGGTCAGCAGGTCGCCGGTCTGGGGCTCAAACAGCGAACCGCGCATCAGCAGACCCAGCACGAACATCACCAACACCGACACCGCGAGCAAAGCGCCGCGCGAGGTGCGCTTCAGCAGGAAGTGTCCGGAGCCGGGGAGCAGCCACGCCAGCGCGATCACGTGCAGCCACTTGAGCGGGGACGGCGCGGGCGCCTTCGGTTGAACCTTTTCCGCCATGTCTTTCCAGTGTAGCGCGCCATGACATAATGCGGGTTTCAGGAGGTTTGCGATGCGTTTGTCCTTATTCTCCCTGCTCATCCTGCTGGCTGTTACCGCCGCGCCCGCCGAGGTGCGGATCTGGCAGGAGCCGATGACGGTTCCCACCTACGTGACCGGTCCGCCGGACCCGAACCCGATGTTCTATCTCGGCCGCACCTATCAGGGGGCGCGCGGCGCGATCTACCCGTATCCGCTCTACGACAAGCTCACCGACCGCAAGGAAGACCGCTCGTACACCGCCGTGTGGCTGGAGAACGAATACGTCAAAATCTGCGTGTTGCCGGAGTTGGGCGGCCGCATCTTCGCAGCCGTGGACAAGACCAACGGCTATGACTTCTTTTACCGCCAGCACGTGGTGAAGCCGGCGCTCATCGGAATGCTCGGCGCCTGGATCTCGGGCGGCGTCGAGTGGAACATCCCGCATCATCACCGGGCGTCGAGTTTCCTGCCGGTGCAATACAAGCTCACCGAAAACGCGGACGGGAGCAAGACGGTGTGGGTGGGCGAACTCGAGATCCGGCACCGCATGCGGTGGGCGGTGGGATTGACGCTCGCGCCGGGGCGCTCGTATGTGAAGGCGGATGTGCGGCTGGTGAACCGGTCGCCGCTCGCCAACAGCATGCTCTATTTCGCGAACGTGGCCGTGCACACGAACGAGAAGTACCAGATCCTGTTTCCGCCGCGAACCCAGTTCGTCACCCAGCATTCCAAGCGCGAGTTCTCGCGATGGCCCATCGCCGACGGGATGTATGCGGGCGTGGATTTCTCGAAGGGCGTCGACGTGAGCCGCTGGAAGAACCACCCCAGCCCGATCTCGATGTTCGCCTGGAACTACGAAGACGATTTCGTGGCCGGCTACGATCACGGCAAACAGGCGGGAACCATGCACGTGGCGGATCATCACATCGTTCCCGGCAAGAAGTTCTTCGCCTGGGGAACGGGGCCGGACGGGCGGCTGTGGGACAAGATCCTCACCGACGAAGACGGGCCGTACCTCGAACTGATGGTGGGCGCCTACTCGGACAACCAGCCCGACTATAGCTGGATGCAGCCTTTCGAGACCCGCCGCTTCGAACAGTATTGGTACCCGTTCCGCGATATCGGCGGCGTCAAGAACGCCAATCGCGATGCGGCGGTGAACCTGGAGCGGACGGCGCCGGGCAAAGCGAAGGTGGGCTTCTCGGTCACCGGCGCGGTGAAGGAGGCCACGGTCCTGCTGAGCGCCGCGGGCCGCGAACTGCTTCGGGAAACGGTGAGCATCGATCCGGGGAAGCCGTTTGTGCGCGAGGTCGATGTGCCCGCCGAGGTGAAGGACTCCGATCTGCGCGCGGCCCTGCTGGCCGGCCGGCGGGAGGTGATCGCCTATACGCCGCTCCAGTCGGAACGGCTCCCGATGCCGCCTCCAGCCACGGCGCCGCCGCCGCCGAAGCAAGTGAAGAGCAACGAAGAACTCTACCTGGCGGGATTGCGCCTGGAACAGTTCCACAGTCCTGCCTCCGATCCCGATCCCTACTACGAAGAGGCGCTGCGTCGCGATCCCTCGGACGCGCGCGCCAACACGGCCCTCGGGATTCTGGATCTCAAGCGCGGGCGGTTCGCCGAAGCCGCAAAGCGGCTGGCCACGGCCGCGGCGCGCGTGTCGCAGAACTACACCTACGCGCGAGACGTCGAACCGTTCTACTATCTCGGGCTCGCCCTGAAGATGCAGAACAAGTTGGACGAAGCCTTCGACGCCTACTTCAAGGCCACCTGGGGGCAGGCGTTCTCTTCGGCGGCGTACTTCGGCCTGGCAGAGATCGCCTCTATGCGCGGCGAGCGGCAGCAGGCCCTCGCGTTCCTGGCGCGGTCCCTGGAAACGAACGCTCTGAATACGCGCGCGCTGGCGTTGCGGGCGGCGCTCAGCAAGGATGCGAAGGAACCGAGGGAGCGCCTGTTGGCCATCGACCCGCTGGATACCCGGGATCCGGATACGCTGAAGCGGCACCCGCATTACGGCCTGGAAGTGGCGGTGGAACTCGGCAACGCCGGCCTGTATGAAGAAGCCCTGGCGACGCTCGCGCTGCTGCCCAAGCAGCCGATGATCCACTATTTCGCCGGTCTCTACCACCAGAAACTGGGACGCGCCGAACGCGCGGCCGAGGAGTTTGCAATCGCGCGGACGCTGCCCCACGACTACGTGTTCCCCTACCGCTCCGAAGCGATCGAGGCACTCACGCGCGCGATGACCGTGGACCCCAAGGATGCGCGCGCGCCCTACCTGCTCGGTAACCTGCTCTACGACTGGCAGCCCGGGGCGGCGGCGAAGCTGTGGGAACGAGCGGCCGCGCTCGAACCTGGATTGCCCATCGTGCATCGCAACCTCGCGGTGGCGTACGGGCGCGAGGAAGACGGTTTGAAAAAAGCGATCGCGAGCCTGGAGAAGGCCGTCGACCTGGGAGGCAAGGACGCCATGCATCTGTTCGAGCTCGACCAGTTGTACGAGCGTGCAGGCGTGCCCGCGGAGAAGCGGCTGGCGGCCTTCGAGCGCCACGCGGCGGCGGTAGCGGAGCGCGACGATACGACGGCGCGCTCGGTTTCCATGCGCGTGCAGATGGGCCAGTACGACCGCGCGATCGAGCAACTGAAGAATCGTCACTATCACGGCTGGGAGGGCGGCGCCCGCTTCAACGTCTACGACGCCTGGATCGACGCCCACTTGCTGCGCGGCCACGCGCGGCGCGCCAAGGGCGACTGGGCCGGCGCGCTCGCCGACTACGAAGCGGCGAACACCTATCCCGAGAACCTCGAGATCTCGCGCCGCTATCGCGGTGGACGGGCGCCGGAAGTCCTCTACTGGATCGGCGAGGCGCGGCGCGGGGTGAAGAACGAAGGCGGCGCGAAGGCGGCGTGGAAGGAAGCGGCCGCACAGTTGATCGGCGACGACGAGGCGCCGCATCCAACCGTTTCGAGCGGCGCGGCGCTCTATTGGCAGGCGCGCTCGCTCGAGCGGTTGGGGGACGTGAAGAAAGCGGCGGCCGCCTATCAGGCGCTGGTGGAGGTCGGGTCGACCGCCCTCAAAGACACGCGCGTGGACTACTTCGCGAAGTTCGGCGAGCGGCAATCGAAGACCGCCCGGGACGCGGAGGCGCAGTACGTGCTCGGCCTCGGGCAGCTCGGCATGAAGCGGCCGGCGCAGGCGCAGGCGGCTTTTGCGGCCGCGGTGAAGTTGAACGGGTATCACCTGGCGGCGCGCACCATCCTGGAGTCCGTGAAGTGAAGGCCGCGTTGGCGCTGGCGTTCGGGGCGGTCTTCGCGCTCCAGGCGCAGGACGGCTTCGTGCTGGTGAAGGGCGGAGCGGTGCGCGGCGGGGCGCACCGCGTCGACGCCTTCGAGATCCTCGACCATCCGGTGACCAACGCGGAGTACAAGGAGTTCGTCGACTCCACCGGCCATCCAGCGCCGCCGCACTGGATCCGCGGGAAAGGCGAGGACCAACTGCCGGTGACGTTCGTCAACCGGTGGGATGCCGCGGCCTACCTGCGCTGGCGCGGAGCGAAGGAGCAGCGTGTCTACCGCCTGCCCACCCAGCTCGAGTTCGAACTGGCGGCGCGCGGCGGCGTCGACGGCCGTGCGAAGTACCCGTGGGGCGATGAGCCGCCGGCCGGGCGGGCGAACTTCGACGAAACAGGAACGCGAAGCTTGGGCGCATGGCGGCGCCACGTGCAACCGGTGAAGTCGTACCAGCCGAACGCGCTGGGGTTGTACGACATGGCGGGCAACGTCTGGCAGATGGTGGACGTGAACACGGACCTGGAGACGAACCGGTTTGTCTATCGGGTGGTGGATCCGATCGAGCGCGAGAGTTCGATCGCCGGCGGCTCCTGGGCACGCGGCGAATACTATCTCCGGTGCGGCGTCTTCGGCGGCGCGGGCCCGGGCATCCGGCATCCGGACATCGGCTTCCGGCCGGTTCGGGCACCCCTCGGAGCACAGCATTTCCGGGAGATCCCGCGGGCGCTCGTTGCCCTGCCGGCCGCGAACGGCGTGTTACTGAGCTGGCAGTTCTTCGATCGGCCCGAGACCGGGTACCACGTGTATCGGGCCACGCGCCGCGACGCGGCCGGCGATCGGCTGACGCGAGAGCCAGTTCGCCAGGGGACCGCCTACCTGGACGAGAACCCTCCCCGAGGACGCCGTTTGTATTACCGCGTCCGCGGCGTGGTCGATGGAGTGGAAGGACCACCCTCGGAGTGGGCCGGCATCGACCCGGGCGGCGCCGCCACCGGGCTCGCGATGAAGATCGAGCCGTCGGTGGAGCGGGGCGGTTTCACGCCCGTGTTCGGCGATCTGAACGGAGACCAGCGGCTGGACGTAGTGCTGCGCCTGGACAACGGCATCAGGGAGATGTCGCGGGATCCCGGCGTGCCGGTGGAGGTGGAGGCCTTTACTCACTACGGCCGCAGTCTGTGGCGCCGTCCCCTGGTCTCGCACGCCCGCTGTTACGGCAACGCGAATAACGTGCCCGTGGTGGTGTGGGACCTGGACGGGGATGGAAAGTCAGAGGTGATCGCCAGCCTCGAGGAGGCCGGGCGGTTGTATCTCGCGATCCTGGACGGGATGACCGGCGAGGTGCGCCGCAAGACGCCGTGGACGCCCATGGCCACGGACTTCGCGAAGTCGTCGACGCGCATCCACATGGCCATCGCTTATCTGAACGGGCGGACGCCGGCGATCGTCACGCAGACCGGTCTTTATGAAAATGAGATCCTCGACGCCTACGACGCCGATCTCAAAAAGATCTGGCAGTTCCGCAGCGAGGCGGAGACCAGCGGCAGCGGTTCGCACCACATCGACATTGCCGATGTGGACGGCGATGGACGCGACGAGGTCTTCAACGGCACCACGCTGCTGAACTACGACGGCTCCATGCGCTGGTCGATCTATCGCATGCATCCGGATATCGTCGCCATCAAGCACATTGTTCCGGGTTCGAAGGAGCGGCAGGTATTCTTTGCCGTGGAGACGAGCACGCACGCGGGGGCGTACCTGGTGGAAGCGCGCACGGGCCGCGTGCTCTGGAAGGTGAATCGCGAGGACGATCCGCGTTGGACGCACGCGCACACCGGCTGGGTGGCCGACATCTGGGAGGGCTCGCCGGGGATGGAGATGTTGACCAACCGCGACGGGCACGAAGCAAAGGACCTGGTGCTGTTCGCCGCGGACGGCACGGTGCTGGCGAACCCGTTCCCGCAGGGCTGGCGTCCCGTGAACTGGACGGGCGGTGCGACCCGGGAGTTGATTTCGGCCGACGGCAAACGGCTGGGGCGCTTTGACGGCAAGAACGTGGTTCCCGTGCTGGGCATGCCGAATGAAGGCAACGGCGCGTGCTCCATGGTGGCCGATCTGGTGGGCGACTACCGCGACGAATTGATCTGCACCGGGACGACAGCGCAAGGGCGTCCGGCGCTGTTTGTGTACACCAACACCGCGCCGCCGGCTCGCCGGGAGATGCGGCGCCAGGAAAACCGCGAATACCGTTTGTGGATCGCTCGTAACCAGGGCGGCGGCTATGGTTCGTACTTCGAGTGGGAACCGTAGACGACACGTATACGCGCGGCGGCGCGTCTCACGCGTGCCATGCAATTCTCACGGTCGGCGGCGGAGACGATCCGGCGCGAAACCGCGGCCGCTCAGGCGCGCGGGGCGTCCGGCGAGGTGGAGGCGGCGGGGCTGCTGTACGGGTGGCGCGGCCGGGATGATACCGAAGTGGGCGCGGTGCTCCCGTTGCCGCTGGGCGACATGCGCGCACCGGAGGGGATGGATCTATTGGGGTGGTTCCGCTCGGGGCTCGGCCGGCCCGCGGCGCCGGATGGCGAGGACCTGGAGTTCCACCGGCGGCTCTTTACGGAGGAGCGGGCGTTTCTTCTGATCGTTCAGCCGGAACGGGGGGCGGGAATCGCGGGTACGGTCTTCATACCGGGCGGTGACGCGCCGGGCCTGGCTGTTGAGCGCGTCCCGGTGTCCGGGCCTTCGGTGCCGCCGGCCGAGCCGCCGCGTGGTTGGGCCGCGATGGCCTGGCTGGGGGCGGGCCTGGTGGCCGTGATGGTGGTGGCCACGGCCCTCTCGGGGCGGGGAGCGGAACGCGCCGCTTCGCCGCAGCCCGGCCTCCGCGTGGAGTTGCAGGCCAACCGGTTGTTAGCAAGTTGGAACGGTTCCGCTCCCTGGATGGAGGGCGTGCAATCGGGCTGGCTGCTGGTGGAGGACGGCGCCTACGGCGACGCCATTCCGCTCAACACGGTGGCGCTCCGGCGCGGGGCGATGGCCCTGGGGCGGAGGTTCTCGGAGACCACGCTGGTGAAGCTCAGGTTGAACCGGCAGGGGGAGACTATCGAGGAGTCCGCACTGGTGATTGCGCCTTCGCCGCTCGCCGCGCCCGCCGCGGCGTTGGACGATGCGGCGCCGCAGCCTCCCGCCAAGCCGGCGGCCGAGCGGCGGTTGCGCCCGTCGCGCCGCCGTGGCCGGTGAACCGGTCTACCGTTTCAGGGTCAGCGGACCGGCCGCCACCGGCGTCGTGCGTTCTTCGCCGTTCCAGTTCAGGCGCGCTCCGGCCCACTGGGGCGGGACGTCGACGGTCAGCGCGGACACGCCGCGCGTCACCACCAGGATCTCCTTGGAATCGGCCAGGTATTGCGCGCGAACCCGGGCCGTGAACAGTTCTTCCCGCTTGGGCACCACGATTCGAGTCTCCAGCCGGCGACGGTCCTGGCCGCGCTGCATCATCACCACCACGGGTTTCTCTTCCACCGCCTCATCCATCATCGCCGCATACGCTTTCGCGTCGGCGATCGCTTTCCCGTCGATGGCGAGCAGCCGGTCCTCCAACTTGAGCGGTCCCTTGTAATCGGGCGGCAGCCAGCCCACGGCAATGCCCGGGCCGGGCGCTGTGGGGTTGTACCCGAAAGGCCCGAGGGCGAGCGAAGCGCCCGCGCCGGGAACGATGCGCGAGGTGCCAATCGCGTCGTTGCGCTGGGCGGGATCGAGGCCGAGGATGGTCACCCAGTAGCAGCGCCCAAAGGCCGTGTTCCCCGTTTCGCAATCGGCGGTTTCGGGATAGGAGTCGAGTTTGGCCGCCGCGAGGTCGTTCAGGTTGGCAGGGCCGGTTCGCAAGGGGAAGCCCGCGTTCTTGAGGCGGGTGGCGGTTTCATCCGGATCCACCCAGAAGACGGGAACCAGGGCTGCGTTGCCCGCGAAGAGGCGATTGCTTTGAATGGCGGGGCGGGCGGAGCCGCCGATGGCGAGCGTTGCCGAGAAGAGATGCGGCACGCGGGAGGCGGCGTAGGGGGCCATCCAGGCGGCGTCGGCGGCGGCGATGAGGTACACGCGCGGGTTGAACGGGCGCCGGGCGAGGAGATCTTCGAGGTTCTTGAGCCCGCGGTCGCCCAGGGGCACGGGGTCGGGTGCAAGGATGTCCCAGCCGGCCTGACGGACCGTGGCGGCGAGTTTCTCGCGCGCCTCCGCCGGCCCAAGGATGACGGCCACCGGTGCGGGCTCGGCGGCGGTGAGCAAGCCGGCGGCCACGCTGGCCAGAAGGAGAGCTTTCATCTCGGCCTTTGAACGCTATTCTAAACCCTCTCCCAGTACCCGGCTCTGACCCGGTTTACAATGCGTTTACGCGTATCGAAATTGAGATGACCCGCGCCCTTCTGCTCGCTCTGATCTCGCTCTACCCTCTGTTCGCTCAAACTGCCGCTCACGTGGACGCCCGGCTTCGGGCGGCCGGGGCCGGGGAACGCCTGCCAGTCTTTGTCCTGTTGCGGGAGCAACCGCAGCGCGCGGCGTATGAACGGGCCACGGCGGCGACGGCGTGGCGGCGGCGTGTGCTCGAAGACGAGTTGGCTCGTCTGATGAAGACGGTGAGGCCCGACACGGCGGCCGTTTCCGAGGCGCGGCGGACGCTGGACGCCATGGAGATGGACGCGCGGCGCGCCGCGGCAGAGGAGATCCGAGCCGTTGTCCGCGGGTCGCAGGACCGCATCGAGACCCGTCTTCGCGCGCTGGGAGGAACGTCTGTAAACCGCTTTACCGCAGTGAACCTGCTGGCGGCCGAGATTCCCGCAGCGGCGCTCGACGCGCTGGCGTCGGACCCCGACGTGGCGGAGATCTTTCCCCGCATTGAGTACCGCACCCAGGTGCTGGGCACCGTCCTCGCGCTGAATGCGCCCTTTCTTTGGGAGGGCCCCTACAATCTGACCGGAGCGGGGGAAACGGTGGCCGTTCTCGACACGGGCATTCGCCGCGCTCACCCCGCTTTCAACGGTGTGGACGTGACGAGTGAGGTGTTCCTGAACGACGCCGCGGGGAGCGACTGTTTTTCGGACCTCGCTGGCACGGGCGAAGACCGGCAGGGGCATGGAACGCACGTGGCGGGTATCGTGGCCGGACAGCCGATCACGGGCTTCGACAACCACTATGGGGTCGCGCCCCGCCTGGGCAAACTGGTCAGCGTCAAGGTGGGCTTCCGAACGCGGGCGATTCAGGGCCGCTGCGCGGAAGGACAGGGCTCGTTCGCCGACCGCGACATTCTGAGCGGCATTGACTACGTGCTGACGCAGACCGCCGCCAAGATCATCAACTGCAGCTTCGGTGCGGAGATCCCGGCGGACGACGATCCGCAGTCGCGCATCTTCGACCGGTTGGCCGACGTGTTCGGGGTGACCTTCGTGATCGCGGCGGGGAATTCCGGGCCGCGCGCGTCGACCGTGGGGACACCGGGCCTAGCCTACAACGCGATCACGGTGGCGAACATCGATATCCAGCGCACGGCCGAACGGAACGACGATGTCGTGAACCCGTCGAGCAGCCGCGGCCCGACCCGCGGCGGACGATTCAAGCCGGACCTGGCCGCTCCCGGCACCAATGTGTTCGCCGCCGACTACGCATCGAACACGCTGGTTCCGAAGACCGGCACCAGCATGGCCGCTCCGGCGGTGGCCGGCGCGGCGGCCTTGTTGCGCCAGGGCGGCGTGACCGATCCCTTGGCCCTGAAGGCCGTGCTGATCAACAGCAGCGAAGGCGAGGGCTGGCGGCCGGATTCCGGCTGGGGTTACCTGAACCTGCAGCGCGTGCCGGAGCACACCATTGTGCGCAGTGAGATGCCTCCGGCGAGCGTGCGGTTCTTCAAGGGCGCGTTAGGGCTCACCCTGCGCGCGACGCTCACCTGGAACCGCCATCCGTTCGAGGATATTCGCACGTCCCCTGTGTTCCATGACCTCGACCTGGCCGCGTACACGCGGCTGGACAACACCCGGGCCGGCGTTTCCGACAGCGGCCAGAACAACGTGGAGCAGATCCTGGTGCGCGGCCCGGCGGCCACCGAAGTGGTGCTGAAGGTGGTGGCGGCCAATGAGCGCTTCGGCGGGGGCATGACAGCGGAGCCGTACGCGCTCGCCATCTCGCAGAAGGGCTGGAGCGCGGTAGAGGCGCCGCGTCTGGCGATCGAATGCCAGGCTCCGGCGGCGGTGGCTGCCTCGGCCACGGTAGCGATTACCTGCACGGCGTCGAACCGGGGCGGGCTGGAGGCGTTCCGCGTGAACCTCGGCCTGCGCCTGCCGGCCGGGATCACCGCGGTCGATCCGTTCGTCATCGGGACCATCGCGCCCGGAGCGAGTGTGACGCGCACGTTCAACCTCCAGGCGCCGGCGCAGAATGCGGAATTGGCGTTGACCGCATCGGCCGCGGGCGTGGCCTATGACGAAGCGCTGAGCGCGACGCAGCCGATCGCGTTGCGGGTGGGCGGAGGAGCGACGGTGCCCGTGTTGTCCGCGGCGCCGACGGCGGTGTCGTTCCGCGCCACCGCGGGGGGTGCGGCCCCGGCGCCCGTGGCGGTGGAAGTGCGCGGCAGCGGCGGCGCGGTGAGCTTCACGGCGCGGACGGCGGAGAACTGGCTCCGCGTGACGCCGGCGGCGGGCACGACGCCCGCTACGCTACAGATCGCGGCCACGCCGGGAAGCCTGGCGGCGGGTACCCACACCGGCGCCGTCACGGTGTCCGGGGCTGGTTTGCCCACACCGGTGCAGATTGCCGTGACACTGACCATCGCTCCCTCCGCCGCCCCCACGGTGAAGGTGGAAGAGCGGATGATGGCGCGCACCGTCGATTTCTCGCAAGGATGCACGCGGCCCACGGCGGTCACTTCTTTTGTTGCCAGCGACCGGCAGGCGCGGCTGTGGTTCCTGGTGAGCGGAGCGAAGGCGGGCGACCGCCCGCTGGTGGAATGGTATGCGCCGTCGGGCGCGTTGTTCCAGGCGACGCCGCTGACCGCGCCGGACGCCGACGGGAGTTGGTGCTTCGCGCCGGGGTTGGAGATCCAGGGGATTCCCGAAAGCCAGCGCGCGGGCAACTGGCGCGCCCGGGTGCTCTGGAACGGCGCGGAGTTGTTCGTCCAGAACTTTGCGGTCACCGGATTGGCCCAGGTGATCAACCGCATGATCGCCGCTGAGATCCCGGAGGGCCAGGGTTGCGCGGTCCCCACCGCCCAG
Organism: Bryobacteraceae bacterium; assembly: GCA_031969915.1. Taxonomy (GTDB): domain Bacteria; phylum Acidobacteriota; class Terriglobia; order Bryobacterales; family Bryobacteraceae; genus DALYJJ01. The sequence goes on along the minus strand of DALYJJ010000028.1, from coordinate 13,541 downwards.
TCCGAATTCCGCACCAGCGACAAGCGCGTCTACCTGTGGTACCTGGCCGGCGGCTATCGGGCGGGCGATCAGCCGGCGGTGGAGTGGGTGCAGCCGAACGGGGAGACGTTCCGGCGGGCACGCTGGAACGCGACTCCCGAATCCACCGCCAATCGCTGCTATTGGGATTCGATTGATATCGACAGCGTGGACGCCGAGGTCCGCGAAGGGCGCTGGACGGCGCGTGTGCTCTGGAACGGTTCGCTGCTGTTCTCGCTGAACTTCACCATCGCCCCGCCGGTGGCCGTCGAGCGCCGGCTCATGACCAAGGTGGCGGCGAGTGAATTGAGCTGCTCCGTGCCCGCCGAGACTTCGACGTTCCTGGCGGGCGACGCGACCGCGACGCTCTGGTTTAGCGTGGCCGGCGCGCGCCGGGGAGACATTGTGAAGGCCGACTGGATCTCGCCCGATGGCGAGAACTACGGAACGATCGAATGGGATCCGCTGGACGCACCCGGGAACTGGTGCCTGTGGGGCTGGATCGACATCGCCGGATCCGATGCCGCGGGGAAGTTCGGCCGCTGGAAAGTTCAGGTTTCCTGGAACGGACAGGCCGTGTTCACGCAGGCGTTTACGGTGGCGCCGGTGACCCTGACGGGCGCGCGCATGACCCGGCAGTTGCGAGAGCCCTTGTGCGAGGAACCGGAGGCGGCAGGACAGTTCTCCACCGACGATCCCAGGGCTTCGCTCTGGTTCCTGGTGCGCGGGGCGAAGGCCGGAGACCGGCCGCGCGTGGAGTGGTACGCCCCGGATGGTTCGCGCTTCCGCTCGGGCCAGTGGGAGCCGCTCACCGAAGGTGGAGACTACTGCTTCGCCAGCACGCTGAGCATTGCGGGCGCGGGACCGGCTGAGCAACCGGGGCAGTGGCGCAGCCGTGTGGTGTGGAACGACAGCGAGTTGTTCGAGATCCCGTTTCGGATCGAAAAGCCCCAAGCGCCTGGCAGCGTGACCGCGCAGCAGGGCGAATCCGAGGCGCGGCCCGCGACGCCGGCTTCCGAGCAGGAGGCGCCCGAGACCCAGGTGGAGCGCCTGCCCGGCCCCAGCGCCCCGCCCACCACCATCCAAACCGAAAACCGGGGACGGACGAGACGTTTCTCTTATAGTTCGGCGCGGAAGTATTAGGGGAACGTCTCGTCCGTCCCCGGTTTTAGAGGTCCACCCGGTCCATGGCCAGGAATTCCTGGATGTGCGGGTGGGTGGCCTGGTCCATCTCGTCCACAGGGCCGAAGTAAATCACTTTGCCTTCGTGGAGGAACACGACGCTGTCGGCCACCTTCCGCATCAGGTCGAGGTCGTGCGTCACCACCACCGAGGTCAGCCGCAACTGCCGTTTCAGACGCAACATCAGGTTGCCCAGGTGGTCGGACATGATCGGGTCGACCATGGTTGTGGGCTCGTCGTACAGGATGCACTCGGGCTGTGCGGCGAGTGCGCGCGCGATCGCCACCGCGCGCTTGTATCCCGTGGAAAGGTCGGTCGGATAAGCCTCTTTGTACTCGAGCAGGTCCACCATCCCGAGGAGCCCGTCGACCACGTCCTCCTTGTTTTGCTCGTCGTAGTCCTCGCGCAGCTCCAGCGAGAACAGGATGTTCTCCCCGATGGTTAACGAATCGAACAGCGCCCCCGACTGGAAGACCATCGTGACTTTCTTCCGAATCTGCCGAAGCTCACTCTCCGGGAACTCCGTGATGTCCTGGTGGGCCACAATCACGCGCCCCTGGTCGGGCTTCAGGAACCCCATGATGTGGCCGAGGCTCACCGATTTGCCGACGCCGCTCCGGCCGATGATCGCGGTCGTCTTGCCGCCCTCGACATAAAACGAGGAATCGACTAAAACGGGGTAGTCGAACGTCTTATAGACGTGCCGGAACTCGATGTAATGGGGATAGTCGTCTTTCACGAGGCCCTCTGCGCTTCTTCGCACAGGTCTTCCCACTCTCCCGGCGTATTCGCGCCCGCCGGCCAGACGGCGCCGGCTTCGCCGAACCACTCCACCTCGAGCGATTCCAGCACGCCGCGCACGCTGCCGCGGCCGCGGTCGAGCGCCTCGCGCACCGTGGGGAGACAGCGACGGTGATAAGCGGCGCACAAGGGTTGCGGCTCCGACGGCGAGCCGGCCGCCACGCATGCCGCCGGGCTCTGCACGGCGCGGGCGGCCAGGGCCCGCAACCGCCGCTCATCCAAGGTGGGGTTATCGCAGGCCACCACCAGGTTCCAGTCGCGCATCGAGGCCTGCAGCGCCGCTTCGATGCCGGCCAACGGCCCGAGCCCGGGCCGCAGGTCGCCGATGACCCGGGGTACAAGATCCCGGTACCGCTCCGGCGGGCCCACCACCCCGACGGGAGACGCCAGCCGTTCCAGGAGTTCAACGAGATGCAGCAGAACAGGACGCCCGCCCCATGGAAGCAACGCCTTATCGCGGCCCATGCGCGTGCTCTCGCCGCCGGCCAGGACCCAACCGGCGATCCCCTCCCGCATGCGATGATAATACCATTGACCCGAGATCCTTTCCCGGCTCGACACGAGAACTTCGGCTGTAGAATGGGTAGAACAAATTGAGGTATATTTGTTTGATACTCGGAGCGGTGTTGGGTGCGGGCAGCCTGTGTGCCGCCAGCGCCGTCGACAACCGCGCCGCAGTCAGGAGCGTGGTGCGAGTGGATAAGAAGACGGGCCGCCTTGTGCGTAGCGTCCTCGTTCCCAGAAGCTACCTCACGGCCGCCGCCCCGGCGGCGGAGGCAGCTCCCGGTGTCCCCAAGACCGCGTCGCCCATAGAGAAGCTCGTCGAGGAGACCGCCCGCGAGCACGGCGTCGAGCCCGCCCTGGTGCACTCGGTGATCTCGGTGGAAAGCGGCTATAACCCGTTCGCCGTCTCGCCCAAGGGCGCCGAAGGCCTGATGCAGTTGATCCCCGGGACCGCCCGCCGGCTCGGCGTGAACAACAGTTTCGATCCGCGCCAGAACGTCGCCGCGGGCGTCAAGCACCTCAAGTATCTTCAGGATCTCTATCAGGGCGACCTGCGCCTGGCGCTGGCTGCGTACAACGCCGGCGAGGGCGCCGTGAAGCGCTACGGCGACGTGCCGCCGTATCGCGAAACCGAGGGGTACGTCTATAAGGTGGGAAAGAAGCTCCGGGACGCGCGCGCCCGTGAGCAGGCCAAAGCGCCCGTAAAAAAAGTGCCTTCCCGGGAACACTCCGAACTGGTCGCCTATCGCGCCCCCGACGGCCGGCTGCACTTGAGCACACGGTAAGAGGAGGAGGACGATGGCGGCTGCCCGGCACGCGAGACGGCTCTCCTGGCTGCTGGCCACTCTCTCCGTCGGCGCACCCGCCGCCTTTGCCGCCGCCGATGAACTCGCCGTGCGCGAAGTCCGCTTCTGGTCGATGGGCGACGTGACGCGCATCGCCATTGAGACCACCGGCGAGTTCGAGTACACCACGGACCGTCTGCCCGATCCCGAGCGCGTGTTCTTCGACATTCAGGGTGCGAAGCTCAAGCTGGAAGGACGCAACCGCGGCATCCGCACCGTCCCGGTGGGAGACGGCATCGTACGGCAAATCCGGGTCGCCCTGACGCAACCCGCGGTCTCCCGCATCGTGCTCGACCTGGAAGGCCCCGCCGCCCTCACCGTCTCAAAGCTCGCGAACCCGGACCGTCTGGTGGTGGAAGTGCGGCTCCACCAACCGGCCGTAGTCTCGCCCGCGAAGCCGCCCGCCGAACCCGCCCCGGTGAAGCCGGCCGCGCCGCCGCCGGTGGAGCGGGCGCGCGTGGAATCGCCGCGCGAAGCCATCCGCCCCCAGCCGAAGGCGGCTCCAGCTCCCGCCCCGCCCGTGGTCGCGGAGCTGAAGACGCCGCCGGCGGAGGCACCCCCTTCGGAACCGCCGCGGGTAGCCCTGCCCGCGCGAACCAACAGCAACGGAAAACGGAGTCTCACGCGTGCGCTCGGCCTCAAGCTAGGCAGAGTGGTGATCGACGCCGGGCACGGCGGACATGACGCCGGCACTATCGGACCCACCGGCCTGGCGGAGAAGGACCTGGTGCTCGACATCGCGCTGCGCCTGGGCGAACTGATCGAGACGCAGCTCAACAGCGAAGTCGTCTACACCCGCAAGGACGATCGCTTCCTGGGCCTCGAGGAGCGAACCGCGCTGGCCAACGAGCACCGCGCCGATCTCTTCCTTTCGATTCATGCCAACTCGTCTCCCTACAAGGCGGCCACTGGCGTCGAGACCTACTACCTCAACCTCACCAACTCGAAAGTGGACCTGGAGGTCGCCGCAAGAGAGAACGCCGGCCACGGCAAGTCGATCTACGAATTGCGCGAGCTCATCCAGAAGATCGCGCTGAACAGTAAGCTCGACGAATCGCGGGAACTCGCTGCGCGGGTGCAGACGGCGCTCTTCCCGTTGGCGCTGAAGCTCAACCCGCAGGCGCGCAACCGGGGCGTGAAGAAGGCCCCGTTCGTGGTGCTCATCGGCGCCTCCATGCCGTCGATTCTCACCGAGATCGGCTTCGTCAGCAACGCAAGGGAAGAAGCGCTCCTGAAGACACCCGAGCATCGGCAGCGGATCGCCGAAGCGTTGTGCAAGGGCGTGTCGCAGTACGCGGCCACGCTCAGCCGCTATACGGTAGCGCAAACGCAGACCGCCAGCCGCGCGCAGGAAGAGTAGCGCGGCCCGGCGTCAGAGGAACGGCGCTATCGCCGCGTGCGGTGCCAGTATTCGCGGAAGGCCTCCAGGCGGCCCAAGGACTCCCGGTCTTTCTGCCGGTTCGCCGCTCGTTTGCTGGCGATGATGTCGTCCAAGTGGCAAACCGGGAAGCCCTCCACTTCGATTCGCCGCGACCAGGCGTCCTCGAAGCGTTCGATGCCGTCGGGCGCGAAGATCAAGTCGAGATCGAAGGGTCCGCTCTTCAATTGAATGAAGTCTTTTCCCCGCCGGATCTCCCGATTCTCGTTCTCGCCCAAGCTGAAGCCCAGTTCGCGCAAGGCCGCCACCAGTGCTTCGCAGTTATCCCGCTGCTTGTCGACGTACAGGTCCGCATCCTGAGTCGTATCGGGATAGCCGAGCAGAATCGCGCCCGACTTGCCTAAGAACAGATAGCGCACACCGTGGGCTGCGAAAACCCGCTGGATCTCTTGCGCCTGTCGGTATTCGAATGCCGGCATCCCCCGCCTTCAGTCCGGGCTCCGGTATCCGAGCCACTCCGGCAGGTTCTCGTTGCACCACCGGCGATAGTCGGCGAGCGTGTCAAACGACCGGAACCGGGCGTCGTCGAGAACCGGCTTGTAGGTATGGATGAACGCATACCTCATCCGCGTTTCGAGCGGACGCTTCGCCTGCGCCTCGAATTCGGCCAGCAGTTCCGCGGTCAGACGGCTTTCCTCGGCCCGCTCCATGTCTACACTGTACCGCCGCCCGCGGACCGCCTTCACTTCTTCTTGTTGCGCTCGATCTTCGGAATTCCGAACTCGCCTCCCAGCGCGCTCAGGTCTTCGATGTTGATTGGCCCGGCGATGTTCACCACTGTCAGTTCCCGCTTGCCGTAGGCCAGAACCGCGAGTCCAATCACCTGCCCGTTCTCCTGGTGCAGATAAATTTCCGAACTCTCGCCGTCTTTCTTGCTCGACGCATCCACGATCCGCGACCAGTTCGGCGCTTTCAACTCCCGGCGGATGCTGTCCACGTCGGCGGGCGTGAACACACCGTCCTTGTCGAACTCGAACGCGCGCACGTAGATGCCCTTCAGCTTGCTCACCACCTTCTTCACCTGCGCCTGTTCGGGATCGGCTGCCGACAGGAACCGCGCGGCCAACTGCAACAGGTTGCCGTCCAGGGTGACGTTCACCTTCTCCGACGCCTTCGCTTCCAGTTGGTCCAGCAGCCGCAGCCCGGTGATTTCCTGCGCTCCCAACCAGCCGGTCAAAGCCCAACCGAGCATCGGCCCCAGCCACCACTTACTGCTCATGTTACTGCGCATGGAACCGCCTCACCCTTTCCTGCGCCACGCGGAGCTTCGATCCGGTAATGCGCATCGCTTCCAGTAATTCCTGCTTGGCGGCTTCGCCCCGAGCGCGCTCCTGGCGCTGCTCGCGATACTCGCTGATCCCGACCGTCAGCGTCAGGCACGCCGCCGCGGCCGCGGCCGCGAACGACCACCACGGCAGCGCGCGGCCGTTCGTCCGGCGCGGCGCACTCGTTCGGGCGAGCACGCGCTCCGCAAACCCGTCCGGCGGTTCTTCCCGCCGGAGCGCGGCGCGCAGATCCTTCTCCAGATCGCCGCTCATTGCTTCTTCCCTCCCAGCTTCTTCCTCAGCATCTCAAGCGCCCGGTGCAAATAGCTCTTCACGGTGGCTACGGGCATGTCCAGAACCTCGGAGATCTCGCTCGGATCCAGATCCTCCTGGTACCGTAAGACGACAATCACGCGCTGCGTCTCGGGCAGAGTACGAATCACCTTCGACAGCCGCCGCAGCAACAAAGGGTCGGCCTGGGGCGGCCGGATCGCCGGCTCGGGTATCTCATCGAGGCCGAACTTGGGCCACCACCGGCGCCGCCGCGCCGCGTCGATCGCCCGGTGCGAGGCCACTCTTCGCAACCAGAACTTCAGATGTGCCGGCGACTCGATCTGGCCCAAATTCCGGTGCAACTGCAGGAACACTTCCTGCGACAGATCCTCGGCCGCAGCCCGGTCGCCCAAACAATGCAGCGCCAGGCTGAAGACCATCGCCTGATGGTCGCGCACCAGGTGAGCGAAGGCCTCCTCGCTGCCGGCCGCGGCCCGCGCGAGTTCCACCCCGGCCTCTTCCTGAGGCGCCACTTCCGTCATCGTACAAGGATACGCTCCGCGCGGGCCGGAAGAATGCAGGAATCTCTCGGCTCTGGGCTGGGTGCCCCGGGGGGACCTGCCGCCTTCCGCGCAACGGGTACACTGAAAGGGAATGACCCGCTTTCTGGTTGGCATCGTGCTGCCCGCGGCAGCCCTTCTGGCGCAAGTCCCGGCGGCGAAGCCGCCCGTGAAGAAACCGGCCGCCGCCGCCGCACCCAAGGCCGCCCCCGCCTCGGCCGCAAAGAAGGCCGTGCCGGCCGCCAAGTCCGCCGCCGCGCCCACGGCGCCTCCCGCCGCCGCCGCGTCACCGGACAACCCCGTGGTGCTCACCGTCGGCGATGAGAAGATCACCAAGGCGGACTACGAGAAGTTCGTCGCCGCCCTTCCCGCGCAGCTACAAAAGGAAGCCACGGGGCCGAACAAGCGCCGACTGGCCGAGCAGTTGGTCGACCTCAGGCTGATGTCCAGGGAGGCTGAACGCCGGAAACTCGACCAGTCCCCGGAAGTGAAGCAACAACTGGAACTGCAGCGCCAGAACACCCTCGCTTCCGCCCTTTTCGAAGACCTCCAGAAGTCCGTCGCCGTCGATGAAGCTGCCCTTCGCAAAATGTACGAGGAGCGCAAGGCCAACTTCCAGCAGGTGACGGCGCGCCACATTCTCATCCGCATGCAGGGCTCCCAGGTGCCGCTCAAGAAGGACCAGAAGGACCTGACCGAGGCGGAGGCGCTCGCGAAAGTGCAGGAGATCAGGAAGAAAATCGCCGACGGCGGCGACTTTGCCGAGATCGCCAAGGCCGAGTCCGACGACACCGGCTCGGGCGCCAACGGCGGATCGCTGGGAACCTTCTCCCGCGGCCAGATGGTTCCGGCCTTCGAGCAGGTCGCCTTCTCCCTTCCCGCCGGCCAGCTCTCCGAACCGGTGAAGACCCAGTTCGGGTATCACCTCATCCGCGTCGACGAGCAGAAGGCCCAGACGTTCGAAGAAGTGAAAGCGAACCTTGAACGCCAGGCCAAGCCCGAAGCCGCACGCAAGGCGATTCAGGACTTGCGCACGGCCGCCGGTGTGGTCGTCGACGAAGCGTACTTCGGAAAGTCGAACCAGTAAGGGCCGGGCCGCGATCCGCGGCTCAACGGTCCGGTGGCTCGTCTGCCTTTTCGCCCGTCTTCCACGCCACCGGACCCTTCTTCCAGGCCACGTGCTTCGGCATCTTGGAATGGAGCCAGTCCACCAGCCTTTTGATCGGCGGAACGTACTCGCTCAGGATCAGCAGTCCGGGAATCAGAAAGATCCAGCCGGGCATGATGGGCAGAATGATCCCGGCGATGCCCACCAGGCAGAGCAGCACGCCCCAACCCACCTTGACGGCGTGCTTGACCAAGTTATCGGGCCTCCGCCATCTGCCGCCGCTCCGGCGGCGCCGCCGCTGCCTGCGCCCGCGGCCAAAGCGATTCGGCCGCGAAAAGCACCAGCACCAGCCAAACCGCGTCGGCGAAGAAGAGATGCACCAGTTGCATCGGGATGGGAACCAACAGCGCGATGTTCAGAGCGCCCATCAGGAACTGGACGAGCGTGAGGGCCGCCAGCGCGGCGCCCAGCCGCCGGGTGAGCGGCGGGGCCGTTCCCGTAAGCACCGGCCGCAGCCCGAGCCACAGCAAATAGAGGCCCGCCGCGCCCGCCAGAATCGGATGCAGGATGCGGAGGCGGACAAACGGATGGGCGTCCGCCGCGAAGTTGGCCTGCAAGCCTTCGGCGTGCGTCGTCGCGGTGAACAGAGTGTCGCCCAGGGCCGCGATCGCACCCACCACCATCGCCACCAACAGTGACGCGAATGCCACCGCCAGCCCGCGCCGGCCCCCGCTCGAAGCCGGTGCGAACCGGAGCTCTTCGCGGTCCGCCCACCACGCCGTGAGCGCGATGGACCCAAGCAGGAACATCGTATTCACCAGGTGCACGGAAAGCGTGTAGCCGCGGGCGAGCGCCGGGTTCTCCGCCACATGCCCCAGCAGCACCAATGCGGCGCCGATCAGGCACTCCACGATCATGAAGATCCCGCTCCAGGCCGCGGCGCGGCGGACATTGTGCCCCTTCGGGAACAATCGGAAGGCCCAAAACACAAGCCCCAGAAGCACCAGCAACGCCAGGCCGCTGGTCACCCGGTGCGTGAACTCGATGACCGTCGGCAGCGCCGCCGCCTTGGGCAGCAACTCGCCATTGCAGAGCGGCCACGATTCCCCGCACCCGGCGCCCGACTTCGACGCCCGCACGAACGCGCCCCACAACACCACCAGGACCTGCACGCCGAGCACTGCCCAGGCGAATGCCGCAAACTTCCGCGCCATACTTCCACTCTACCGTTCCCGGGGCGGTTCGACGGCGTGGTGTTTCGGTCCGTCAGCGGATCCAGGGGAGCCAGGCCTTGGTTTGGCTTCGCCATGCTGCGTGGCGGGGACCGAAGTGAGCGGCCAGGAGCGCGTCCTCGGAGCGCACACGGATCTCGGAGCCCGCCGAGTAGAACAGGACGGCGGCGGCAAGGAGAGCCCAGGAGGTGACCAGGATGGCGGTGCCGAGGGTCATCGCGAACAGAGACGTATAGATGGGATGACGGACCAGAGCATAGGGTCCGGTGGTGACCAGGCGATGGTCCTCCGTCACGACGGCGTTGACGCGCCACTGGTCACCGAGGTGCCGGAGAGCGAGCCAGACGAGGCCGAGGCCGAGAAGAAGCAGCGCGAGGGCGAGGGCCTGCAGCACGGGCGAGGGCCGGGTGGCGCCGGCCGGGACCAGGGCGCACAGCAGTCCCAGGCCTTGCAGCAGGAGGCCTCGGCGGGACGTCCGGTCGGTCTTGCGGTTGTCCCAGCGCTCGCCGTCGCGGCGGCGGGAGCGGCGAATACCCAGCCAGTTGCGGACGAAGATCGCGATGTAGAGGATCCAGAGGAGGGCGGCGGCGGCAGCGACCGGGCTCATGAACCCATAGTGCCTGAGAGGACGGTGCTCCGGGCGAGGCGTACTCGTTGTAGAAGAGATTCAGTACCCTATTGTCTTTTTCAACAACTTCTGCGTTTAATAGATGATAGTGCGCACCCAAGGTCTACCGTTAGAGACGGGATGCGTCCCCAGTCCAGGGGCCGAGTACGATCGCGCCCTCATGACCGCGGACGACCCCGCCACCGCGCTGCTGTGGCTCCGCCGGGCTGCCAAACATGGCTGCCGACGGGCCCAGTTCAATCTCGCGCTCGCCCACCTTTCGGGGGCGGGAGCGCCGCAAGACCCTACGCAAGCAGCACATTGGTTTGAGGCCGCGGCAGCCCGCGGACTCCGTCCGGCCATGCTTCATATCGGCATCCTGGCGCTGGAAGGCAGAGGGATGTCGAAGGACGAATCAGCGGCATTCAGTTGGCTCGCGTCGGCAGCGAGTCTGGGGGAGCGGCGGGCACTGCTGCCGGCCGAGTATTTGCGGGCCAAGCTGGCGGGGAAAGCGGCGGGGACTCTGGCGTTAAGCGCCTTGCCGGCGGAGCCCATCACCACCTTCTGCAGTCTGGAGCGGTGCGACGGGATGGCCTGCATGGAACAGCCTTTGGAAACTGCTGGGGGATACAGTTAATGCGGAAAGTGGCGGCGTTGGATTCCATGAGGATCATTGCCCGCGGTACCCGTAACTGGGTTGCGCGGCGGCCGATCGTGGTTTCCTTCGAAGTGACGGATTCGTGCACGGCGTGGTGCCTGCACTGCGACCATGGGGGTCCGAAAGACGATTCGCGCAACCTTGCGCCCAAGGATTACCGGCGATACATGGAGGCGCTCGAGCCTTGTGTGGTGCAGGTGTCCGGCGGCGAGCCGCTGATGCGGGATGACTTGACGGACATCGTCCGCGAGATCAAGAACGGCGGCACGATTCCGTATACCATCCTGGTCTCGAACTGGTCTCTCATGACCGCGGACCGCTACGAGGAGTTGCGCGAAGCGGGTGTGGACCAGTTTTCGGTGAGCCTGGATTTCCCGGACCGCCGGCACGACGATTTCCGGGTGGTTCCCGGTTTGTACGATCACCTGGAGCAACTGATCCCGAAGCTGGCGAAGCGCGGGCATGACGACATCGTCCTGAACTCCTGCATCACCAGCGTGAACGTGGGCGAGATCAACCGGATCGCCGACAAAGCGCGGGAGTGGGGCGTCAACCTCTGCTACAGCGCCTATTCGGCCCGGCGTACCGGGTGCCGCGATTACATGCTGGGAAGCGAGGAACTTCTCGCCACGCTGCGCGCGGAACTGGACCGGGTGGAGACGCGCCGCGACGGCACGAATTGGATCGTCAACGCACCCACCACCATCGATGCGACGCGCGAGTATTTCGAGCGTGGAGGGCGGCCAGGCTGCAAGGCCGGTCTGCGGTTCCTGGTGGTGACCAGCGACGGCTGGCTGCAGCCCTGTTCGATGCAGTTCAAGCGGTACCGCTTAAAGGACCGGGAGCGGATGATCGAGGAGTTCACCGGGCACAACGAGTGCGACCAGTGCTATGTCTCGATCCGCTCCTACCTGGACAAGTCGTTTCCGCAGTTGCTGGGCGAGAATGTCCGGACATTCTTTGGAGGCGCGGCCCGGTAGGTTGCCGGGCTGCGCTCCCAGGGAACCGGTTACGCCGTTTGGGGGCCGACGTAGCGGGCGTCGCCGAAGGCGAGGATGGGAAAAAAGATGAAACTCAGCAGGAGGAGGCCCACGCCGAATCCCGTGCCCTTCCCGAAGGCCTTCGCGAGACTGGTGTAAACCAGGAACACCATCACCAGGTTGACCAGAGGGATCAGAAACAGCAGGATCCACCACAGGGGCTTTCCGGTGATCTTGAGCAGCACGATGGTGTTGTAGATGGGGACGATGGCGGCCCAACCGGGCTCGCCCGCCTTGCTGAAAACCTTCCAGACGCACGCGATCATGAAGATCCCGAACGCGAATAGGAAGAGCATGAAGGTTCCGCCGAAAAGCGCAAAGCCGGTGTCTTGATCCATAGGGTGTGTCCTCCGAAGCTGGAGCGGTTCGCGGACCGCATGAGCTGGCGTTCAGGGATATCAAACGGAGAGGTAGGAGTCAAGGCCTTTGCGGCGCAAAGCTACCGGTGCGCGAAAGCCCTCCCGCTCACCGGTTCGAAATGGAGAGCAGGTCCTCCGCGCGGGTGCTCGGGAGTTGGCAGGCGAAGTCTTCGCACACATACGCTGTGGCCTTGCCTTCGACCATGGTCATGCCCTCGATGGGCGGATTCCAGGCCGCCAGCTTTTCGCGCGCTTCGGGGCCATCCACCAGGAGCGTGATCGTGTTCGGCGCGAAGCGGGAGCGAACCGCGCGCAGCATCGCGTCGAGGCCGTCGGAGCCGCGCTCGCCAACCAGGATCACCTGCCTCGGCTTTGAGGTGGCGAAGTCGAGCGCCACCATCATCTGCGGGACGGCGATGGGCGCGGAGTTGAGGCGCGGCGCGAATGCTTCCAGCGTGCGGTTAGCTGCGTTCTGGAAGGCGCCGTCGCCGGTGATCTGCGCCAACCGCAGCAGCAGCAGCGCCGCGGCCGAGTTGCCCGAAGGCTCCGCGCCGTCGTAATCGTCCTTCAGCCGGAGCACCAGGTGGCCTTCGCCGGGAACGGTGCTGTAGTATCCGCCGTTTTCCTCGTCCTCAAAGAGCGCGCGCATCGACCTCGCCAACTCCACCGCGGTTTCCAGATAGCGCAGATCGAACGCCGCCTCGTAGAGATCGAGGAGAGCCAGCGCGAAAAATGCGTAATCGTCGAGGAACCCCGGAATCGCGGCCTCTCCGTCGCGGAACCGGCGCAGCAGCACGCCGTCCCGGTACATCTTCGAAAGCACAAACTCCGCCGCGCGCACGGCCGCGGCGCGGTAGCGCTCGTCGCCCAACACCTGCGCGCCCTTGGCGAAGGCCGAGATCATGAGGCCGTTCCAGGCGGTGAGGATCTTATCGTCGAGGTGCGGGCGGGGCCGCTGTTCGCGCGCCGCGAGCAGCGCCGCCGCCGCCTGCTGGATGGCGGCGCGCACGGCGTCCGGCTCCGCGTCGAAGCGGCGGGCGACGTCCTCGATCGAACGAGATTCGTAGAGAATGTTCTTGCCCGTGAACTCGCCGTGCGGATCCTGCCGGACGTTGCCGTCCTCTTCCACGCCCCAGCGATAGCAGAACCAATCGGCGGCGGGCTGTCCCACCAGTTCTTCGATCTCGCTCTGCTTCCAGATGAAGAAGGCGCCTTCGCCCTTCTCGCGCGGGTTCTCCGGAATGGGGCTGTCGGCGTCCTCGGCGGAATAGAAGCCGCCCTCCGGATGCGTCATGTCGCGGAGCACGTAGTCGAAGATCCTCCGCGCGGTGGTCTCGTACTCACGGCGCCCGGTGATCTGCAGCGCTTCCAGGTACGACCACGCAAGTTGCGCCTGGTCGTAGAGCATCTTTTCAAAGTGCGGCACAAACCAGCGATCGTCCACCGAATAGCGATGGAACCCCCCGCCGAGATGGTCGTAAATCCCTCCCGCGGCCATCTTGCGGAGCTGATGCAACACCTTCTCCTGGTGACTCACATCCTTCGTACGGTACGTCTGGCGTAAGAGGACACTCAACGGCGGCACCGTCGGGAACTTCGGGCCCTCGCCGAACCCGCCATGCACCGGCTCGAAGAACAACCCCAGATCTTT
>DALYJJ010000027.1:0-52949 GCA_031969915.1 Bryobacteraceae bacterium | reverse complement strand
CCGTGCCCAGTTGGCGGCGGCGCAGGGGAACGATCTCATGGTGAGAGCCATAGAGCGACGGGCGGATGAGATCGTTCATGGCGGCGTCGACGACGACGAATTCCTTGCGCTGGGTGGTCTTGCGGTAGAGCACGCGCGTGAGCAGCACGCCCGCCTCGGCGACGATGGACCGGCCCGGTTCAAACACCAGGAACAGGCCGCGCCCTTCCACGCGGCGCCGGACTTCCTGCATGAAGGCCGGAATGTCCGGGGCCGTATCGGCCGGCTTGTAGACCACGCCGAGCCCGCCGCCGAGGTCGAGTTCGGCGATGGGGAAACCGCGCTCCCGCAGGCGATCGGCCAGCGCCAGCATTTTGTCCACGGCCGCCAGCAGGGGCGCGGTGTCGAGCAACTGGGAGCCGATGTGGCAGCTCACGCCGGTGAGATCCAGATTGCGCAGTGTACGGGCGCGCTCGTAGACCTCCTCGACGACGCGGACGTCGATTCCAAACTTGTGTTCGCTGAGGCCGGTGGAGATGTAGGGATGGGTGGAGGCGTCGACGTCGGGATTCACGCGAAGGGCGACGCGCGCCCGAGTGCCGAGCCGCCCGGCCAGGGCGTCGATGAGCGCAAGTTCCGGTTCGCTCTCGCAGTTGAAGCTGTGGATGCCGCGTTCGAGTGCGTACTCCACTTCCTCGGCGGTCTTGCCCACGCCGGAGAACACGACGTGCGCGGCGCCGCCGCCGGCCTGCAGGACGCGATACAGTTCTCCGGCGCTGACGATGTCGAATCCCGCCCCGGCGCGGGCGAGCAGGGCGAGCAGGCCGAGGTTGCTGTTCGCCTTCACGGCGTAGCAGATGCGGTGCGGCAGGCCGGAGAGCGCTTCGTCGTACTCGCGGAAGCGCGAAAGGATGCCCGCCGCCGAGTAGACGTAGCAGGGCGTGCCGGCGTGCGTGGCGATTTCGGCGAGCTCGACCTGCTCGCAGCAATAGGCGCCGTCGATATAGCGGAAGGGTTGGGACAAGAGGCTAGCTCACCTTCATGACAATGAGAGTCTGGTCGTCGGCAATCGGACGGTCACCGCGAAATGCGTCGAGGTCAGTGATGATGGCCTGCGCGATCTCGTGCGCGGACCGGTGGCAGAGGGAGGTCAGAAGGCGCGGCAAACGGTGCTTGCCGTACTCCTCCTCGCCGTCGTCCTCGCCTAACTGATCCTGCACGCCGTCGGAGTAGAGCAGGATCGTATCGCCGTTTTGGGCTTGAAACGTGGTCTCTTCGTACTCCACGTTCTGCAGCAAACCCAGGGGAACGCCGGTCGCGTGGGGGTGGAGAATCTTCCGGTCCCGGCAGACGATGGGCGGCACCGCGCCTGCGTTGGCCAGGGTCAGGGTGCGGGTCTTCACCTGCCAGAGCAGCATGAGCAGGGTAACGTACTGCGCGTCCACCTTGCGCTCCAGCAGGGCATCGTTGAGCGTCCGGATGAGGATGGCCGGCTGGCGGCGCCGGGACGCCAGAGTGCGCAGGAAACCGGTGACCAGCGCGCCGTAGAGGGCCGCCGCGGCGCCCTTGCCGCTCGAATCGCCGAAGGCGATCAACTGCTCGTCGCCGTGTTCGAAAAAGTCGTAGAGGTCGCCGCTGATCTCGCGCGCGGGCCGGCCGTAGAGCCCCACTTCGAGCCCCGGGATCTCCGGCGCCTTGCGCGGCAACATCACGCCCTGGAGGCGGCGGGCAGCTTTCAGGTCCTCCTCCATGCTCCGCTCGCGCTGCGCGAGTTCCTCATAGAGCCGGGCGTTCTCGATGGAGATGGCGATCTGCGGGGCGAGGAGGGTCAACAAGCGTTCGTGATCTTCCGTGAAGTAGCCGAGGCGCTCGCTCTCCAGGTCCATCACGCCCACCACGCGATCCTTGACGATGAGGGGCACGGCGACTTCGGAGCGGATGCCCGGGTGCGCGTCGACGTAACGCGAATCGGCGTGCGTGTCGAGCACGCGCACGGCCTGCCGCGCCGACGCCGCCGCGCCGACGATGCCCACGCCGACGGGCAGGTTATCGAGTTCCACGCGCTGGTCGTAGCGCTGGCTGAACCGGTGCTTGAGGACCTCGCCGCCGGTGGTGAGCAGATACAGGGAGAAGGCGTCGTAGCTGATGAGGCGGCGCATGGTGCGTTCGATGCGCTTCATTAGCTCGTCGAGGTTGAGGATGGCGGAGAACTCCTGGGCCAGTTGCGCCAACGTGCGCAGGGTGCGGTTGTTTCGTTCCACGCGGCGATGGAGCCGGGCGTTGTCGATGGCCGAGCCCACGCGCGAAGCAATGAGCATGAGCAGCGCGCGGTCCTGTTCGCTGTAGGCGTTCTCGCGGGTGGATTGCACGTCGATCACGCCCACCAGCTTGCCGCGCGCCATCATGGGCACGGCCAATTCGCTGCGCACGGCGTCGATGGTGCCCAGATAGCGCGGGTCTTTGTGAACGTCGCCCACCAGGATGGGCGCGCGGGCCGCCGCCGCAGCGCCGGTGATGCCTTCTCCCAAGGACATCACCAGGTTCTTGACGATCTCATCGCGGTGGCCGCGGGAGTGGCGGATGCGCAGCCCGCGCGCCCGCTCGCTGTAGAGCAGCAGCGCGAACATCTGATGTGGGATCACCTGGGCCACGATGTCCGCGACGTTGCCCATCAACTGATCGAGGTCGAGCGTACTGGAGGTGGCGGCCGCGACTTCCAGCAGGAAGTCGAGCAACTCCGCACGCTCGCGGAACCGTACCGTGGACTTGCGGGATCCGGGCATGGCTTAGTAGCCCGAGCGCGTGGGGCCGGACCCGCGCAGGATGGCCACGCTGGAACTGGCGCCGAGCCGGTTGGCGCCCGCCTCGATCATGCGGAGCGCGTCGGCGCGCGTGCGAACGCCGCCGGCCGCTTTCACGCCCATATCCGAACCGACGACGCTACGCATCAGGGCGACATCTTCGGGGGTGGCGCCACCGGCCGCGAAACCGGTGGAGGTCTTCACGAAGTCCGCGCCCGCGCGCCGGGCGGCTTCGCAACCCGCGATCTTCTGTTCCCTGGTGAGCAGCACGTTCTCCAGGATTACCTTGAGAATCGCCCCGCCCCGGTGGCAGACGCCGGCAACGGCCTTGATATCCAGGCGCACGGTCTCCAGGTCGCCATCGCGAAGCGCCCCGACGTTGATCACCATATCGATCTCGCGCGCGCCGTTGCGGACGGCCAGCTCCGCTTCGGCGGCTTTCATCTCGGTTGTGCCGGCGCCCAACGGAAATCCAACCACGGCGCAGACCTTGACGTCCGAGCCGGCGAGTTCGGCCGCCGCGAGCGTCACCCAATATGGGTTCACGCACACCGAGGCGAAGCGGTAGAGCTTCGCTTCCTCGCACAATTTGACGATATCCGCGCGGGTGGCGTCCGGGCGGAGCTGGGTGTGATCGATGTAAGAGGCAAGCGCCGTTTCGGCGAGCAGGGACTCGACGATTTCGGCGACAATGCGATCGAGATCGAGGGCCGTCAAGCCTTTCAGGATATCATCCGGCGCCGGCGCGGCGTTCCGTGCGCGCCGTCAAGAACTGCGATGCGGCGCGATGGCATCGCTCCAGCATGTGGTGCAAGTACAGCCGGTCATCCTTCACAGTGGCGTGGCCTCGCGAAGAATCCGGTCGCGCACGTACCAGTGGAGCGATTTCTCGGTCCCAACGTGGACCTTCATCCCGAGCAACTCCTGGAGGTCTTCCACCAGACCGGCATGATCCAGAAGACTGCGGCCCGGCTCCCAGGCGACCAGCAGATCGAGGTCGCTATTCTCATTGGCCTCTCCTCGGGCTACGGAGCCGAACACGCGCAGGCTGTGCGCGCCACGCCGCTCGGCAAGCCGCAGGATTTCCTCCCGCCGCTCCGCGCGCAGTGTGTCCAGGGTGACCATGTCTCCATTGTGCGACAGTCTGGCGCAACGACCATTGATCCTCGCTCGTAGAGGAGATCCGCTGGAGATCAGGCAACCATCCGGCGTTTCCGCAACTCATCGAACGTAACGGCGAGAATGATCACCGCGCCGATGATCGCCTGCTGCAAATACGGCGAGATGCCGAGCAGGTCCGAGCCGTTCGCCAGCAGTCCCATGATGAAGGCGCCGATGAGCGTGCCCACCACGCTGCCCTCGCCCCCGCGCAGGCTGCCGCCGCCGATCACAACCGCGGCGATGGCCTGTAGCTCGTAGCCCTGGCCGGCGGTGGGTTGGCCGGTCATCAGGCGCGAGGCTTCGATCATTCCGGCAAGGCCGGTGAGCATGCCGCCGATGGCGTAGACGGCGGTGGTGTGGAACGCCACGGGGATGCCCGCATAGAACGCCGCATCGGGGTTGCTGCCGATGGCGAAGGCGTAGCGTCCCAGGCGGGTGTGCTCGAGCGTGGTGTGGACGGCGAGCGCGCAGACGAGCAGAATCCAGAGCACGAAGGGCACTCCGAGCAGGTTGCCTTCGCCGAGGTACGAGAAGCCCTGCGGGAGCGCGTGCACGGGAAGACCATTCGAGATGATGAGCGTCAGACCCCGCACGATACCCAACGTCCCGAGGGTGACGATGAACGGGTTGATCTTCAGGCGCGTGGTGAGCATGCCATTGGTGAAGCCCCAGAACATGCCGGTGAGAATGCCCACGCCGATGCCAATGGGGATGGACGCGCCCTTCTCCATGGCCATGGCGCCCAGCAGGCCGCCCATGGCGAGAATGGCGCCGACGGAAAGATCGATGCCGCCGGAGATGATGATCAGCGTCATGCCGAGGGCCATGATGTTGATCACGGCGGTTTGGCGGACCACGCTCGAAAGATTCGTGGTGGTGAGGAAGAAGGGAGACGCGATGGCCAGCGACACAAACAACACGATGAGCGTCAAGAACGGCAACAGTCGCTTGAGCATCTAGGCCGCCCCTTCCTGCGCGTGCGCGGCGTGATGCATGACTTCCTCCTGGGTTGTGCGGCCGGGCAGTTCGGCCACGATGCGCCCCAGGCGCATCACGAGAATGCGGTCGGCCACCTGGATCAGCTCGGGCAGCTCCGAACTGACCATGAGAATCGCGGCGCCCTGGCGGGCGAGCCCATCCATGACTTCGAACACCTCCGCCTTCGCGCCCACGTCGATGCCGCGCGTGGGCTCATCGAAGAAGAAGACCCGAGCGCCGCGGGCCAGCCATTTGCCGATGACGATTTTCTGCTGGTTTCCCCCGCTCAGCCGGCCGGCGAGCTGGCGGGGCGAATCCGCCTTCACGCGCAGGCGCTCCATCTGGCGGCCGATCACGTCGCGTTCGGCGGGCCGATTCAGGAACCCCCAGCGGCTGACCGAGCCCAGGCTGGCCAGCGTGAGATTCTGGCCGAGGGGAAGACCGGTGGCGAGGCCCGTTCTCTGGCGGTCTTCGGGGATCAGAGCGAACCCCGCACGCACCGCCTCGCGCGGGGAACGCAGGCGGACCGGCCGGCCATCCACCAGGACGCGGCCGGAGTCGATCCGATCGAGCCCGAAGAGGGCGCGGCACAACTCCGTGCGGCCGGCGCCGATGAGACCGGCGAGGCCGACAATCTCGCCGGCGCGCACGGTAAGGGAGATGTCCTGGAGGAGCGGCCGGCGGCAGAGGCCCTCCACGCGCAAGACCGGGGCGCCGGGAGGGACCGGCTCGCGGCGGTAAATCTGCGACAATTCACGTCCCACCATGTGCTGAATCAGACGCTCGCGCGGCAGTTCAGCGAGTGGCCCGGTGTGGACGGTCTCGCCGTCGCGCAGCACGGTGACGCGGTCGCCGACCTCGCGAAGTTCCTCCAGACGATGCGTAATGTAGATGACGCCGCAGCCGCGCTCCTTCAGCTTGCGCACGATCTTGAAGACCTCGGAGGTTTCGGCGTCGGAGAGCGAAGAGGTGGGTTCGTCGAAGATCAGGAGGCTGGAGCCGTGTTGGATTGCCCGGCAGATCTCGACGAGTTGCTTGCCCGCGGGGCTCAGCCGCTCCACGCGCCCATCGGCCTGCAAGGGAAACCCGTGTTCTTCAATCAGCCGCGCGGCCTTGCGCTCCATCTCGCGGCGATTCACGAATCCCCCCGGTGCGCTGGGCTCGCGGCCGAGCCAGATGTTCTCCGCCACGGTGAGGTGCGGCGCGAGCAGGGACTCCTGGTGAACCATGGCGATGCCGTTCCGGGCGGCCTCGAGCGGAGTGCGAAAACTGACCGCCGAGCCGCGCCACAGCATTTCCCCGCCGTCGCGGCCCTGCATGCCGGCGACGATCTTGACCATGGTCGATTTGCCTGCGCCGTTCTCGCCCATGAGCAGATGCACTTCGCCCGCGCCCACTGAAAGGTTGCCGTCGCGGAGGGCGACAACACCGCCAAAGCGCTTCTGTATGGACCGCAATTCGAGCAGCATCCGGAACTGTACAGTCTATCCTGCCTGAGAAACCGTTGATCTGTGCACAGCCGGAAGACAGGGCGGTCAATCCAGGCGGAAGCAGGCCATCTCCGTGGTGTTGCGGACCAGCAGGCGGCCTTCGTCGAGGATCGGGTAGTTCCAGGTCTTGCCGGAGATGGCTTCGATGCGGGCCACCTCTTCGTGCTTGTCGGGCGTGGCTTTGACGAGCGCAATCTCGCCGGATTCGGTGAGCACCACAATGTGGCCGTTCGCAAGCAGGATCTGACCGAAGCCGTAGCGCCCGCCCTTCCACTTGCGCTCGCCGGTTTCGGCGTTGACGCACGCCAGGATGCCCTCGTCGAGGCCGTAGATATGGCCTTCGTGGAGGACGCTGCTGTTGAACTTGTTCTTCATCGACTTGTTCTGCCAGAGCGTGGCGGCCTTGTAGCCGGCGGCGTCGCGTGTCACTTCAATCAGCGCAGAGCCATGATCGTAGCCGGAGGAGAGGAACAGGCGGTTGGCGCCGATGACGACGGGCTGGGCGGCGTTCACATCGTATGCGGTGGGCCAGGGGTGGCTCCACAGGAGCTTGCCGGTTTGGGGCTCGAGGGCCACGGCGCGGCTGCCGGTTTGCAGGAACACCTGAGGCTCGCCCGAGAGGGTCAGCAGCACCGGCGACGCGTAGCCTTGCCTCTCATCGAGCGCCTTCCAGGCCGGCGCCCCGGTGGCACGATCGTACGCGGCGACGCGCTGGGCGGACTGGGCGATAACCAGCCCGCCGGCGATGAGCGGGGACGAAGAATGGCCCCATTGCAGGTTCGCGCCGCCGTTGTCTTCGAGGAGACTTCTGCGCCAGACGGTCTTGCCGGTGGCGGCGTCGATGGCACGAAACTCGCCGAAGGCGCCGACCGCGTAGACGCGCCCTTCGTGATAGGTCGGGGTGGCGCGAGGTCCATCGCCCCCCATCCATTCCTTGAATTCGGCGGGCCAGGCGTTGCTCCACAGCTCGCGTCCGGAAGCGATCTCATAGGCTGCCACCACCTCCTGGGCGCGCCGCTGCTCGATGGTGAAGGCCCGTCCGTTGGCGGCAACGAACGATGCGTAGCCGCCGCCGACGGGCAGCTTCCAAAGGAGCTGGGGAGGATGCGATTGCCAGTCCGTACGGATGGGCTTGCCGGTGTAGACTCCGTCGCTCTGGGGTCCGCGGAAGGCGGTCCAGGAGGCGGGAGCCGGCGCGGGAGACGGCGCGGGCGCATCGGGCTTCGCGGGCGCGGCGGACTCCGGCACGGGGGCGGCGGCGGATGCCGCGGGCGGTGGGTCAGGCGCTGCGGAGGCAGGCGTGGCGGGGGCGGCCGCGCGGCTCTGCTCGATGGCCCGGTAGTGGGAAGAAGGCCGGTAGAAGGAGAGGATCGGTTTGTTGTCACCGGTCTGCTCCAGGCGCAGTCCGTAGAAAAGGAACAGGTGCGCGACGCCGAGGATGAGGATGAGGACTGCCCCGGCGAGTTTCTTGAACCAGCCGGTGCCGGGTTTGGCCAGGAGCAGCAGAAGTCCGAGGGGAGGCAGCGCGAGCGCGGCCAGAAGAATGATCCAGGGATTTCGGACGAAGGACATATGTTCCCAGCGTAGAGGGTTCGGGGGCACCGCGGGCGTGGAGCGAGGATTCCCATCTCACCATCTTCGAAGCCCCTTGCTTTTTGACGAACTTCGTGTAAAGTGAGCGCACCGCTGGGAACGGCCCCGAGCCGAAACCCGGCTCACTCAGAGGAGACAGATCGAATGAAGCGTTTTCGAGTAATGACGGCCGCCTTCGTGGCGGCCTTTTCTCTGTGCACGCTCGCGACGAAGGCGCGTGCCCAGGAGGCGGCGCCCGACCGCATGGCCGTTTCGTTGCAGGTCCTGGTAAAGCCGGACATGATCGACGAGTGGACGGACCTGATGAAGAACGAAGCGCTGCCGGCGCTCAAGAAGGCCGGCATCGCGCGGGTGACGACGAATCAGACCGTGCTCGGCGTGCAGGGCGAGTTTGTGATTGTGACGCCGATGGACAATATGTCGTTGCTCGACCTGCCTCCGGTTCTGGAGCGCGCACTGGGCAAGGAGGCGGGCGCCCGCCTGTACGCCCGGCTCCAGCGCTGCGTTGTGTCCTCCCGCCGGTACGTTTCCACCATGGTGGGTGCGCTCAGCAATCCACCGGCGGAGGGAAAGTCGCTCCCGGTTCGGGTCTTTGCGCGGTACCGAATTGCGAATGGGAAAACGGAAGAGTACGAGAACTACATCAAGACCGAGGTGCTGCCACAGTACAAGAAGGCCGGGATAGCGATGTCGTATTAGTCTTGTCTCATACAAGATGAGCCTGGAGGGGGCATTGGTTTCTCACACAAGATGAGCCTGGAGGGGGCGGGCCGCATGCTGGGTCTTGATTGTCAGCATGCAAGCAGGAGAAGGGTTGAGCCTGGAGCAGATTCGGGCGTTTCTGGAGGCCAGCGACGAGGTTCAGTTTGAAGGCCGGGATCAGAAGGAGGTGTATGAGTTTGTGGACCAGACGCTGAGGCGGCAGGACTACGGGAAGTTGAAGCGGGAGGAACGCGGACTGGTACGGCGCTACCTGGCGAAGATGACCGGGCTGAGCCGGGCTCAGGTGACGCGGCTGATCACGCGATATCAGAGTGGCGACGCGGTCCAGCCGAAGCCGTATCGGCGGCGCAGCTTTCCCACACGCTACACGCGGGCTGACATCGAGTTGCTGGCTCGGGTGGATGAAGCCCACGAAACGCTGAGCGGTCCGGCCACGGTGAAACTGTTGCAGCGGGCCTATTACGACTTCGGCGACTCGGACTATGCCCGGCTGGCTGAGCTTTCGGTGGCGCACCTGTACCGGCTGCGGCAAGCCCGCAGCTACCGGCAGCGGCGGCTGAACTACCGGCCGACTCGGCCCACCGCCGTGGGGATCGGGGAGCGCCGGGCGCCCCGGCCGCAAGGGCAGCCCGGATATCTGCGGGTGGATACGGTCCATCAGGGGGACCAGGCGGACGGGACCAAGGGGGTGTACCACATCAATGCCGTGGACGAGGTCACGCAGTGGGAGGTGCTCGGGGCAGCGCCGCAGATCAGCGAAGCCTGGCTGATGCCGGTGCTGGAGAGAATGCTGGCGCAGTTTCCGTTTCACATCCGTGGCTTTCACTCCGACAACGGGAGTGAGTTCATCAATCACACCGTGGCCAAGCTGCTGAACAAGCTGCTGGTGGAGCAGACCAAGTCGCGCCCGCGGCACTCCAACGACAACGGCCTGGCGGAATCAAAGAACGGTGCGGTGGTGAGAAAACACATGGGCTACGGCTACATCGCGGCGCCGCATGCGCAAGCGATCGCGGAGTTCTACCAGCGGCATTTCAATCCCTACCTGAACTTCCACCGGCCGTGTGGGGTCCCCGAGATGAAGGCCGACAGGAAGGGCCGGTTGAAGCGGGTGTACCGCTGGTACGCGACGCCATGGGAGATCCTGCGGCAACTGCCTGGAGTGGCCGGATATCTTCAGCCGAATGTGACCCTTCAGGATCTGGACCGGCAAGCGCGGGCACAGACCGACTTGGATGCCGCGCTCCAGATGCAAGAGGCCAAGCGCAAGCTCTTCGCCGGCTTCCAACGGAGACGCAAACCGGATCTTGTCAGGGATCAATCGTCAGGCCCTCCGCCTCGTCCTGCCAGGCGATTCGCGCCGCTGTTCGGTCCGCACTGTCATTATGGCTTCTTGACTGGCCCCGCGACAGTTTCGTTACTTTCGGCGCAGGATCGAGAAGTAGGAGCAGTGGACTTCTTCGAATTCGGATCTGGCGTCAAGAAACTCTCTGACGGCGCGCACCACGCCCGGATAGTGCTGCTCGCTGTAATCGTCAATGAAAACAAATCCGCCCGGGCGAACCTTCGCACAGAACAAATCGAGGTCCCTGGTCACATCTTCGTAATGGTGCGAACCGTCGATCAGAACTAGATCCGCGCCGTTGGCAATAGCCGGCGCCACCAGATGCGAGAACCCCGTCACCGCGAAACAGCGGTCCGCGAGCCCTTCGGATCGAATTCGTTGCTGATACGCCCCGTAATTACCCTGCGGATTGAGAGGATCCGGCCGGAACGCATCGAACGGGTCGATACTGCATACTCTGGTGTCGCGGTCCAGCGACTGCAGCACCTTTCCCATGAAGGCAGCGGTGGAACCGGTGTAAGTTCCGATCTCAATCACGAAGCCGCCCTCGGTGTACGGCGAAAGGCCCAGGGTCGCGGCCAAGAAACACAGTTGCCCAGAGTCGAACATGGGCGAAGCGGCAGCTCGCGACGCCGCGACGATGTGGTCGGGCACAGTCGCCCGGTAGGCAGCTAAGTTAAAGGCGATATCCATCCGCGCTGTGTTGAGGATACCACCTGGGACGCGTGATACGACAGCCCGGAATCCTTTCGCTCCCATCTGTCGCGCCCATCTTGACAGACACCCTGGTCATTGCCTAAGCTTCGAAGTGGCTTGGTCATCGGGTCTTTGGGCACTGCCCCCGCACAGGGTCCAAGGACGCGTTCGCGAGTGCGCGAATCGTCGCTTCATTCAGAAAGCCCGTGAGCCTCGTCATATCCCCGCGTCTCTCGTCTCCGATTGAGTTCATTCAACTCAAACGCGCGCACAAGCCTCTGATCACCGCTTCATCGGTCCGTCGCGGTAGGTATAGATCGGGAAGTGCATACGCAACTATAGGGTTAAGACTCAGGTGTGTCCCGATGACCCAGGGATCGCCGCTGGCCGATAGATGACCAGGAGAAATCAATGGTTCTCAGACCATGCCACGCTTCCAGCCAACAAAGCGTACTGTCCTGTGCTCTTTTACCGATTATTTGTCTCGTTCTCGCACAGTGCGCCTCCGCGGCAGTTCTGTCAGTGTCCCCAGCGCTCACCAGTGCCGGCGGGGGTTCCCAAGTTCAGTTCCGAGCCACCCTGGACGGATCGTCCGTCCGGGCCGGATGGACCTTAAGTTCCCCATTGGGAACGATTTCGAGCAGCGGCCTGTACACAGCGCCGGCCACAGTTACCTCTGTTCAATACGTCATGGCGACCGCCACGGCGAGCGGGCTCAAGGCGACGGCTTTGATCACCTTGCAGCCGGTTTCAGTCGTGGTGAGTCCCACCACGGCGACCGTCGCCCCTGCAGGAACGGTTCAGCTTCAATCGTCTGTGAAGTGGACGGCAAACACTGCGGTCACCTGGTCGCTCTCCTCCACCACGGGGACAGTGGACGCGACCGGCCTCTACCGCGCACCGGCGGCCGTGGCGGGCGTGACCTCAGTGACGGCAACGGCTCGAAGCGCGGCGGATCCGGCCCGGTTCGCGACCGCCACGATTAGCGTTTCGCCAACCGTGACGGTGGGACTTTCGCCCCAGACCGTCTCGCTGTATGCGGCCAAGACCCAGCAGTTCGTAGCGAGCGTGTCCGGCGTCACGAACACCTCGGTTTCGTGGAGCGTGAGCCCGCAGGTTGGAACCATCACGTCCGCGGGTCTCTATACGGCGCCCAGCGCTGTCAGTGCGGCTCAACAGGTGACCATCAAGGCGACAAGCGCCGCGGATGGAACCAAATCGGCGAGCGCGGTGGTGACCTTACAGCCCCCGATCGCGGTGAGTGTGGCGCCGGCCAGCGTGTCGGTTGCGCCCGGCGGCAGCGTCCAGCTTTCGGCTGTGGTCGCCAACGCCGCCAACAACGGGGTCTCCTGGAGCCTTAGTCCGGCGGTGGGGACCGTCAACGGCTCGGGATTGTACACGGCCCCGGCGGTGGTGGCTGCCACGCAGACCGTTTCCGTGACGGCGACGAGCGCGGCGGATGCAACCAAGAAGGCCTCTTCCCTGGTAACGGTGACCGCGCCACCGCCAAAGAGCTCGAGCACTCCGATCGCGACCTTCAAGCTGAAAGAGAGCTTCGGAGTCGGCCATCCAGAGCAGGTTGTCGCTTTCGATTACGCCAGCCCCTTCAACCCGGCGACCACCGTACTGACCGGCCCCAACGGCGTCGAAGTGGCGTATCAGGTGGTAGACGGCAAGATCCTGGTTCGGACACACCTGGGGAGATCAACCGTGCCGTACGCGATTGTCGCGGACAACGTGGATGCCACTCTGAACGACACGCTGAGCAATCCCTCGCCCATGTACCTCGAGAACGGGATGGCGGTGACGCTGACGGGATACACGAATCCCCTGCCGGTTGGCCTCACCGCGGGGACTAAGTACTTCGTGGTGAACAAGAACGGCCCAACCTACCAGATCAGCGCGTCGTACGGCGGTCCGCCCGTGGCGTTTTCCGGTCAAACCGGAGGCATCGTCGTAGAGAACGCCGGCCCGGTCGCAGATGCCGCAAGCGACCTCATCGTCTGGGGTGAGCACAACCTGCAAACGGGCGACCCTCTCGCTCTCTCCACCACGGGGACTCTGCCGAAACCGCTCGCTCCGAAGGTTACCTACTACGCGATCCGCGGCGACGCTAACCGGTTCAAACTGGCGCTCTCCCGGGCCGCGGCCATGGCGGGACAGGCGATCGATCTGACGGATGCCGGGTCGGGTCTCCACCGCGTGGAGATCGAGTGGACGTGGACCCTCTCGCAGGGAGTTCCGGCCGCCACCACAGCCGGCGCGGTGACCGTGAACTCTTCCAATCCGGCCTACTTCGAAATCACCAACGGACTGACCGGAGTCCGGGTGGCGCGGCCCACAGGCGACCTCAGGATGGCGCCGATTCAAGGGATTCGGCTGCGGAATGGCGTCTGGACGGCGACCGGGCCAAACTACTTGCACTCCCGGAAAGACGAGGTCTACAAGCCGCCGGTGATGACGGCCAAGACCATGCAGACCACGATTCTCGAGTCGGGGCCGATGCAGGTGAAGGTGCGCGTCGCCTACACCTTTGACAAGCCGGCGGCTTACGAGAACAGCGTGATCATCCACCCGGCCGGGCCCGGCTATTACACGTCGACCTTGGTGGTTCAGGCCAACCAGCCGGTAGTGATGATTGAGGAAGAAAACGATGCCGACGTCGAGTACCTCCTCAACGTCTACCCCCAGATCCAGCCCAACCGCGGGCGTCAGGTGGGGCGGTCGGCGACTCCGCTCGGCTCAATCAGGGACCTGCAATACACCAGGCCGCTCTTCCCCTCCGACTCGACTCGCACGGCCAACAACATGGAGTTCGTTCGCCGGATGATGGGCTGGCACCAGTGGTCCGACGACACAGGTTGGACCTGGACACTGTATAACACCGCGGCCGGACCGTCGGGACAGTCCCTTTCCATTTTCGCCGGGCCGGTCTCCCGAGCCTGGGCAGCGGACTCGAACGGCGTTGGCATCTTCACCAACCCGAACGATCCGGCCACCGGAAAAGCCGCCGGATTCTGGTTCCGCGGGTATCGCGGAAAGCCGTCGACGTACGTTCGCGTAGCCTGGGGGCTATACGCCGGCACCAACGCGGAGTTGCCGGAGAGCGGCGGCAACATGGCCGGCCTGAGGCGGCTGATCAATTTGCACTCAGGGATCAATCTCGCCAAGATCGCGCGCTTCCCGGTTGCCTACGCCGATCCGCCGAATGGATGGAACCCGCTGTACATGAGTCGGGAAACCTACCTGGATCTGGTGAACCGCGTGCGAACCGACAAGGCCTACTTCGACCGCCTTTTCAGCAGCGCCCTCACCAGCCGGGATCTGCTCCGCCTGTGGGCCGATACCACGGGCAAGATGATGTGGGTGACCACACTCGAGGTGGACCGCCTCACCACGGCAGCCCTCAACTCATTGGTCAATGGGGATGGCGTGTACGCCACCGGCCTATCCTATTTCGCGGGCGCGAAGCTCTTCGCATCGACTACCGAGCGCATAGCGGCGGTACTCCTGGACGACCGCGCAACCGCCGAGCAGAAAGAACGGGTGAAAGCCGCCGCCGTGGTCTACGCGTGGATCGTTCACGATAACGACTACGCTCCAATGTTCGAGGGCCACCGGCTGTCGATGGGTACGGCCAACATGCCGACTCAGATGCTGCAATCGATGGACGCCTTTAAGGTGTTCCTCGCGCACCATCCGCAAATGTCGGCACTGGTGCAGAGCGCAACCGACCGCGCGCTGTTCTCCCTGGACGCCACGGTCAACAGCGACGGCGCCCAGATGGGATCGACCTACTACGCGGGGGCAGCCATGGGTCCGTTGCTGGACTCCTTCCAGCAACTGCAGGTTGCCGGTTCTTACGATGGATTCGTGAACTCGGACCGTTTGAAGCGATTCGGCGAGTTCCTCCTGAACTTCCTGACTCCGCCCGAACCCAGGTTCGACGGGTTGCGCAAACAGGTGGCGATTGGCGATGCGCCGACCACCGCTTCCCAGTTATTCCCGCAGTTGGCCACCGGCTTTGCCACCTCGGACCCCACTCTGAGCCGCCGCTTGATGGGAGCCTGGCGGGAATCAGGCGCCCCCGCCGACCAACTCTCGGTGACGAAGTTCGACCCCGATCTGCCTTCGGCGCCGGTCGGGTTGAAGAGCGCCACGTTCGACGGCTGGTACTCGGTTCTGCGGCATGGATACGCTTCGCCCAATGAGACGGCCGTCTGGCACGTGAACGGGATGTTCTACCGGGATCATTCCCACGCCGCTGACTACAATTCGGTGGCTATCTACGCGTTGGGTTCTCCCGTCTCGCTTCACTGGGGTTCGGTCTACTCCCCCCACACCGGAAGCCACTTCCTGCACAACACGGTGGTTCGAGAAGTGGATTTCACGACGCCCTGGTATCAGGACAACTTCCCGCTGTTCGAGAATTCGCGCAACAGCGGAACCACCACACGCAAGGACTTCCAGGCCTTCACGCACAGTTCGCGAAGCGTAGCGACATTCGCTTCCACGCCTTTCGATTGGACCCGTACCGTGGACCTGATCCAGGCGAATCCCGCATTTCCGATCATCGCTCTGCGAGACACTTTCGCAGGGATCGATGCGCAAGCACCGAAGGTCCTGATGCTGAACCTGATGGCCGACGGAGCGGTATCCACGCCCTCCGGCCCGGTGACTCCTCCGCTTCGCTCCTACATCGGGAGCTTGCAGCAGTTGCCTTCGGCCGTACCCATCGTGCTTCCCGCCGGCCTGCCCAAGCTCGGTTTCAAGGGGCAGTGGACAACCGATTGGGACGTTTACCTCGCTACGGACGGCGCAACGGAGGCGACTCTCGGGAACTGGGCCCACGGCTGGCACCCCACGCCCGAAGCCAACCAGTATCGCAAGGTGACCGGAAAGAGCTTCGAAGAACGCCAGCACATCCTGCGCGTCGAGAGCGCCAACTCGTTCCGCACCTACATCCTGCCGTACAGGAAGGGTCAGCCGAGGGCGGGCCAGGCGGTGGTGCGCGACGGTCAGAACCTGAAGGTCACGGCCCCCGGTGAGGAAACGATCCTCGCGCCGTCCTATTACACGTTCAAGGACGCCCAAAAGACGGTGGTCGCGGCGTTGGAGAGCAGCCCGGTCGCTGCGCTCGGCGTCAGCATCAGCGGCGGTCCCGCGGAAGTGGTCATCTCCTCCTCGGGGATCCTGATTACGGTGCATGGTCCGGCGGGCACGCGGACCATCAACCTGGGCGCCCTCGGCACGCGAACCGTCAACTACGCCGGCGGCGATCCGGTCACGGTGACGTTCTAGCAGAAGACCTGGCTCCGTTTCTATCGGCGGTCCGGCGGCGAAGCGATTGTCTTCCCCGTCCGGACCGCCGTTTTCGTTCCGGGTGTGCGAATTCGGCGGCCGCCGTCCCGGCGCCGGACAGAAGCGCGGCCGCCGGCTCCGCGCCGTCCACCGTTTAGGATGGCCCGTCTCGTGCTTCCTATAATGGAAACACCATGATCCAACTGCGCAATATCGAGAAGTTCTACGAGCACGGCCCGACCAAGACCTTCGTCCTGCGGCGGGTGAACCTCGATATCAAGGAGGGCGAGTTCGTCTCCATCATGGGCCCCTCCGGCGCAGGCAAGAGCACGCTCCTGCACATCATCGGCATGCACGACAGCGCCTGGGCGGGCGAGTTCTATTTTCTTGAGCAACCGATCCACCGGCTGGGCAAGAAGGATCGTTCCGAGTTATACAAGAAGCACATCGGGTTCGTCTTCCAGAGCTATCATCTGCTCGACGATCTCACCGTGTATGAGAACCTCGAGATCCCGCTCTCCTACCGCAACGTGAAAAAGGGCGAGCGCGAGAGCATCGTGTGCGACGTGCTGGACCGCTTCAGCATCGTCGGCAAGAAGGACCTGTTTCCGAATCAACTCTCCGGCGGGCAACAGCAACTGGTGGCGGTGGCGCGCGCCATGATCGCCAACCCCAAGGTGATTCTTGCCGACGAGCCCACCGGCAACCTCCATTCCTCGCAGGGCAAAGAGATCATGGAGATGTTCAAGAAGCTGAACGACGGCGGGACCACGATCATCCAGGTGACCCACTCGGAGCGCAACGCAGAGTATGGCAACCGGGTGGTGCAGATTCAGGACGGCTGGATCGTCGGCGAAGAAGCGGTCGCTTCGAGGGCCGGCTAACGAGGATCGGGCGGCAGACCCCCTGCGAGTACCAGTACCGCTCTGCCGGCGCTCCCCGCAAGCGCGGCTGCCCGTCTTCTCGCTTCAAGATGGTAGACTGACCCAGTCATCCCAGCCGGGAGGCGAGCCTTTGCGGCCCGCGTTCACGCCACTTCAGTAAGAAACGAAGGGGCTCACCGGACTGGTCTTGGTTGCGGGCCCGTTACCGAGTACTAGTAGGGGGCCCAGGAACTGCTTTCGCGCTGAAAGACTGGCACCACCGGACGATCCCAGCTATACTCCCTTGAACGGGTTACGAAGAGAGACGGCGTCCATGAAGACTCGTCAATGTAGTTTGTCAGTTCAGCATGCCAACCCCGCCTCGGTGTCCCCGGGCGGGGGTAACGCCTCAAGGCGGATCGGAGGAAACCATGACTGCTCACAGGCGCCGGGTCTACCT
The DNA here is from genome assembly GCA_031969915.1 of Bryobacteraceae bacterium. Taxonomy (GTDB): domain Bacteria; phylum Acidobacteriota; class Terriglobia; order Bryobacterales; family Bryobacteraceae; genus DALYJJ01. The sequence continues at coordinate 35,559 of DALYJJ010000027.1, read as the reverse complement.
GGCGGATCTCCGCTACAACTACTCAGGAGTTCTTTCAACGGACTGCCAGCCTCTGCCGGTCGGCTACATCAAGGCAGTGATGGACAAACAGGATCTGGATGTTGAGTCCAGGCTGTTCGCCTATCCCGACAAGCTGGAAGCTGCCATGAAAGCCGCGCCGCCGGACGTGCTGATGGTCAGCAACTACGTCTGGAACGAAGCCGTCAGCCTTCATTTCGCGCGCCTGGCGAAGCAATTGAATCCGAACGCGCTCACGGTGATGGGCGGCCCGAACATTCCGATCGAGCCGGACCGGCAGCTCGCCTTCGTCGAGAAGAGACCGGAACTCGATTTCTACGTCCTGGGCGAAGGCGAATTCGTCGCGAGCGAAGTGCTGAAGGCCTACCTGGACGCGGGGCTCGATCCGCGCAAAGCAGGCGACCGCGACGTGCCCTCCTGCGTGTATCGCCGGAGCGACGGATCGCTGACCCGCACGGAGATGTGGGACCGTCACAAGGAGGTCGACGAGATCCCCTCGCCCTTCCTGGCCGGCCTGATGGACGAGTTCTTCGACGGCAAGCTGGCGCCCATCATCGAGACCAACCGCGGCTGCCCGTTCACCTGCACCTTCTGCGTTCAGGGCACGCGCTGGTACACCAAGGTCCACAACTTCAGCAAGGAACGCATCTTCGACGAACTCGACTACATCGCGAAGATGATCAAGGAGAAGTCGCCCAAGATGGGCACGCTCCGGATCGCCGATTCCAACTACGGCATGTTCGAGCGCGACGTGGAGATCTCCGGCCATATCGGCAAACTCCAGCGCGACTACGGCTACCCGACCTTCATCGACGCCACCACCGGTAAGAACCGGCCCGAGCGAATCATCAAGTCGGTCGAACAGGTGAGCGGCGCCCTGGTGCTTTACCAGGCCGTGCAATCGCTCAACGAAGACACACTGAACAAGGTGAAGCGCTCAACCATCAAGCTCAAGGCGTACGAGGACATTCAGATCTATATCCGCGGCCGCGGCCTGCGGTCGAACTCGGACCTGATCCTGGGGCTGCCGGGCGAGACGCTGCAAACGCACCTCGATGCGATCCAGAAGCTGATCGACACGGGCATCAATGAGATTCACAACTTCCAGGCCATGCTGCTCAAGGGCTCGGAGCTGGAGACCATCGAGTCGCGCGAGATGTTCAAGTTCGATAACCGCTTCCGCGTGCTGCCCAAGAACTTCGGCGTGCACGACGGCAAGAAGGTGTTCGACGTTGAAGAGATCATCGTCGCCACCGACACGCTGCCCTTCGAGGATTACGTCACCGCGCGCAAGTACGCCCTTGCGAGCAGCGTCTTCTGGAACGACGGCTGGTTCGAGGACGCCGTGGCCTTTGCCCAGAAGTTCGGCGCCAAACGTTCCGAGTGCTGGATGGCGATGCTGCCCGCCATGGAACGCGAGGAAGGCACGGTCAAGGACTTCCTCAAGGACTTCGTTGGCGAGACGGTGAACGAGCTGTTCCCCACCAAGGAAGCCTGCGTGGAGTATTATTCCCGTGATGACGTGTTCGAGAAGCTGACCCGTGGGGAGGTGGGCGACAACCTGATGTACCGGTATCGCGCGTTGGCCTCCTTCTTCATCTGGACCGACATCTGCCGCGTGGGCATGGCCGCACTCAAGGAGTTGATCCTCTCCAAGTGCTCCGAAGCGCCCGCGAATTTCGACGAGTTTTGGGAAGACTTCAGCAAGTACGTGGAAGCCAAGCACGCGCATGGGACCAGCGAGGAGGAGATCCTCTCGCCGCGCCAGGCGACGCTGCGCTACGACTTCCCCCTGTGGGTCTCCAACGGCATGCCCGCCGGCTACGACGCCTGGCGGTTGCCCGAGCCCGAGGTGTTCGAGTTCGCTCTCTCGGCGGCCAACGCCAGGGAGTTGAACGCCGCGCTTCAGGTTTGGACGACGTCTCTCAAGGGTTTGACCAAACTCGTCACCCGCATTCAGTTGGTCTGGCAGGTGAGGGGCTGTCAATCGCTTGGGAGGGCGGTATGCGCGGCCTAGCGCTGCGGCTCACACTGCTCACTGCATCCTTCCTGGCTGGTTTCGTTGTGCAAGCGGGGGCGCAGCAGGCTTCCCCGCCGGCCTCCTCTCCGGGCGCCTCCCCTTACGTTCTCGCGAAAGGCGATGCGCTCGACATCCGGGTTTACAACCTGCCGGAATTGAGCCAGACCGTGATCGTTCGCCCGGACGGCAAACTCTCACTGCTGCTGGTGGGCGAAGTGGACGCCGCCGGAAAAACCGCCGCCCAACTCACCGAACTGCTCACCGCCGAGTACGGCAAACACGTGCGGACACCCCAGGTAGCCGTCATTGTGCGGAGTTTTTCGAGCCGGTACGTCTATGTCGGGGGTGAAGTGGATAAACCGGCGCAAATCTCCGCGATGGAGCCCGTGACCATCGCCGGGGCGATCATTCGCGCGGGCGGCTTCAAGGACACGGCGCGCCAGGACGCCGTCGTGCTGGTCCGCGAGGAGGACGGCAAGCCTTCGTCACGCGAGGTGAACGTGGCGGCGATTCTGGCCGGTGCCCAACCCGACGTGCCGCTCGTGGCGGGCGACGTCGTTCACGTGCAGAAGTCGTTTCTGAACGTCTTCGTCGGCGGCGAGGTCGGCACTCCGGGGCTGATTACGTTACAGGGCCGGATCTCCGTTCTCACCGCGGTGGTGCGGGCCGGCGGCGCAAAGAACACCGCGCGCCTGGACAGCGTGCTGCTGCTGCGCGACACCGGCTCACCGGCGCCCGCGGTTGAGAAGATCGACCTGGCTTCCATCATGGCCGGCCGAAAGCAGGATGTTGCGCTCAAGCCGTTCGACGTGGTCCTGATCCCCAAAACCAGGGTCGCCAAAGTGAACCAGTTCATCGATCAGTACATTCGCCAGAACATCCCCGTCTTCATCAACGCCGGCTTCAGCTATCTCCTCGGGCAAGGGATCTCGACACCACGATGACAGGCAGTTCCTCCGGCCAGCTTTCGCTTTACGACCTGGTCTTCATCCTTTCCAAGCGCAAGTGGAGTCTGCTTGTGATCGTCGCCACCGCGCTCGGCGCCGGGCTCTTTTGGCTGATGATCATCAAGGAGGACGGCTACGAGGTGTCGGCGAAGGTGCTCGTGAAGCTCGGTCCCGAACAGGGATTGCCTTCCACGCTCATCGGTACGCCGCCCGCGGTGGTCGGCTACCGCAACCAGGAAGTCAACACAGAGATGGACATCCTCACCAGCCGCGACCTGGTGGCCCAGATCGTCGATCACTATAAGATGGATCAGCCGAGCCCGCCGGAGCCGCCGCCGCCCCAACTCATCGCCAAAGTCCGCTTCTACGCGCGCCGCGTCGTAAAACAGGTGAAGGACTTCTCCAACGAGCTGATGATCAAGGCCGGGTTGCGGATGAAGGTGCCGCCGCGGGACATGGCCATCGAGCTGCTGCATCGGGGGATCATCGCCCTTCCGCAGCGCGAGTCGAACATCGTCATCGTGAAGCTCATCTTCCCGATGCGCGAATACGCCGCGACCATTCTGAACACATACCTGGATTTCTACCTCAAGTACCGGTTGCGCCTCTACGAAAACCGCGAGGCGGCGAGCTTCTTCGAGTCCGAAGTGAAGGCCTCCTCGCAGGAACTCAGCGACGCCGAACGGCGTCTCAGGGAGACGGAGGATCGCGGCAACATCCAGGCGCTGGAGAAGCAGAAGGAAGTCCTGATCGCCGAGGTTACGCGCCTCGGAGCGCTGGTCGCCGACGCGCGCATCGCCCGGGACGACGCGGCGGACAAACTGGCCCGCCTGGAGTTGGAGAAACGGAAACCGGAGCCGGAGTTCGCGGCGTTGGGCGGGTTCCAGCAGGAGTCGTTCGCGCACTCCATCCTGTTGCAGCTCGCCGACCTGCAGCGGCAGCGGGAGCAACTGCGCATGACCGACCTCGACACCGGCGTCCGGATCGCCAACAACCGGCGTCAATTCGAGGAACTGATGCGCCTGTTGGAAGCGAACCTGCGCAGCGTGCGCGTGGACCGGCAGAAGGTCTTCGATCAGCGCTCCGCGGAACTGGACCGCGCGCGCACCAGCCTTCGATCGCTGCACGACAGCGAGATGGAATGGACGTCGCTCAAACGCCAGCTCCGGTTGCTGGAGGAGAAAGACTCGTTCAACCGGAAGAAGTTCACCGAGGCAGCGTCGACCGATTCGTTGACGAAGCGCCAGATCGGCAGCGTGGCGATTGTCGAGCGGGCGATCGATCCGGTGATGACCGCGGGCCCTCGCAAGGTGCTTCTTCTGGGCATCATCGGCGCCGGAGCGCTGCTGTTGGCCCTGACCTGGCTCGCCTTGGCGGAGTTCTTCGATCACGGAATCTACGACGGAGACCGGCTGGCCCGCCTTCTGGACGCTCCGGTCCTGGCCGTCGTTCCGGCGGCTTCACCCGCATTGATCGAGTCCTCGGTGCGGGGAGACAATCACGGCGGGACGGGTCTTGGAATCACTCATGCCGCACGATCTTAACGGCAGTTTTCGCGACGCGGCCCTCGTGTTGGCCTCCTCGGCCCGCGCCGGGAGCCTTCACGCGGTGATGTTCACCGCGGCGGCGCAGGGTGAGGGCGCCACCACTGCCGTTCTTGGCGTTGCGCGCCAGTTGAAGACCAGTTACGGCCTGAACCCGCTGGTGGTGGAATTGCCGTCGGAGAACCCGGCGCTGGCGGAGATGTTCCTGCTCGGCAATGAGCACACGGTAAACTCCATCGGCGATGGCGCCAGCCCCCCGGCGGCCGCGGTGCAAATGGGCGGCGGACTGCCCATGATCGTCTCCGGCGGCCGGGCGCCCATCGGCCAGATGGCGACCGTGCAGGCGCTGGCCCGCATCGCGGACGAGTTGGGTCCGTCGTATCCATTGATCCTGATCGACGCGCCGCCCGTGCAGCAGGGCTCGCTCACGCTGGCCTGTGGGCCGGCCGCGCCGCACGCGGTGCTGGTGGTGAAGGCGGGCGCCACCAGCACGCAGACTCTGGAACGGGTGAGGAACCTGCTCACGTTGCACGGCATCGGCCTCGCGGGCGCGATTCTCAACGGTCACCGTTCGTACATGCCCGCCTGGCTGCACCGTTTACTTTCGCGATGAGCATCGAGGTTTCGGTCATCATTCCTACGCGCAACCGCAGAGCCTGGCTTCGGCGGGCCTTGGAAGCCTGCTGGAAACAGACGTATCCGGCCTCGCGGTTCGAAGTCATCGTGATGGATAACCTCTCATCGGACGGAACGACGGAGATGATGCGCGAGTTAGAGGCCCTCTCTCCCTGCCGCCTGGTGTACCACGTGAATAAGGAAAACCGCGGTCCCGGGCCTTCGCGCAACGGGGGCGCCCGCATCGCCCAGGGCCGCGTGCTCGCCTTCTGCGACGACGACTGCTGCCCGGCGCCTGAATGGCTCGAGCACGGCGCCCGCGCCTTTGACGACCCCGACATCCACTTCGCCAACGGCCCCGTCCGCTATTGGCCCGAGCAGGCCCGACAGGCGAGATTCTTCTCGCGCTACGGGCATGAGGTGAACCAGGAGAACCCGCTCTACTCCTGGTCCAACAGCTTCTTCCTGCGCGCTACGTTTCTCGAGATGGGCGGCACGGACGAATCGCTCTGCCTGGCGGATTTCCTCGACCGCGTGGTCGATTGCGGCGACACCGACCTCTGCTGGCGGATGCGCGAAAAGGGCTATCGCAACATGTTCGTCCCCGGCGCGCTGGTGTACCACGAACTGGAAACCATGAAGCCCTTGAACTGGGTGATGGAACCGCTGCGGCTGTTCAACGTCCCGCTGCTGGCCGCGCGCCATCCGGGTTTGCGCCGGGAACTGTTCTTCGGCGGCCTGTTTTTCAACCTCGCCAACGTCTATTTCTATCTCGCCGTGCTGGGCCTGGTCCTCGGCGCCGCCGTGCATCCCGCGGCCTTTGCCTTGGCGGGGCCCAAGCTGTTGTGGTGCCTGAAGGTTCTGCAGCCGTGGAGTTCGCCGGCGCGCTGGCTCAAGTTTCCGGTGCAGGCGGCCCTCGTGGTCGCCCGGCAAGCGTGCTTCATCGTGGCGCTCTGGTACGGCAGCTTCCGCTTCCGGTCGGTGGTGCTCTAATGAACAACGCCGCACCCGCGCTGGCCCTCCGCGACGTCAGCAAGCGCTACAAAGCGAAGCCCGACCCCGCGCTGAGCGGCGTATCGTTCGAGGTGCGGCGCGGCGAGACCGTGGGTTTGCTCGGGCCCAACGGCGCGGGCAAGACCACGCTTCTCAAGATCTGCAACACGCTCCTCCACCCGACGGAAGGTAGCGTGCGGATCTTCGGCCTGGATGTCGTGAAACAGTCCGCCGAGGCGCGAGCCAAGATCGGCCTGGTCACCTGCGACGAACGCAGTTTCTATTGGCGGCTCACGGGCCGCCAGAACCTCGAGTTCTTCGGTTCGCTCTACGGCCTGCGTGGCGCCAGGCTGCGCGAACGTGCGCAGGAACTGCTCGAAGCGCTCGACCTGGCGGAGGCCGCGGACCGCCACTACCAGGGCTACTCCTCGGGCATGAAGCAGCGGCTGGCGATCGCGCGCGGCCTGCTCAGCGAACCCGACCTGATCTTCTACGACGAGCCGACGCGCAGCCTCGACCCGATGCACGCCCAGCAGATCCGGGCCTGGATCGAACGCCGCCGCGCGGACGCTCCCGGCCAGACCCACATTCTCGCCACCAATCAGCTTTCCGAAGCCGAGCAACTCTGTGACCGCGTGCTGATCATCAACCGCGGCCGGCTGATTGCGCACGGGACCATTCGCGAGATCCGCGAGAGCTTCAACGCGCAGGACTCCGAGATCAGCGTGATCGACTTCCGCGGCGCCCTACCCGATCACGTGAAGCCGGACGCCAGTCGCGGCCTCTATGAATTGCAGGTCTCGCCGGGAGAGGATGCCTGCCACACGATTCGCGTGCGTGCGGCGCGCGGAGGAGAAGCGCTGTCCGCCCTGCTTCGGGATCTGCTCGCGGCCGGCGGCGTGGTGGTCCGTTGCAGCACTTCGCAGTCCTCGTTCGACGAGATCTTCTGTTCGCTCGTGGAAGCGAGCAACGCGCAGCGGCTCGCCGCGCCGGCGGAGGCTCGGGCATGAGCCTCGCCTGGGCCTTCTTCAAACGGGACGCGATCATCGCGCTCAGCTACCGCGCCACGTTCATCGCGCAATTGGTGGGCAATATCTTCCTGCTCGGCGTCTTCTACTTCATCGCCAAGCTCATCGACTCGTCCTCGAACCCGGAGCTGGCGGCCTACGGGGGCGGCTACCTGGGCTTCATGCTGGTGGGTCTCGCGCTGACCGACTGCGTCGGCGTGAGCATGACCACCTTCGCCGGCCAGATCCGCGACGGCCAGGTCTCGGGCACGCTCGAAACCACGCTCATGACGCCCGTGAGCCTGCTCCAGGTGCTGATCTACTCGTCGCTGTGGAGCTACTTCCTGAGCGCGTTTCGCTTCGTGCTCTACGTCGGGGTCGGGAGCCTGATCTACGGCGTCTCGCTGCGGCAGGCCAACGGCGCGTCCGTGGCGGCCATCTTCCTGCTCACCGTCTTCTGCTTCGCCGGCATCGGGATTCTGTGGGCCACCGTGGTGCTGCTCCTGAAGCGCGGTGAAGCGCTGCTCACCATGATCGGCTTCATCGTCATCCTGCTCAGCGGCGTGGTCTTCCCGAACACCGTGCTGCCCCAGTGGCTGCGTTGGGTCTCCGAGTTGATCCCGCTCACCCACGCGCTGCACGGCATGCGGCTGGCGATGCTCAGCGGCTCCGGACTGGAAGCTCTGGGACCGACCTTCCTCAAGCTGGCTGCCTTCGCCGTGGTGATGCTCGCCATCGGCCTGTTCGCCTTCAGCCGCGCCGTCGGCTACGTGAAGAGGATGGGGTCTCTTGCAGAGTTCTAGAGCCGTCGATTGGATCCGCCCGGAGCGGTGGGTGTGGCTGGCCGTGGCCCTGGTCACGGGGCTGGGAGCGTTCGGCGTGTCGCTGGGCTTGGCGGAGCTTTCCACCAAGCGCGCGGTGCTGCTCACCGCCAGCCTGTTGGCTTTCGTCTCCGCCTTGGTCTCAGGCCGGGCCAAGCAGATCTTCCTGTTTGCCTGGGTGGTCGCGCTTACCTACAACCGCAACTATTTCTTCACCGCCTTCGACGCCGACAGTTCCTACGGCCCGTTCTGGGGTCCGGCGGACATTCCGTTGTTGCTGCTCATGGTGCACTGGTGGGTGCAGGCCGCGATCTGGAAGCAGCCGTCGGTCCGCCGCGGCGGCGCGATGTGGATGTGGATCGCGCCGTTTGCGGCGGCGTGCGTGCTTTCGCTCCCCGGCGCGCTTCGTCCCGACTGGACCTTCTATGAGCTGGCGCGCGTCGCCCGATTCCTGCTGATCCTCTTCTACTTCCGCCGCCAGGTGGGCCGCGCGGAGTGGATGACCATTCTGGCCGCCTTCGGCACGTCCGTCCTGATTCAGGCGGTAATGGGCATTGTCTATGTGGCCACCGGCAAGCAACTCGGACTTGCCCTGCTGTTCGGATCCGGCGTGGACGAGCGCGACATGATCCAGATGGCCGCGGAAGGCGGCCTCGGGCAGATGCGCCGCGGTTCCGGCACCATCGGACATCCCAACACGCTGGCCGTCTACTTCATGATGCTCAGCCCGATGTTTATGGCGCTTTCGGTTTCGAAGATTGCCGCCAGGTGGCGCGTGATGAGCGCCGTCGTCGCGCTCATCGCCACCGCCGGTACCGGCGTCACCATGTCCCGCACTTCGTGGTTGATTCACAGCGCGCAGTGGGTGGTGATGGGACTCGGCCTCACTGCGTTCAAGATGATTACGCCCCGGCAACTGCTCGGCGGTGCGGCGATCCTCGCGTTGGTGGCCGTGATCGCGATCACCCCGTTTCTGGGCAAGATCCAGGAACGCCTCACCGGCGACTTCGGCGACATGCTCGATTTCCGCGCCAAGCACAACGGCATCGCTCTGGAGATCTGGCAGCGCTCGCCCTTCTTCGGCGTCGGCCTGAACAACTACTCGGACATCCTGGCGCGCTACCCGGAGGACGAACTCGCCATCTTCCGCGAGTTCAAGGATTACTTCCGGAAGATGCTCGACGTGCGCATCACCGCCTGGGTTCACAACTTCTATCTGCTGATGCTCGCGGAAACGGGCCTGGTGGGTCTCACCAGTTTCCTGCTGTTCATCGGCGGCGTCACCATCAAGGGGCTGCGCGCCGTGGCCCGCACCGGCGGTGCGTGGCGCGGCGTTTCGTTCGGGCTTCTGATCGGGACCTTCGGGCTTCATTTGCACGGCCTTCAGGAATCGGCGCTGTGGATCGATCCGGTGACGTATCATTTCGCAGTGGTGGCGGGACTCATCAATGTGCTGCCGGACCTCGCGGCGGAAAGCCCGCAGCCGGTACCGGAAGGGGAGCAGGCATGAAACAGTTGGCGAGCATTCGCGTGGCGGGCGTGGAGGTGAGCCTCTCGCTGCACGGCCGCACTCTCGAGGCGCTGCGAAGGATGAAAGCCTCGCTGCGCGGTTCCAACGGCGCCGCCGCCGCGCCTGCCGCCCCGGAGCCGCCGCGGTCCCCCGAGGGGGCGAAACTGTTCGAGCGCATCCAGGGCGTCCCGTGGTACCACACGCTCGACCTGGGTCACGGCGTGGTGACGCCCGGCTTCTTCGATCATCGCCCCGCGCTCCCCTACTATCACCTGCCCGCGGACCTGACGGGTTTGCGCGTGCTCGACGTGGCCACCTACAACGGTTTCTGGGCCTTCGAGTTTGAGCGGCGCGGCGCGTCTGAGGTGGTCGCTCTCGACATCGAGAAAGCGGCCGACATCGATCTCGCCCCAGCGCGCCGCGCGCAGATGACGCCGGAGGAACTGGCGGTCAGAACCGGCCTCGGTTTCGAGATCGCCCGGGAGGTGTTCGGCTCCAAGGTCCGGCGCGAGATCTGCAACGTGTACGACCTGTCGCCCGAGCGCTTCGGCACGTTCGACCTGGTGTTCTGCGGCGACCTGATGGTCCACCTGAGCAATCCGATTCGGGCGCTGCAGCGGATCCGCAGCGTGACCAAAGGCTTCGCCGTGCTCACCGAGATGTACGACGAACAGTTGGAGCGCGGCCCGGACTATCGCCTGATGAACTACATGGGCGGCATGAACGACTACGTGTGGTGGATGTTCAGCTTCGGAGCGTACCGGCAAATGATCCGCGACGCGGGCTTCGGCGACGTTCGCCTCATGGAGCGCGCATTCCCGCTGCTGCCTCGCGGCTACACCACCGGCCCCCCGCATGCCCTCTTCCACGCCTATCCGGCGGGCGGTCCCGCAACACCGGAGCCTTCCGGTACGTCATAATCCGAGAACCGATGAGGAGGCCTATGATCCCTGGGACACGTCGCCGATTCTTCACCCGCACCCGGGTGGCCAGCGCTCTGTTGCTGGTTGGCACGTTCTTCGCCTATCGCGGTTGTATTCCCGCGCAGCAGCCCAACACGCAGGGCAACATGGTGGTGAACGCGGACTTCGAACTCCAGCACCAGAACTTCCCGGTGGGCTGGCAGGTGGACAACAAGATCAAGAGCAAAGGCCAGATCGACATGGCCAAGGGTCCGGCGCGCGGCCAGCTATCGCTGCGCATGCGGCCCAACAAGAAGAACACCAACGACATCATGGCGCTCAACATCGCGCAGGGCTACGCGGCCGACGCGGTGCGCGGGAAGACGCTCAAAGTCTCCGCCTGGCTGGCCGGCGGAGGCGGCGCGACGGCGGTGTTCGGCGTGCACATCATCGACCGCACCGGGGGCATGCTCGCCAACGCAAGGCTCACCAGCAAGGGCGACAAGCTGGAGTTTCAGGAGGCCACACTGGATGTTCCGGACTCCTCCTCCGCCGTGCTGATGGTGATTCTGTGCCAGGCCGCCGGGCAGGGCGGCGAAACGTATTTCGACGACGTCTCCGTGCGCCTGACCACCGCCGCGGCCGCCGCGCCCAAGCCTCTTCCCCCCAGTGGCGGCGCCACCCAGGCCACCATCCGCGTGGACGCCACGCAGCAGATCCGGCGCATCCCCCGGACCATCTTCGGTTCGAACCTGCAGTGGCACTACGGCGGGAACATGATCTACGATTTCCGCACCAACGCGCTGAACCCGGAGTTGATCCGCATGACGCGCGACCTCGGCGTATCGCTGCTGCGCTTCCCCGGCGGGCATTTCGCGGACTTCTACCACTGGCGCGACGGCATCGGCCCACAGAGCCAGCGCAAGGAAACGCCGCCCCAGACCGGCGACGCCAAGCAACGGCACTTCTTCGGAACCGACGAGGCGCTGGAGTTCGCCGGGAAGGCGGACGCGCGCCTCCTCATGATCGTGAACGCCCACACCGGCACGCCCGCCGAAGCGGCCGAGTGGGTGCGGTACGTCAACACCTCGCCCGAGCGGCGCGTCGACTACTGGCAGATCGGCAACGAATTCTACATCAAGAACGATCACCCGGCGAATGCCGCGATTCCGCCGGGTGAGTATGTGAAGCGTCTGCGCCAATACGCGCCGGCGCTTCGCGCCGCGGACCCGAACCTGAAACTGATCGCCGTGGGCGGAGAGAATTTCGGCAAGTACAACAGCAATCATTATCCCGGTTGGAACCAGGAAGTCCTGAGCAAGGCCGCCGATACCTTCGATCTCTTCGCCGTCCACAACGGCTACTTTCCCGCGCTGCTCGAGCGCGATAACTACGATGCCCGCACGGTGTACCAGGCGATGCTTGCCGCGCCCGTGCTGATGGCGCGCAACCTGGATACGCTCGCGCGCCAGATCGATCAGTTCGCCGGGAGCCGTGCGCCGAGGATCGAACTCGCGGTCACGGAATGGGGTCCGTTCTTCCACCTCGACATCCGGAACCGCTGGATGGACCACACGCGGACTCTTGGCTCGGCGCTCTTCGTGGCCAGCGTCCTCAAGGCGTTCGTGGAGCAGCCCAAGCTCACCGTCGCCAACGCTTTTCAACTGATCGACCTGAACTTCGCCGGCTGGATGGGACCGAAGAGCGAGACGCACCTCACCGACACGCCCGGGGACAACCAATGGGCGCCCAAGGCCCCCTACTTCGCGTTCCAGATGTTCACGAAACATTTCGGACCGGTTCTGGTTCGGTCCACCACCGAGTCGCCCACCTACGACACGCCCGAGGTGGGCATGGTGGGCGCCGTGAGCGGCGTTCCGTACCTGGAAACCGTGTCCAGCCGCAGCGACGACGGACAGACGCTCTACGTCCTGGTGATCAACAAACACCTGGATAGCGAAATTCGCGGCAAGGTCTCCCTCAGCGGTTTTCAGCCGCAGGGCGGCACTGCGTGGATGCTCACCGGCTCGGCGATTGACGCCAACACGGGCACCAAGCTGGTCCGCGGCGTGCAGTGGGGCAAGCAGGTGGAACTGGCTCGCATGAACAAGGGCGGCCCCGGTGAAGTCACCCTGCGCTCGCAACCCGTAAACGTCGCCGCCGCGGAGTTCGAATATGCCTTCCCAAAGCACTCGGTGACGTGTCTGGAGCTGCGAGGATCGCCCGTGGGCGCGCGCTCCACCGCCGTGGGTGAGCGCGGCCAGGGCCGGGGCCGCCGCCGTTGAAGGGCGCTCCGCCGCCGATGGTCCGTACCCGGGCGCTGATTGCCCGGTTCCGCGCTCTTCCCGCCAGCAAGCGCCTCGCCATCTACGCCGCCGCCGCGCTGTTCTGCCTGGCGGGCCTCTATGTTACGTACAAGGCGGCGCGCCTCGGATTGCGCCTGCTGACCACCTGGCAGGGCATGCGGCTGAACCAGCAGGCCTGGGAGGCGGGGTATCTCGAACGGGGTGAGCCTATTCCCAAAGACGGTCCCCGGGACGGCTACTGGGGATTACGCCTCTCTCCTCACACCACCCATCCGAAGTACGGATGGGTGCTACCTCCAAAGAACTACCCGGGGCAGCTTGAAATTGACCCGAGTGGGATGCAGCACGTCCAACCGAAAGCACCGCCCCGGGCGAGGATATTGATCCTAGGAGCGAGTACGGCGTTTGGGGGGTACGCCTCGACGATCGAGAAGACCTACTTCGCGCGGACCGCATGGCTGCTTGAGGCCGAGGGCCTCCCGGTGGCGGTCACGGTCTTTGCCACCGGTGCCTGGAAGTCCGAGCAGGAGGTGCTGGCCCTGTTCCCCGAAGGGCTCTCGACAAAGCCGGATATCGTTCTCTTTCTAAACGGCTTAAACGATCTCACCAACGGCGCCAATGCCGTCACCCGGTACGGCGTCCAGGTCCCGACCAAAGATGGATCGCGGTGGCACGCGATGTATCATGAGCGCGATTTCGAGGCGCGCGTGCGGGTCTACACGGAGAACATGCGGTCCGCGGCGGCGAAGCTTCGCGCGGCAGGCATAGTACCGGTAATAGCCCTGCAGCCTGCTCTGTTCGAGAAGAAGACGCGCAGTACGTTGGAAGACAAAGTACTTCTGCAAACGGCCGCTGCCCTAGGGCCAGAACAGGAGTATCGCTCGGCCTATGCTAAAGCCCGCCAGGTACTAGCCGATATGGCTAATCAAGACGACCTGATTTTTTTGGACTGCAGCCGGGTTTTCGACGGCGAGACCAAGACCGTGTTCACCGACGTGTGGCATTTCTCCGACGTCGGTCACGAACTCCTTGGGCGCGCGTTGAAGACGGGCTTGATTGCGCCCTTGAAGAGGGTCGTCCGATGATTTGTCTCTCGGAGGCCCGGAATGGCGCTTGGTCGCGTCGCGGCGGTTTGCATTTTCGTTCTCATAACGTTTTTCGGCTCGTGGTCTTCTTTGCGTGCGCAGGACGCTAATCTTCTCACCAACTCACAGTTCGAGCAGTCGGTCAGCGGCCGGCCGTCGGGATGGCACTTCGACGCAGCCGCGGCGCGCGGAACGCTCGCGCTGGTCTCGACGCCCTCACGCGGCGGCAACGCGCTCGCGCTTCGGCCTTCGGCTTCGAACACAACCAACTACGCCGCACTGAACACGGCCCAGGCCATTTCCGCGGCGCCGCACCTGGGCAAGACGCTCGAGATCTCCGGCTGGCTCGCCTCAGATGGCGGCGCCAGCGCTGCGGTTACGGTTTGGGTGATCGCCGCCACCGGGGCCATCATGGCGAGCGGCGAGGTGTCGGGAACAGGCGGACTCGCGTATCAACGGACCACATTCCTGGTGCCCTCGGATTCCACTGCGCTCTACCTGATCATCGCCTGCCGCGGGCTGGGCACGTCGGGCGGGGCGTACTTTGACGACGTCGCCCTGCGGCCCGCCGCCGTGGCGCTCGAACCCACCTCGCTGACCGCTCAGGTGACCGTGCAGGCCAAGAACACCATCCGCACGATTCCCCGCACCTTGTTCGGCAGCAACCTCACTTGGCCCTGGGGCGGTACCCTAATTTGGGATTTTCGGACCAACAACTACCATCCCGATCTGGAAGCGCTGGCGGCCAACGCCAAGTTCTCGTTGCTGCGCTTCCCCGGGGGCCACTTCGCGGACTTCTACCGCTGGCGCGACGGCATCGGCGCGCAGAGCGCCCGCAAGGCCACGCAGATCGAACCGGGCGGCGGTTCCTCGGTCCACTCCTTCGGCACCGATGAAGCCCTGACCTTCGCCGAGCGGGCGGGCGCACGGCTGCTGATGACCGTGAACGCCAACACCGGCACGGCCTCGGAAGCCGCCGACTGGGTGCGCTACGTGAACCAGCAGAGCCCGGCGCGCCGCGTCACGTATTGGGAGGTGGGCAACGAGTTCTACATCAAGAACGACTCGCCGGCCAACGCCTCCATCACGCCTTCCACCTACGCCGCGCGCCTGGCCGAGTTCTCGCAAGCCATGCGCGCGGCAGACCCTTCGGTGAAGATCCTGGCCATTGGCGCCGAGAACTTCGGCCGCTACTCGAGTTCCGCCTACCCGGACTGGAACCGCACCGTGCTCACCGCCGCCGCGCAGCATGCCGACTATCTGGCGCTCCACAACTCCTACTTCCCGGTGCTCATCGGCAACGAAGGGGTCACCGACGTGCGCGCGGTGTACAAGTCGATGCTCGCGGCGCCGCTGCTCATCAAGAAGAACCTCGAAACCGTCGCCCAGCAGATCGCCGCTCACGGCGGCGGCCGCAACATCCGGCTCGCGGTCACCGAGTGGGGGCCGATGTTCGACTACAGCGCGTCAAGCCCCTGGACGGATCACATCAAAACACTGGGCAGCGCTCTGTTTGTCGCGAGCACCATGAAAGCGTACCTGGAGACGCCGCAACTGGACATCGCCACCGGCTTCAAGCTGAACGACATCGGCTTCGCCGGCTGGTTCGGGTCGCGGCACGCCGACATCCTGACCCGCGTTCCTTCAACGGGCGAGTTCATCGCCACCGCGCCCCAGATGGCCTTCGAACTGTTCAGCAAACGCTTCGGCTCGACGCTGGTGCAGGCAACGGTGGTTTCGCCCACCTACGACAGCGCGGCCGTGGGCATGACCGACGCCGTGGTGGGCGTGCCGTATCTCGAGGCCGTTTCGAGTCTCAGCGGCGACCGGAACACGCTCTACCTCATCGTCATCAACAAGCACTTCGACAAGCCGGTGACGGGCCGGATGTCGCTGCAGGGGTTCCTGCCCTCGGGAGCGGCCGGCACGTGGACCCTGAACGGCGCGAGCATCGACGCCAACACCGGAACGCAATTGCCCGCCGGCGCGGTGTGGGCGCCGCAGATGCAGGACTCCGTGCAGCCGCGCTTCTACCTGGGCGGACCGAGCGAGGTGACCGTGACGCAGGGCGCCGCCGCGGTGTCGGGCTCTTTCGACTACGTGTTTCCCGCGCACTCGGTGACTGCATTTGAGATTCGCGGGTCGATGGCCCCATAGACGGGCTTCCGCGAACGCTCTGCTAGAATGCATGAGCCACCGCATGCGCTATAAGAAACTCACGTTCGGACAAGCCGAGGTGCTGGTCTCCGCGACCGAGGAGTGGGTCTCAAAGGTGAAGTCCTTCTGGGGCCTGCTGCCCAAGCGGCAGGGCCCTGCCCCCGAGTACCCGGATGACGACCGAACCGAGTTGCCGAGCGACGGCACCGAGGCGGGCCGCGCCCTGGCGCGCCGCGTACAGGGGCTCGGCTGGTACCACACCGTTGAACTGCCGCACGGCGTCGTGACACCCGGCGGCTTCGATCATCGGCCGTATCTCGCTTTGTACCCGATTCCGGCGCGGCTCGACGGCCTGCGCGTGCTCGACGTGGCGACTTTCGACGGGTTCTGGGCGTTTGAGATGGAACGGCGCGGCGCGGCCGAAGTGGTGGCCGTCGATGTACCGTCGCTCGGCGCCTGCGACCTTTCGCCGGCCGTGCGAGGCCGGTTCACGCCCGAGGAACTGTCCCGCGAGATGGGTGACCGCTTCCGCATCTGCCACGAGGCGCTCGGGTCGAAGGTGCGGCGGGAGGCGATCAGCGTGTACGACCTCACGCCCGAGCGGCTGGGGACCTTCGACCTGGTCTTCACCGGCGACCTGCTGTTGCATCTCCGAAACCCGATGAAGGCGGTGGAGAACATCCGCGGAGTGACGGGCAAGACCGCCGTCTTCGTGGATGTTTTCAGCCCCGTGCTGCCCGGCAAACTGATGGCCTACGAGAGCGGCGCGACGAACACCACCTGGTGGGTCATGAGCTACGGCGCACTGGAGCAGATCATTCGCGACGCGGGCTTCCGTGAGGTAACGGCGAAGGGGAAGTTCCCGGTAGGCTACCGTGGGCAGGCAGAGCAGTGGATGTGGCACGCCGCTTTTGAGGGCGTCGTCTAGGCGCCAGGTTCCATGAGACTGGCCATCACCACGCCGACGACGTGGCCTTGGGTGCGGCGCGGCGGCGAACGGTACACGAACGAACTCGGCAAATGGATGGCCGCACGCGGGCACCGGGTGACGCTGATCAGCGCCAAGCCGGGCCCCACCGAGACGATCCAGCGCGACGGTTTCCCGAGCGTCTGCTATCGCCGTCTGTGGCATCCGTCGTTCGCCCGCGCGGGCTTCCTTGAGTTCCATGCCTTCTTCCTCCGCTGCCTGCCCGCGCTGCTGGCGGGCAAGTACGACATGGTGCAATGCGTGACGTTCATGGACACGTATGCGGCGGTTCTGGCGCGGCGGTTCACGGGCGCGCCGTGCGCGTTCCTCTTCAACAGCCTGCCGCCGCCGGTGCGGTACTTCCGCTCGCTCACGCTGAAGGGCGCAGTCATCCGCCGTGCGGTGCTCGAAGTGGATGAGGTCATTTCACTGAGCCACTACGTCGATCGCTACATCCAGGACCGATTCGGGCGTCCCACACTGGTGATCCCCGTTCCCATCACGATGGAGCGCTTCCCCCTGGTGGTGTCGCGCGATCTGGAGCGGCCCGCGATCCTGTTCGCTTCGGCCGTCAACGATGAGCGGAAAGGCCCGCAAACGCTGATGCGGGCCTTCAACCTGGTGAAGGAATCGCGCCGGGGCGCGCTGCTCTGGATCGCCACCAGCGCCGCGCCCGAGGTGCGGGAGAGGCTGCTCGCACTGGTCGCCCCGGAGTTCCGTCCGGACATCCACATCCTGGGCGACGACGCCGATCTGCCGTCGCTCTACGGGCGCGCGGCGGTCACCGTCTTGCCCTCGCGTTGGGAGGCGTTCGGCATGGTGATGGTCGAGTCGATGGCCTGCGGAACGCCGGTGGCGGGGACGCGCGACGGAGCGATTCCGGAAGTGATTAGCGACGGCCGCGTCGGGCGGCTCTTCGATCCCGAACCGGGGGACGCGATCGAGCCCGGCAACCCGGAGGGACTCGCTCGCGCTTTGCTAGAATGCATGGAATTGAGCGCGAGACCGGAGACCCCGGCCGTGTGCCGCGCCCATGCGGAGCAGTACTCCTGGGATCGCAAGGGGCTCGAGTACGAGGCGCTCTACCAACGCTTGATCGCTCGTCGAGGTAAGGGGTAAAGACACAAGCCGCCCATGCGCCTGATGCTCTCCCACGTCTTCTGCTGGCCCGAGGTGCGCCGCGGCAACGAGCGTCATATCGATTCCACCGGACGGTACCTCAACGCGCGCGGGCACGACGTGGTGACGCTCGCCACCACATCGGGAAGCACGCGCGAGGAACGGACCGCCAGCGGGCGGCGCGTCCTCGTGAATACCGGCTGGCGGACTTGGATGCGCAAGCTCCGATTGGAGCCGCAGCATCCGTTCTACTTCCGGGCGCGAGCCTGCATGCGGCGTGAGGCGCCGCAGATCGCCCATTGCTGGTCCTTCACCGACGGGCTGGCCGCGGCGCGCGGCCCGCGGCGGCATACCGCCATCCTCCAGTTGAACGGCGCGCCGGTGCCCGCGGCCTACTACCGCCGCTGGCCGCCGGACCGCTGGATCATTCGCGAAGCGATCGCCGGCGCGGATGTGCGCATCGTGTGCAGCGAGTTCGTCCGCGGGCTCATTGCTCACTACTACGGCCAGGATTGCCGCGTGATGTTCCCCGCCTTCGACGTGGATGAATTCCCCAAAGGCCCGGGGCCCGCGGACGGGCGGCCCGTGATCCTGGCCATCGGCGACTTCACCCTGCGGCGCAAGGGAGCGCGGCCGTTGGTGCGGGCTTTCGATCTGGTACGGCGGAAGGCGCCGGACGCGGTGCTGCGGCTTTCGGGACGGTCCTCGGACGCACTGCAAAGAGAACTTCTGGAGTCGGTGCCGGCGGCCACGCGCGAGCGGATCGAGTTCCTCGGCTTGGGTAAGCCGGAAGACGTCCCCGCGCAGTATCGCGCCGCCAGCGTGATGGCGCTCCCGTCGATGTGGGAGCCGTCGGGCGGCGTGCTCATCGAATCCTGGGCCTCCGGGACGCCGGTGGTCGCGACACGACACGGCGGCCTGCCGGAGTTTGTCGGCGAGGGCGTAGGCGTGCTGTTCGATCCGCGGTCCGATTCCGAAGAGGTGCAGAACGTGGAAGGCCTGGCCGAGGCGCTGCTCGCGGGTCTCGACCTGGCGCAGCGCCCGGGTATCCGCGACGCCTGCCGCGAGCATGCCGAGCGGTTCTCCTGGCGCACTCTGGGCCCGGACTTGGAACGGCTCTATGAGGAGGTTTGTCCCTAAGCGGACGCGCCATGGAAAGGATGCTCATCACCGGCACTTCGGGCTTTATCGGATCGCACATGGTGCGGTTGATGGCCGAGCAAGGCCGCCCGTTGCGCGGGTTGGACCGCAACGCGCCGAAGATCCCTTTCGCCGGCCATCGCGCATGCGACATCCGGCACGCCTCCGAGTTCACCGCCGAGGACCGCAATCCGGTGGTGATCCATCTGGCGGCCGAAGCGGAAGTCGTGATCCCGTTCGATTTCATTCCCACGCTCATGGACTCCAACGTCAACGGCACGGCGAACGTGCTGCGCCAGGTGGACCCGCGGGTGACCGTCTTCGCGTCGTCCGGCGCGGTGTATGGCGACAGCGGAAGCGAGCCCGTTTCGACGGCCTGGCGTAACGTCAATCCGGTGGGGATTTACGGGATGTCGAAGGCCGCTGGCGAACTGGTGCTCGAAGAGTGGGCGCGATCGACGGGCCGCGCCGCCGTGTCGTTCCGCTTCGGCAACGTCACGGGCGCCCGCTGCAAGGGCCTGATCCCCTACCTGGTCCGCCACGCGCTGCAGCACCCGAAGGGCGATGTGCCCGCGCATTGCCGGGGCGGCGGTCGGATCGTCCGCGACTATGTGCCCGTCTGGTACACCATCCGCATCCTCGACGCCGCCGCGCGCATGGAGTGGCCCGCCGGTTCGCATACCGCGTTCAACATCGGCACGGGACGCGGAACCACCAACGGCGAAGTCGCGGCCATCGTGCAGGCGGAAATGGAAAAGCGCGGCTGCCGGCTGAACATCGCATGGTCGCCCGAGGTTGCGCCCGGAGAGGCGGCGGGCGTGGTGCTCGATATGAGCGAAACCGTGAAGCGCTTCGGCTGCGAGCCGCCGTCCGGCCACGCAGTCCGCGAGGCGATCGACCAGGCGATCGCTTCCTATCTGCCCGAAGAACGAGCATGAGCGAACTGCCCTTCGTCACCGTGGTGATTCCCTGCTACAAGCGCCCGGGACCCCTGCGCAAGGCGATCGAATCCGTGTTCGCCCAGGATTACCCACGGGACCGCTTTGAGCTGATCGTCGTCGATTCGTCGCCGGACACGGACAACGCCGAAATCTCGAAGGAGCTCGAACCGAAGGCCACCTGCGCTTATCGCTTCATCCACCTGGATGTGGCGCGCGGCCCGGGCATCTCGCGCAACACGGGCGCCGCCGCGGGCCGCGGTTCGTGGATCGCTTTCATGGACAGCGATTGCTTCGCCGCCCCGGGCTGGCTGCGGAACTCCATTGCCGCCATCGAGGACGGCGTGGGGCTGGTTCAAGGCAAGACGCTGCCCGATCCCGAGGGCAAGCCCGGCGTCTTCACCTGGTGCCCGGAGACGCTGAGCGAGAACGTGGTCTACGAGTGCACGAATATCCTCTACCGCCGCGAGGCGTTCGAGCAGGCGGGTGGCTTCCCGGCCGATCTCACGCCGGACAACACACGGCCGCTAGGCGGCGAAGACATGATGATGGGCTGGGGCGTCAAGCGATTGGGGTGGAGGAGCAATTTTGCGCCTCAGTCGATCGTCTATCATGAGGTCGCACCGATGCCGAAATGGTTGTGGTTCGCCGATTTCCGTCTGCTGTTGTGGCCGGAGGTGGTGGCCCGGTTTCCCGAGATGCGGAGCCGGCTCTATGGGCGCTATTTCTGGGATCGCGCCCAGGCGCTGCTGACGTTGGCTTTCCTCGGCGCGGGGCTGGCGTTCGTGTCACCGTGGTTCCTGGCGCTCGCCGGTCCGTACCTCTACCTGCGCTGCAGTCCGCGGAGCAAGTCGTTCCCGGGCCCGCTGCGGCCCTTGCGCGCCGTGCCGTGGATCGTGCGCGACACGGCGTTCATGATCATCCTTCTCGTGGGCAGCGTGCGGGCGCGCGCTTTGTTGATCTGAGCGGCCATGACCACGCCGCGCATCGCGTTTTTCTCGCCCCTCCGCCCGGTGCGCAGCGGCATCACCGACTACAGTCACGAACTGTTGCCGGAGCTGAGTGCGCGGGCCGAGGTGCGGGTGGTGCGGGATGAACCGCGGCACGCGCCCCTGGAAGGCGTCGCCTCCATCGCGCTCGATGACTTTCGTCCGCTGCCGGACGAGATGCCCGTCTACCAGATCGGAAACAGCCTCGATCATCACGGCTTCATGGTCCCCTCCATGGGCCGCTATCCGGGCGTCCTGGTTCTGCACGATTGCTGCCTGCAGTACCTGATGCTCGGGCTCACACTCCGCCGTGGCGACTGGCGCGGGCTCATCGATACGCTCCGTCCGATTCACGGTGCGGAAACGCCGCGCGTCGCGCGCCGGCTGCTGGCGCACACCGTCGACCCGAACGATCTGTCGTTCGCCTACCCGCTGATCGCCGCCAGCCGGGGGGTGATTGTGCACAGTGAACTCGCCCGCCGCCTGGTGCTCGGGTGGAAGCCGGATGCGCACGTGGCGGTCATCGCGATGGGCGTGCCCCTGCCGGAGCGGCGCGCCGATCCGGCGGAGTTGAAGCGCCGCTACGGATACGCGGACTCCGATTTCGTCGTGGCCTCGATCAGCACCCTCGCCCACACCAAGCGCACGGAGGTGCTGGTGGACGCCGTCGCCCGCCTGGCGCCTGAGCACCCCGGCCTGCGGCTGCTGATCGCGGGCGGCGGCGGCACGCTCAGCGCCGATCTCAAAGCGCGGCTCGAAGGCCCGCTCGCGAAGGTGGTCCGCTGGACCGGCTGGCTGCCCGCCGAAGAGTACAACGACTTCATCGCCCTCGCCGACATCGTGGCCGATCTTCGCTTCGCGAAGGGCGCGGAGACCTCGGCCAGCCTCACGCGGGCCATCGCGGCGGGGAAGGGGGCCCTGCTCCGGGCGCAGGGCACATTCCTCGAATGGCCGGACGAGTTCACGCTCAAGATCCGCGGGGGTTCCGATGAGGTGGAGGAGGTGGCCTCCGCGCTGCACAGCATGCTGCGCGACCGAGGGCGTGCCGCCCGCATGGGGGAGGCCGCCTGGCAGTATGCGCGAGCGCATCTCACGTTGGCGCTGGCGGCCGAGAAGTACGCGGCGTTCGCGGCGGAGATGATCCGCGTTCCGGCCGCGCCGTCCGCCATCCCGGGGACTTCCGGCCAGGGCTCTCCCCTGCTGGCCGCGGCCTTCAAGCTGTCGCGCATGCTCTACCTGCAGCGCCACTATGGATGGTCGGGCCTCCGGAAGCGGTTGGGCGAGGAACTGCGGCGGCGGCCGCAAGGAGCCACTCCCTCGTGAGCATTCGCTTGAGCGTGATCATTCCCGCTTATGGCCGGCCCGAGACGCTGCGCCTCGCCGTGGCTTCGGCGGTCGACCAGGACCTCGATCCCTCCGTGTACGAGGTCGTCGTCGTCGACAGCTCGCCCGACGAGCGAAACCGCGCGGTGGTGGAGGAGATAGCGGCCGGCGCGCGCTGCCGCGTGCGCTGCCTCAGAAAGAACCCCGAGGGCCCCGGCCCGTCGCGGAACCTCGGCGCACGCGAGAGCGAAGGAGAGTTCCTGGCGTTCTTCGACAGCGATTGCGTCGCCTCGCGCGGCTGGCTGCGGGGCGGTCTGGAGGCCTTCGCCGCCGATGCGCGCATCGGCATCGCGCAGGGCCGGACGCTGCCCCCGCCCGGCGTGAAGACGGGGATCTTCTCGCGCTACATCGTCGTCGATCGCGAGAACTTTGTCTACGAAACGTGCAACATCTTCTACCGCCGCGCCGCGTTTGAGGAAACCCCCGGCTTCTGGGTGGACCGCACCCCCACCTCCGGGTTCGTCACCGGCGGCGAAGACGTTACGCTCGCCTGGCAGGTGAAACGCCGCGGTTGGTTGAGTGTCTTCGCGCCGGACGCGCTGGCGTACCACGAAGTCACGCCGATGAAGCCCTGGCAGTGGCTCTATGAGAAGCGGCTACCGATCTGGCCCAAGGTCGTGAAGGCCGTCCCGGAGATCAGAAGCTGCTTTCCCGGCCGCATCTTTTACGACCGGGCGCAGGTGGGCGTCACCCTGGCGCTCGCCTCGCTGGCCTTGGCGTTCGCGCATCCGGCGGCGCTGCTCGGCGTGCTCCCCTACGCCTGGATTCGCGGCTCTGAGCCCACCCGGAGCCTGCGCGGCCCGCTGCGGCTGCTCCGCGTCGGCTTCTACTTTCCGCGCGACGTGATTTCGTTCGTGCTCCTGCTTCGCGGGAGCATCCGGCACCGCTGCCTGCTGCTCTAGAACAGCGTGTAGATGAACGGCGCCGCGGCGGTGCCCGAGAGAAAGACCAATACACCAAGCAACAGTAGCGCCACCATCACCGGCAGCATCCACCACTTGCGGTTGTACTTCAGAAACTCCCACAACTCGCGCGCCAGGCTGACGTCGGATTGTGAAGCGGCAGCGTTCTCGAATTTGCTGGGTCTCTGCTCGCTCATCTTTTCTAGTATTGCCTAAAGTAGCTCGATGGGTCGGTTCGAGACGGGCGTTCGACCCATAGGCTGGCCGCTCCGCGCCGGCGGAGAGCCAGCCGGTCGCGGCCCGCGATGCGGAAGAGCGCGGCGATGGGAGTCACCAGCAGGTAGAACACGATGCCCAGCATCAGGTGCGAAATGAGCCACCCGATGGGGAACGCCGCCATCATCCAGCCGACGAAGACCCATCGCATCGCCGGCGGATGCACCAGCGCCGGCACGCCGATTCCCAACGCGAGCACCGCACAAACCCGCCCCGCGAGAGAGGCCGGATCACCCGACAGTTTCGCCGCGGCCAGGGCTCCGAACACCACCAGAGCCAGCAGTCCGAACTGCCGCAACGTCTTGCGGCTGGGGTTGCGGTCAATGGCGGCAAAGGTCATCGTCTAGTCCAACTGGAACTGGGCCAGGTAGCGTTCGCGCTCCGCCTCGCTCACCTTGGCGTCCATTTCGTCTTTCAGCAGCACGCAGTCTTCAAGCACCAACGCGTCCATGCCGGTGGCCAGGAAACAGCGGTAGGCGTCTTCCGGAGTGCAGACAATCGGTTCGCCGCGAACGTTGAAGCTGGTGTTGACCACGATCGGACATCCGGTCAACCGGTAGAAGGCCTGCATCAGCCCATGCAGACGCGGATTGCGCACCGGGTCTACGGTCTGAATGCGGGCGCTGTAATCGACGTGCGTCACGGCGGGCACTTCCGAGCGCACCACGTTGACGCGCTTGCGCAGATCGGGATCCCGCTCCATCAGCGCGGCGGCGCTGCTGTCCAGCGGCACGCGGCGGCTCTCCAGCACCGGCGCCACCATCAGCATGTACGGGCTCTCCTCGCCCGCCTTCATATCGAACCACTCGCTGGCGTGTTCCGCCAGCACGCACGGGGCAAAGGGCCGGAAGCTCTCGCGGAACTTGATCTTCAGATTCATGGTGGCCTGCATCTTCGGCGAACGCGGGTCGCCCAGAATGCTCCGGCCGCCCAGCGCGCGCGGCCCGAACTCCATGCGCCCCTGGAACCAGCCCACCACCATCTCGCGATTCAGTAGTCCGGCCACGTGGTCGAACAGCGCCTGATCTTCCTGAAAGCGCGTGTGGCGGGCGCCCTGCGAGCGTAGCCAGTCCTCCACCATACGGCCGCCGTAGGCGGGCCCCAGGAAGCTGCCTCGCTGCCCATCCGGCGCTCCCGGCCGCCGCGGTTTCTCGAGTAACTGGTGCCAGACGAACATCGCCGCGCCGAGCGCACCTCCCGCGTCGCCCGCCGCCGGTTGAATCCAGATCGACTCGAACGGTCCTTCGCGCAACAACCGGCCGTTCGCCACGCAGTTCAGCGCGACACCGCCCGCCAGGACAAGATTCCGCATCTTCGTACGGCGGTGCAGGTCCTCGCCCATCCGCAGCAGCACGTCCTCCGTAACGCTCTGGATGCTGGCTGCCAGGTCCATGTGCCGCTGCTCGATCTCGCTCTCCGGAGACCGCGGCGGCCCACCGAAGAGCCGGTGGAATTTCTCCCCGGTCATGGTGAGCCCCTGGCAGTAGTTGAAGTAATCCATGTCGAGCCAGAACGTGCCGTCGCTCTTGAGATCGATCAGTCGCTCCCGGATGGCGTCCGCGTAGACGGGCCGTCCATATGGCGCCAAGCCCATCAGCTTGTATTCGCCGCTGTTCACCTTGAAGCCGCAATAGTAGGTGAAGGCCGAATAGAGAAGCCCGAGAGAGTGCGGGAACTCGAGGTGATGGGTGAGATCGATTCGGTTGCCGCGTCCCACTCCCAACGCGCTCGTGGTCCACTCGCCAACGCCATCCATGGTGAGGATCGCCGCCTCGTCGTACGGGCTCGGAAAGAAGGCGCTCGCCGCGTGGCTTTCGTGGTGGTCGAGGAACACCAGCGGGGCGCGGAACCCGTCGCCCAGGCTGCGCTTCAGATTCCTGCGGAGGAAGAGCTTCTCCTTGAGCCATACCGGCATGGCCATGGCGAAGCTGCGAAACCCGCTCGGCGCGAACCCGGCGTACGTTTCCAGGAGGCGCTCAAACTTCACCAGCGGCTTATCGTAGAACGCAACGTAGTCGAGATCCGCGGCTCCGATGCCCGCCTCGCTCAGGCAGTACTCGACGGCATGGGCCGGGAATCGGGCATCGTGCTTCACACGGCTGAAGCGCTCCTCTTGCGCCGCCGCGACGATCTCGCCATCCTGCAGCAGAGCTGCGGCGCTGTCGTGATAAAACGCGGAAATCCCGAGGATTCGTGTCATCGCTAGCGTTCGCCCGCCCGCGCCCCGGGGCACTGGCCGCGAGGTCCGAAGTATAGCATTCCGCCGCCCGATCCCGGATCTCTGGGAGTCCTGGAACTGATCAAAGGAAACGGGAGAGCACCTGCCGCAACGTCTCCTGCCGGACCGGTTTGGCGATGACGTCGTTCATCCCCGCGCGCAGGCACTCCTGGCGATCCTCGTCGAGGGCCAACGCGGTGAGCGCGACGATGGGCACTTCAGCACCGCGTTCGCCGCGGCGGCGGATCTCGCGCGCGGCTTCAAAGCCGTCCATCACCGGCATCAGGCAGTCCATCAAAATCAGGTCGTAGGGGCGCTCCTGCCAAAGGCGCAGCGCGTCGACGCCGGACGCCGCCACGTCCACCTGGGCGCCCAGCCGGGCCAGCAGGGACTGGCCCACGCGCTGGTTGATCTGGTTGTCCTCCGCCAGCAGGATGGTGCGGCCCAGGAACGGCTGTTTGGTCTGCACGGCGTCCGGTTTGGGAGAAGCTGTGCCGGCGCCGGCGGGAGCCGCCTCCGTTTCCGGCAGGGGCACCCGAACGACGAATCGGCTGCCGGCCCCGGGAACGCTTTCCACGCCGATCGCCCCACCCATGCGCACGATGAGCTGCTTGGCGATGGCCAGGCCCAGGCCCGTTCCACCCAGGCTGCGGCTGGTTTGCGCCGAGAGCGGGCTGAACGGTTCAAAGAGCGAGGGCAGCGCGGCGGTGGGGATCCCCATCCCCGTGTCGGCTACCGAGAACTCAATGGCGAACGGGCCCTCCGGGTCGATCTGCATCGCCAGTTCCACTGACCCGCTGGACGTGAACCGCAGAGCGTTGTCCAGCAGGTTCATCATCACCTGCCGCAGCCGGCCTTCGTCGCCCAGCAGCGCCGCCGGCACGCCCGGTCCTTCCGTGAGCACGAACCGGATCCCTTTCGCCTCCGCTCGCGGACGGTAGAGCGATGCCAGATCGTTGAGCAGTTGATGCGGCGAAAACGGCGCGGGGTGGATCGCCAGGCGCCCGTGCTGCAGTTTGGTGACGTCGAGGATGTCGTTGATCACCCGGAGCAGGCCGTTTCCGGCTTGCGTCGCCGCTTCAAGCCACCTCGATTGCTCCTCGGAGAGCCCGCTCGACCGCAGCAGCTCCAGCATCCCGAGAAGGCCGTTCATGGGCGTCCGGATCTCGTGCGAAACCTGGGCCAGGAATGCGCTCTTCGCTTCGCTGGCGGCCTCGGCCTTCTCCCGGGCGATGTGCAAGGCCTCCTCCACCGCGCGGCGCCCGGTGATGTCTTCCACCATGCCGAGTCCGCAGATCACACCCCCCTCGCGGTTCCGAAGCACGGTCGCCGTGAGCGACACCCAAACCACCGAGCCGTCGCTTCGCAGGTACCGCTTGTCGAGCCGGTAACGAGGGATCGCCCCCTCAAACAGGCGCTTGCTCAATTCCAGGTCGATCGCCGCGTCTTCCGGATGCGTGAAGTCCAGGAAGGACGCGCCCACCAGGTCCGCCGGCAGCGCCCCCAGCATCTCAGCGAAACGCGAGTTCACCCGCGTCACCCGCCCGTCGGTGTCGATCAGAGCGATGCCCGTCGGGCTCTCCTCGAAGATCCGGCGGAAGTACTCTTCCTGTTGGTGAAGCGCCTCTTCGGCGCGCGTGAGCGGCGTGATGTCCGTCACCGCGCCCACCACGCGGCGCACCCCGCCTTTCGCGTCCCGGTCGATGTAGGCGCGATCCAATACCAGCACGTAGTCTCCTGCCGCGCGACGGAGCCGGTACTGCATGGAGAAACTCGAGGCAGAGGCAAGGCCCTCGGCCACTTGCGCCCGGACATCGGCGTGATCGTCGGGATGGATCCGCGACTCCCACCACTCGAAGTCGGAACCCGGCGGATCGGGGCCGCCAACCAGGTTCCTAAATCCGTCGTTGCGCCAGACGACGCCGGTGGCAGGGTCCCAGTCCCATAAGGCGTCGTTGGCCGCCCGGGCGAAGAGGGCGAGGCGTTTCTCGCTCTGCTCGAGGGCTCGCACCGCCGCTTCCTCAGCGCTGATGTCCTCTGAGATGCCGATGAAGCCCAGCGGGCGCCCGGCGGGCTCTCGCAGCACGGAGTTGGTCACTCGCGCGCGAAAGGTCCGGCCCGCGCGGTTCCGCACTTCGAACGCGCCGCGCCACACGTTGTCCGCCAGAAGCTGCCTGAGCAGCGCGCCGGCAGCGCTGGCGGCCGCGGGTGGCACGGTGAGGTCCAGGATGGATTGGCCGATCGCCTCGCCCTCGGAATATCCGTACAGCGCTTCGGCGGCCCGGTTCCAAAACGTCACGGTGCCCTTGAGGTCGGTGGCGATCACCGCCTGCTGCACCGCCTGCAGTAAGTCCGCCTGCAGCCGCAGTCGTTCCTCGCGGGCCTTCGAATCGGTGACATCCAACGCCACGCCGATCAGCAGCCACGGCCGCCCGTCTGCGGTCCGCCGGTACACCACATCGCGTGAACGAAGCCATCGGTATTCGCCGGAGGCGCTCCGCAAGCGGTATTCGCAATCCAGTGCGGCGCCGTCCGCCAGGCCGGCGAACCGCACGTGGTACTCATTGATCAACTGCAGGTCGTCGGGATGAGCCAGGTGCCGCAGAAAATGGTCGCCCATTTCGCGGACCTCTTGCGTTGAGTAGCCAAGGATGTCGGCCACGTGCCGATTGGCCCATACGTTGGCTCCTCGAACGAGGTCGAAGAGGTACACGATGCCGGGTACGGCCTGGCCAATGGCGCCAAGGTCCTCTGGGCTTTGCATGCGCCTTTAGGACAACAGTAACACGGCTCCGGCGCCAGCCTCCGGTGTCCGGCGGGGCGGTCAGCCGATTTCCGCGAAACCCGCCGCGCTCGCCGGTTCCACTTCAGGAGTTTCAAGGCTGAATACCCGTTGTTTTGCCGAACTTTTCCGTTTATCATCGAGGCAATGCGGGTTCCCCGCGTGGAGGTGGCAATGAAACGAATGGCGGATTCGCGGAGGAGCTTCTTGCGGACGGCGGCCGGCGTGAGCAGCGTGGCTGCCCTTGCCGGTGGGCGGAACGCCGGGGCCACCATTACGCCGGCACAGCTCCCGAAGGTGAGGTTCGGGCAGGCCGAGGTGACCCGGCTGATCATCGGCTCCAACCCCCTCTACGGGTACACCCACTTCAACCCTTCTTACGACGGCTTCCTGCGCGAGTACATGACCCAGGACCGGCGCATGGAACTGCTCCATCGCGCCGAAGCCGCTGGCATCGGAACCTGGCAGCTCCACTACATGCGGCAGAGCATCGAGGACTTCAAACGCTATCGCGGCGAGGGCGGCAAGATGAACTGGTTTCTTCTCGGCGATTTCGAGATGACCACGGACTTCACCCTCATCGGCAAGACCGCGGCCGACTTGAAACCCATCGGCATCGCTCACCACGGAAACCGCACCGACGACCGCTTCCGCGCCGGAGAGATGAACAAGGTCCGCGAATTCTGCAAAGCCGTGCGCGACACGGGCGTGATGGTCGGCGTCTCCACGCACAATCCGGCCGTGGTCGACTACATCGAGTCGAGCGGCTGGGACATCGACTATTACATGACCTGTCTCTACCGGGTCACGCGCACCAAAGAAGAGGCCCGCGAGGCGTTCGGCGAAGCCCCGATGGGCGAAATCTATATGGAGAAGGACCCCGAGCGCATGACGAAGATGGTGCGGCAGACCAAGCGCCCCTGTCTCGCCTTCAAGCTGCTGGCGGCGGGCCGCTCCGCCCGGCCGCGGGACGTGGAAGCCGCCTTCCGTTTCGCCTACGCGAACATCAAGCCCGGCGATGCGGCGATTGTGGGCATGTGCGGACGCTTTAAGGACGAGGTGACCGAGAACGTAAACCTCGCCATGCGCTACGGCGTACCCGCCGTATCCTGACCTGCATCCGCCGGAGTGATCTGCTGAAGTCCATATCGGCAGCTCTCTCGCACACGCTCAGGACTCAGCCTCCGGTCGGCAGCGATTCCCGCCGCCTCGCGAATCACGTCGGTCATCTTGCCGAAGAGCCAATCGCTCGCAGTTTCGATTTCTTTCACGGCCTTTCGGTGCAGGCTGGGACGAACCCGGTCGGTCCATTCGATCCGCAGGGCGTCCAAAGCGCGCGCCGAAAACCTGCAACGTGTCGTGGATATAGAGGATGTCCTTCGCCTGGTCATCAGCGCATCGCTTTCGGTGGATCAGCAGCTTCTGCGCCAGGAATCCCATCGGGTTCGCTACGCGGACCGCCTTAGGCGCGGGCAATCCGAAATCGTCCATGCTCAGTTCAACGGTCCAGGGGTCGTTCAGGAGCGGTTCGAGGAATCGTAGCTGCTGCGAATTCACGCCAGCAATCTGCGCAGTTGCCTTCCGCTTGCCGGATCTCGTGTACTCGCCGCCGGTGAGCGGCGTCAGGAACTCTGCATAGAAGCCACTGTAGCTGTCTCCCAGATGATAGAGCGTTGCCGGCGGCATGTCGTCGCCGCGGAACTCTTCTTGGAAACCATGCGCCACAAGAGCCTCCCGGATCGTCGGCGTTTGCGGAAGCAGCTTCTGCGGAAGGGCAACGTCGGCATCAAGCGTCATCAGTGGCGCGAAGTCGAGCTTCTGCGCGGCGGGGTGAAGGTGGTACAACCGGTGGGCCCAGCCGCCAACGATCACCACCCGGTCGAGCCACGGGTCGAGCGCAGTAATCAGACGGGAGAAGCCCGCAACGTCCGGCGTCATCACCTTTTCCTCAGAAGCGGAGCAAGCGCCCGGCGCGCAATCGCATCTGCCTGCGCTTTTCCACGAGAGGGATGATCCGAAACATCGAGCCACACCTGCAGGATGTCCGCACATGGCACTCCGTCCTTCACAACGGCGGCGCGAAACACTGCCTCCGGGTTTGCGGGGATGCGTATGAAGGCGTCTGGACTGTGCTCGGCGCCCTCTGGCGATAGGCCCCATTCTTCCAGTACCGCCGGCTCGAACCGCTCCATGTAGATGTGCGGCGGGACGCCATGAACGAATCCGAATCCCAGTGCTTCCGCGGCGGCGAAGAGTCCAAGGCACGCTCTGGGCTGGCGCCGGCGCCCGGCAAGAGCGTTACCAACGGACGGGGTACCGGCGTTGTAAGACTTGAGGAACCCGGCGAATGCAGATCGATCTCGCTTGACCAACCAGCGGACGGGAAACTCTCGTGCGGACTCCCGACGAGCCGACCAGCGGCCTAACAGGTCGGGAATCCGTGCGAGTGCCAGCACGTCCTCGTCCGGATCAACGAAGCCGTCGTTTTCCAATTTCCGTACCAGCCGGACGGCGCTCATCACTGACACCCCCGCTGCTCTTGCCAACTTCGTTGGATTTCTGTAACGGGATCGGGGTGCCGACAGAAGACCCTCGGGGATTGACTCTGCCAACAGGATCTTCAGCATCCACTGATTGAGGTCGGAGAACAACTGTGGCAGCGGTTGTCCGGCAATCCGCCGGCGCGCGCGGTCCTCTTTCGAAGAGGGGCGCGCGTTGAGGACCTCCAGCCCGTGACCCCAAAATGCCCGCAAGCCCGCAGCATCCACAAGCCCGGCCACCATCTGCGGCGCGACGCGGTCCGCATACCTCTGGACAGAATCGACAACAGCAGGCGGAAGATGTTCGGCTCCTACCACTGCGACGGGAACGACCGTCTCCGGAAACTGCCTGGCGAATGCCTGTGCCTCGAGGATCGCTTGCGACAGCAACGGAATGACCCGATCGCGCCTCCCCTCCGAGGATCGCTTGATCTCGACGACGTACTTCCGCGCTCCGCCCTCCACTATGAGGTCCGGCTGAGGGCCATCGCCTTGCCGAGGGTGATGGACGCGCCAAGATGCCCGACGAAAAGCGTCGGCCACAAGTCGGGCAAGATCGCGTTCACCGGCAGTCATCCTGTTCCTCGAACATCACACGTCCATGTTATTTAACACGGCCATGATACCACGTTGCGACGTTCGAGCCACTCCGCGCCGTTGCGGCGATGCTCGAAGACGCTACTCGGCGTCCATGAAGTAGTAGGCGATCATGTGGCACACGATCATGTGAGCGTCTTCGATGCGGCCCATGTGCGGTTCCGGCACCTGGATGTTCAACTGCGCCAGCGGCCCCAGTTGGCCGCCGTTGCGGCCGGTCATGGCGATGGTCTTGCACCCGCTCTGATTCGCGTACTCCACGGCGCGGAGCACGTTCGGTGAGTTGCCCGACCCGCTGATGGCGATCACCACGTCGTCCCGCCGCGCGAAGTTCTTGAGCGGCTCCACAAAGACCCGGTCGTAGCTGATGTCGTTCGAGTAGGCGGTGATGGTCGCCATCGCGTCGGTGAGCGCCTGAATGCGGAAGCGCGCGGGGCGGTCGAGACTGGCGCCCTTCACCATGTCGCAGACGAAGTGCGAAGCGGTGGCGGCGCTCCCGCCGTTGCCGCACACGAAAATCGCGCTGCCCCGGTCGCGCGCGGCCTTCAGCCACTCGATGGCCTGCTCCACCGTGCCCAGGTCGATGTTCTCGATCGTTCTCAGGAGGTCGTTCTTATACTGTTCCGGAAAGTGCATTCGATTCCTCATTCACCAGCGCCAGCGCGCCCCACAACACACTATCGTCGCCCAGCGCGGCGGGGACGACATCGATCCGCGCGCGCGACCAGCCCGTAATCTGCCGCCGCAATTCGTCTCGGAGCGGCGCGAACAGGCGTTCGCCCGCCTTGGCGATGCCGCCCCCGATTACGATTCGCGCCGGGTTCAACAGCATGATCGCCGCCTTCAAACCGAGCGCGAGATCCACCACGTAATCGCGGACGAACGCCTCGTCCTCCATCAGTTCCTTCGCGCTCCGGCCGTGATCGCGCTGCAGCCACAGACCGCAGCAGATCCGTTCGAAACAGCCGCGGCTCCCGCACAGGCACTCGGGACCGCCCGGCCGGATGGTGAGGTGACCGATCTCGCCGCCGTAGGAATCGGCGCCGCGGTGGACGCGTCCGTCATCGGTCAGGATGCCGCCTCCGATGCCCGTGGACAACGTCATATAGAAGAGTGGCCGGCAATCGCGGCCCGCGCCGTAACGGCCCTCGCCGAGCGCGCCCACGTTGGCGTCGTTGTCCATCACCGTGCGCGCGCCGGTGGCCCCGGCGAGCGCGCCCGCCAGGTCGAAGTCGTCCCATCCGCCCACGTGCGTCGAAAGCGTCACTCGCTGGCGCCGGAAATCCACCGGACCGCCGAAGCCGATGCCGCAGTTGCCGATGCCATACTCCAGGCTCCAGGCCTTCGCCAGCGGCAGCAACTGCTCCATCATCCACCCGCGGCCGCCCGCCCGGTCCGTGGCGCGCGATTCGCGGCGCACCATGGTTTCGCCGTCAAAGACCGCGACGGTGAACTTCGTGCCGCCGATGTCGAGCGCGAGCGTGGTCATTCGATGCCGAGGGATCTGGCCTTTTCGAGGATCTCAGCGGGAGATGCCGTCCCCGTGCCTTTCTTCATGATCGTAATCGACGCCACAAGGTTGCCGAACTCCGCGGCGCGGGAGGCGTCCCGGGTGAGCGCATAGGCCAGCGCCGCGCCGGCCGAGAAGCTGTCGCCCGCGCCGCAGATGTCCACGGGCTGCTCCACCTTTCGCGTCGCCACAAAGGTACGCGGCGCACCTTCGGAAAGCACCTCCACGCCCTCGCCGCCGTGCGTGGCCATCAACACCGGCGCCTCCGCCAGGCGGCGCAGGCGCTCGAGGTCGATGCCGCCGCCGAAGGCGCGCCCGCAAGCCTCGCGGGCCTCGCGCTCATTGGGCTTCACGATCACCCGCCGGAAGTGCTCGATGCGGAGCCGGGAGTCGGCCCAGATCACGTGCTTGTGGTCGCGCGCCGCCAGCTCCGCCAGCAGCGCGCGCATCCGCGCGGTGACCACCGCGCCGGTCTCCGTTTCCGCCTGGTCCGAGACGATGATCACGCCGAAATCGGAGTATGCGGCGCGCAGGTGATCCACGAGTTCTTCCTCGAGCGGGGCCGGAACATCCTCTGCGGCGACGAAATCCACGCGCCCCCGGTCCTCTTCGCCGGTGCGGGCGTTGATCAGCTTGGTGTAGGTGAACGTGGGCCGCTGGCCGCTGTTCACCAGCAGCGTCACATCGATGCCCATCCGCGAGAGCGCCTGGCGCAGTTCAAAGCCGTGCCCATCGTCACCGAACAGTCCGAGCACGGAAACATGTCCCACGCCCAGAGCGGCCAGGTTGTTGGCCACCGTCCCGCCTGCGCCGGCGGTCAACTCAGTCCGCACCACGGCCACGCGGTCCAGCCCCGTTTCCCGCGAAGGCTCGGTGAGCGCTGGCTCGTAGGTGCACCAGCGGTCCAGGCAGATGTCGCCCACCACCAGGGCGGATAGTTTGGAAATTCCCGGCAGAATCTCGCGTATCGTCACGGCAGTTCCAGGTAGGCGCGGCGCAGCGCGGGAAAGGTCTCCCGGTGTTTGCCGCAGATGTAGAAGCTCTCGCCGCCGTCGGCCACGGTCCGCACCAGCACCGTCTTGTGCGGACGGAAGTAGTAGCCGGGATCCGTTCGGGGCAGTTCGCGATGAACATCCCCTTCGATCGGGACGATGTCGAAGACTGCGGTCGAGAAGCTCCGGATCGGGCGGCCCTCTTGGCGGGCCACGTTGCGGGCCATCGCCAACGCCTTCAAATAAACCTCGGGGGCCATGATCGCCGAGCCGAAGCTCAGCAGGACACCGCCCTCCAGACGCTCCACCGCGGCGGTGAAGATCAGGAAATCGGTATAACTTGCGGCGCCCAGCGAGGCGCCGTCGCAGTTGGGATGTTCGTGCAGGATGTCGTAGCCGACACCCACGTGAACGGTGACCGGAATCGACAACCGCCACGCGGCGGCCAACACGCTCAGGCTCCGGTGCGGGAACCCGGACTCCTCGATCAGCCGGCCCGCCGTCTCGCCGAGGCCGGCGCCCGAGCGCGCCGCTGCGGCGATCCAATCGTTCAGTTCGCCGGTTTCGCGCCACAAGCCGAACTCACCCGTGCGGATGTAGCGGGCGACGCTCTCCGTTGTAGCGCCGATGCGGGCCAGTTCGTAATCGTGGATCACGCCCGCGCCGTTCATCGCCAGATGTGAGATCGCACCGCGCTCCATCATGTCGATCAGGTGGCGGTTCACTCCCGCCCGGATCAGGTGCGCGCCCATCATCAGAATACGCGCGGCGCCCCGGTCCTTCGCCCGCCGCAACCGCTCCGCCACGTTGGGAAGATCGGCGTGGCTGAAGGGCGGCGCCGCGTCTTCGAGCCCGAGCCAATGCGAAAGGTCCAGGTCGTGGACGCGCTCAGCCAGCGGCTTGATCTCCAGCCGCGACCGGTCGAAAAGAGGGTACTTCGAACCCATGCTTATGCGGGAACGGCGGCGTTGGCGGGGAACAACGCGCTGAGCAGTTCTTCGTGGTCCTCGTAGTTGGGCACGATGAAGTCCGCGCCCACGCCCACCAGCCGGTTGCGTTTCCACTCGTCCACCCGGCGGCACTCGGGCTCGTCGGAGGCCACACCCACGGCAACGCCCCCCACCTGCTTCACGTTCTGGATCTCCACGTAGCCGTCGCCGAAGCCGAGAATCTCCGCGCCGCGCGCTTCCGATGACGTGATGATCCGTTGAATCAGAATCGCTTTCGAAAACGCCTTGTAATCGTCCAGCGCTCCGAACACACCGCCCCCGAAGTACTTCG